>NZ_JAFLCJ010000004.1:0-390099 GCF_017302695.1 Leptolyngbya sp. UWPOB_LEPTO1 | reverse complement strand
TGATGTCGTGTGAACCGCAGTTCGGACAGGTTAGTAAGGGCTTGATCATCAAGAGTCAGCTCAAGTCAATCTCCTTTTCTATTATCGCTTCCTCTCTTTTCTACGTCCTTCCCTATAAAGCACTACCCGAATTACCTTCAAAGCATTCTCTCTTAATCAAGGCGAGTTGCCATTGTTATTCGGTAACTGTTGTTGATTCGGAAACATTTTCCCCAACAATCGATTTACATACGCCTGCCCATACACCTGCCCATTTTGCGGACTAGGCGACTCAATCTCATCCGACTCTTGTGGTTCTGGTGTCGGCTTTGATCCATTCATCTCAGCATCCGGTTTAGCTCCGTTCGTCTCAGCCGTTTCTACTGCTGGTGCTGAACCATTATTATCTTGTGGAGCCTCTTCCGCACTGTTCTGTTCAGGTGGCGGTGGACAAAATCCAGGCTCAAATACTTCTTTTTCTGTTGACGCTACTTCTTCGACATTCGCCTGCTGAACCATCAAAGACCCTGGAGGCACGATCGACAAACTCTCAATCGATCGATTCATCACCGTCGTCCCCGATCCGACACAAGCGCGATCGCCAACAATCAAACTGCCAACCAGCAACACGCCAGCCCCAACAATTACCCCTTCACCGACTTCGATCGCTCCATCATGAGCATGAATCACCGAGCCAAGCCCAACACAAACGCTGGCACGAATCACAATTTGACAACCCGGATCAGCTTGCAGCAAAACCCCAGGTGCGATCGCTGCCCCTGCATGGATCGTGACATCACCACTCACATAATAGTGGGTCGTACTCACGGGCAATAGTTGTAGGGGCGGCGATTGCATTGGAGTTACTACTTACCTGGCTGTTGAATCACTAACTCAGCCACACGTCGCTTTGCTTTCGGATCAATTCCGATTAAACGAACATACAGACCAGAATAGTTCGCGATCGCAGCTTCAACCTCTAAGATTGCCTCAGCATCGCGGCTCGTCTGAATCGAAGTCGCAGTCTGCCAAGAACTGGTCTTGTAGCGTCGCTGATCCGCGAACTCTACCCCAATCTTGTAGCCTTGACGCACGAACTGACGGATCTGATCCACAGTATCCGAACTTAGACGACCGTTACCATTGCTAGAGGGTGTATAAAGCGGAGGCTCAGACTTGTAGCTTGACGGTGCATTGTACATTGGAGGTTCAGAAGCAGCAGAACCGCTGTAGCCATTGCCGTTAGAAGCATGAGCTTTTCCCGGACGGTGAATCACGACTTCAGCAACACGCTTTTTCTGTCTCGGATCAACGCCAACTAAACGAACATAGTCATGGCTGTGTTCGTGTAAGAATGCGTTGAGAGAAGCCAAGGCTTGCGAAGCAGAACCCGCCTGAATCGGAGGTGCACTGTTCCAAGAGCCATATTTAAAGCGTCGCTCATCCGCAAATTCCAAACCGATCACTGCACCTTGAGCTAGCAGTTGATTGATTTGATCAGCAACGTCGCCCGAAGTCGAACCGCCGCTACCACCTGAAGGCGCAGAAGCCGGAGCCGCAACATGCGAAGTCGGTTGAGCGACAGGCTTACCATCCGGACGTTGAATGATGGTTTCCAACATCCGACGCTTATTCTGAGTATCAATCCCGATTAAGCGAACATATTCACCGCTATGCTCTGCCAAACAGCGCTGCAGTTCACTGACCACCGCAGATTCTTGCGTAGACTGAATCGGCGCGCAGCTCTTCCAAGAGCTAGTTTGGAACTGCCGCTTATCAGCATGTTCGGTTCCGATGCGTCCGCCTCTCGACAAGATTTGGCGGATTTGAGCCAAAACTGCCGAATCTAAACCGCCTGCACTATAGCCATTGCCGTTAGAAGCAGGCTGACTGCTGTAAGACGAATTGCTATAAGACGGAGCTGCCGCATAGCCTGAGCCGCCACCCAACGATACAGGCTTGTCTCCTGGACGCTGAATAATTGCCTCTAAAACTCGTCGCTTATTCTTCGTATCAATTCCGATCAAGCGAACATACTCGCCACTGTGTTCTGCAAGGCAGGCTTGTAATGCTGCCAAAACACCGGACTCGTTTGTTGCTTGAATCGGCGCACAACTTTTCCAAGAACTGGTCTGGAACTGCCGCTTATCTGCATGTTCTGACCCGATCCGATATCCTTGCGCCAGCAATTGCCGAACGTGGTTAATAACTTCGCCGCTCATAGTTGACCCATTTTCTGTAGCGCTACTGCTAGCTTTAACATCTGCTGTGGACTGATTCGCGGCATCCCGACTCGGAACAGCCGCATTTCTCGCACTGGGAACATTCAATGCCGAATTCACACCGACCATATAAGTCGCAAAGGCGCGATCGCGCTCACTCGCTTCTGGTAATCGATCGGCTTGCTGCTGGGTGGTAATCACTGCACCTGACGGTACAAGCTTCCCAGCCGGAATTTCGACATCTTGAATCAGTGCGTGCATCATCACAATGCAACCCTCTCCGATTCGGGCGTTAAACACCGTCGATCGAAATCCAATAAAACAACCGTCACCCACATAGGCAGGTCCGTGAATCAGTGCCATGTGGGTGATCGAAGTATTGTTTCCAATCCAGACCGAATAGGAATTTCCGTCGTCCCCAACGACTCTCCCCTGCTCTAATCCATGAATCACAACTCCGTCTTGCACTTTGGAATTTTGTCCAATGAAAAACGGATTCCCTTCATCTGCCCGAATTGATGTCCCCGGCGCAATCAACACATTCGCTCCGATCCGCACATCGCCGATCAGATTTGAGAATGAGTGAACTTGCGCTGACTCATCAATTTTCGGTTCAGCTAGGGTTTGCGACCACGGGGTAGGCGGAGCCGCATAGCTACGGACTGCCATATCTTTTCTCCTAACAAAACCGCACATTCAGCAAGCTAAATCTGTGCAGGGAGAAGCTTCTAGTATTGAGTTCCTTTGTTGTACAGCGGGCGATTATCCACGCTCACTGTATCAATAATGGCGATCACAGCCGCATCGACGGGACGGTTCTCGCTACCGGGAACCTGTCTCGCCGCACTGCCACGACTCACTAAAACCCATTCATCGACCCCTGCGCCAACGTTGTCCGCAGCCACTTCGTAGACTGAAAGTGGCTGCCCTTCCTCATCTAGGAATTCCACCAGAAGAAACTTTACCCCTCTCAGGCTCGGCTCCTTCTGAGTGCTAACAACGGTTCCCCGAACTTTCGCAATTTGCATCAGGGATTATGGACGGTTCAACGGACGGATGCCGCTCACGCTTTCACGGAACGGTTCAACTGCCTCGGTGTAACGGATCGGCAGCACGTATTCGAGGTTTTCGTGCGGGCGCGCGATGATGTGAGTTGACAGAACTTGTCCGCCGTTAACGCGCTTCACATTTTCAATTCCAGCCGCGACTGAAGCTTGCACTTCGGAAACGTCGCCTCGCACGATCACAGTTACGCGACCGCTACCGATCTTTTCGTATCCAACCAAGGTGACACGAGCTGCTTTGACCATTGCGTCTGCGGCTTCCACAACTGCGGGAAACCCTAACGTTTCGATCATGCCAACTGCAATAGCCATTGTAATTCTCCCTTCCAATCAAAAAACGATGTCAATTCAAACCAGACAAACTTGCGTCAAACGCTAACTTCGGAATTGTTCAACCGCTTCGGTATATCGAATCGGCAACACATATTCTAAGTTCTCATGTGGACGCGCGATGATGTGACTTGAAGCAGTTTCGCCTCCGTTGACGCGCTTGATTGATTCCAATCCCGCTGCCAAAGAAGCTTGTACTTCAGAAACATCGCCCCGAACGATAACAGTCACGCGACCGCTACCAATCTTTTCATAGCCAACCAGGGTGACACGAGCGGCTTTCACCATCGCGTCTGCGGCTTCCACCACAGCCGGGAAGCCCCGCGTCTCAATCATTCCCACAGCGATCGGCATTTTCGATTCTCCAAAAGTTAGGTGGAACTAATTCATCATCTTAAACTGAAAGAAGCGACGGGGATCGCCCATCATCCTTAGCCTTTTTGAATCTTCCACAGTGCCATACTTAAAAGAATAGAGTCGAGCCTGACCCTTGGCAATATAAAGTCCAATGATAGTTGCAAATTTCTGACATAAGTTGGGCTGATGTAGAAACGGCATCTCAGTTCGTCAACTTTTAACCATAGAACGATTTCTAGGCAATGTATAAAATATTAATAAATTATAAAATAAATCTATATAAGTCCAAGTGAATCACAATGATTGGTTCTGTCTATCGATCGCATTTTACTTTTCCACAGTCGAGACGCTAAGCTGAATCTCAAGCATTTTTAAAGCGTTCTATTTGAAGACAACCTTTTGAGGCTCCCCAGGTTTGAGCGGTCGGGGGGCATTTTTATCAAACTTAACGATTGTGAGCGGAGAAAGATGCAGCAGTTCCTAATTGAAACAAGCTGGTGGGTTCCGTGTTATGGGTTACTGGGTGCAATCCTAACCCTACCTTGGTCGGTGGGATTGATTCAGTCTTCCGGTCAGCGTCCAGCGGCGTATCTCAATATATTGACGACGGTGCTGGCGTTTGTGCATGGATTGGCACTATTTAGTGCGGTCTGGGGACAGGAACCCCAGTATTTTGATATTCATTGGTTGAAGGCGGCAGATTTGGATCTGACGTTTTCGCTGGAACTTTCTCCAATCAGCGTTGGGGCGATGGGGGTCATTACAGGGTTGAGTTTGCTGGCTCAATTCTTTGCGATCGGCTACATGGAGAAAGACTGGGCATTGGGTCGGTTTTTCGGGCTGATGGGCTTTTTTGAAGCCGCAATGAGCGGGCTAGTGATCAGTAATTCACTATTTCTGACCTACGCGCTGTTGGAAATGCTGACGCTCTCAACTTATTTATTAGTTGGGTTCTGGTATGCACAGCCTTTGGTCGTGACGGCGGCACGAGATGCGTTTCTAACAAAACGAGTTGGGGATGTATTGCTTCTGATGGGTGTCGTTGCCCTGTCAGCATTCTCTGGTAGCTTGAATTTTCCAGATTTATATGAGTGGGCGGAACATGCGGAGTTGTCCCCTACTGTTTCGGCTTTGCTCGGATTGGCTTTGATTTCAGGCCCGATTGGGAAATGTGCTCAGTTTCCGCTGCACCTCTGGCTTGATGAAGCAATGGAAGGACCGAATCCAGCTTCGATTTTGAGAAATTCGGTCGTTGTGGGGTGTGGAGCTTATGTCTTGATTAAGCTGCAACCGATTATTAGTTTGTCTCCGGTCGCTTCGACTGCTTTAGTGGCGCTTGGGACAGTAACGGCGATCGGAACTTCATTAGTTTCTCTTGCTCAGATTGATATCAAACGAGCGTTATCCCATTCGACGAGTGCTTATTTAGGATTAGTCTTTATTGCGGTTGGAATTGGTTGGACAGATTTCGCGTTGATTTTGCTGTTTGCTCATGCGATCGCGAAAGCGCTTTTATTTATGAGTACTGGCTCGATTATTCTGACGACCAGTGGTCAAGACATTACAGAAATGGGCGGATTGTGGTCGAGAATGCCTGCAACGACGACCGCATTTTTGACCGGAGCCGCAGGATTAGTTGGCTTGCTGCCACTGGGCGGATTTTGGGCATTGCAGCGAGGCTTAGATGATTTTTGGTATGGCGAGCCTTGGTTGATTGTTGTGATCTTAGCGGTGAATGCTTTGACGGCGCTGAGTTTGACGAGAGTGTATCGCTTAGTGTTTATGGGCAATCCACAGCCAAAAACGCGACGTGCGCCAGAAGTTCCTTGGACAATGGCAGTGCCGATGATTTCGCTGAGTGTGGTGACCTTACTCGTTCCGGTCATCTTGAATTCGTTGCAGCTTTTGCCCAGTTGGGAGTTTATGAATTGGTCAGCCGCGGGGTTGTTGCTGATGTCAGGGATTACAGGCTGTGCGTTGGGAGCCTCACTGAAGCTCAACTATGCTTGGACTCGCCCGATTCAGGCTCCACTGCGGTTTGTGCAAGATTTCTTAGCGTATGACTTTTATATTGATCGGCTGTATCGGTTCAGTGTTGTGCTGTTAGTCAGTTCGATTTCGCAATTTAGTGCATGGTTCGATCGCTATATTGTCGATGGTGTGGTGAATTTAGTTGGGCTTGCTTCTATTTTGAGTGGTGAGACGCTGAAATATAGTGCTTCTGGGCGCTCTCAAGCTTATATGTTGACGATCGCGTTGGTCGTTGGCTTGCTGGGAGCTTTGCTCACTTGGTCGATGTGGTAACTTTCTAAACTTCGGAATCGCTTATGTTAAGTGCATTGATTTGGATTCCCATACTGGGTGCGATCGTGGTTGGACTGTTGCCAGGATCGATCTCAGATTTGGTGGTGAGAAGAAGCGCGATCGCGGTGATCAGTCTCACGCTTATTGTTTCGCTCGTGGTGGCGACCCAGTTTGATGTGATTAATATCGGACTGCAATTTAGTGAAAATATTCCCTGGTTAGAACCTTTGGGGTTGACTTACCGCCTAGGGCTAGATGGATTGTCGCTGCCGTTGATTGTGCTGAATAGCTTTTTGACGCTGATTGCACTGTTTTCAACGGATTTGAAGGTTCAGCGATCGCGCTTATACTATGCGCTCGTGCTTGTGATTAATGCGGCAGTTGCAGGAGCATTTCTCTCTCATAATCTGCTGCTGTTTTTCTTGTTCTACGAGATGGAACTGATTCCGCTCTATCTGCTGATTGCGATTTGGGGCGGAGCGAGACGGGGATATGCTTCGACCAAGTTTTTGATCTACACCGCAGTTTCAGGAATTTTGATTCTGATGGCGTTTTTAGGTCTGACTTGGTTAAGTGGAGCTAGTTCGTTTGAATATAATCCAACCCTCTCTCAGACGTTGCCGTTAGCCACTCAGATCATTTTGCTCGGTGCAATTCTGATCGGATTTGGCATCAAGATTCCTCTGTTTCCGCTGCATACTTGGTTGCCGGATGCTCACGTCGAAGCTTCGACTCCGATTTCAGTTTTACTGGCTGGGGTGTTGTTGAAGCTCGGAACTTATGGATTGCTGCGGTTTGGATTGCAGCTATTTCCGCAAGCTTGGGCAACTTTGGCTCCGGGTCTAGCGATTTGGGCAGTGGTAAGCGTGCTATTTGGAGCATTCACTGCGATCGCTCAAACCGATATGAAAAAGATGGTGGCTTACAGTTCTGTCGGGCATATGGGATTCATCTTGCTGGCAGCAGCAGCAGCAACACCGTTGAGTATGTTGGGCGCAGTTTTCCAGATGATCAGTCATGGATTGATTTCGGCACTGCTCTTTGCATTAGTAGGTGTGGTGTATACCAAGACCGGGACTCGCGATATTACCGTTCTCAAAGGATTACTTGCTCCTGAAAAAGGCTTGCCGATTATTGGAAGTTTGATGATTGTGGGCGTGATGGCGAGTGCTGGAATTCCTGGAATGGTCGGATTTATCTCTGAGTTTTTAATTTTTAGAGGGAGCTTTAATGCATTTCCACTGCAAACGTTGCTCAGCATGATTGGGACAGGCTTAACTGCGGTTTATTTTTTGCTGTTGGTGAATCGGACGTTCTTTGGACGCTTGCCCGATCAGTTTGCAAATTTGCCTCCGGTACAGTGGTCTGAGCGTGCGCCTTCGTTTGTGTTAGCCGCATTGATTGTGGTGTTTGGATTGCAGCCGAGTTGGATGATTCGGTGGACAGAAAGTACGACGACCGCCATGTTGCAAGAATATTCGACGATCGCGAAAACCCATTCCTCGATCGAACCAGTTTCAAGTTTACCGATGGAGTAGAGAGAAGTTATGGTTGCTGCCCCGATCAAATCCACGCATCCCTTGGCTGACATCATTGAGCGCCTCGAATCTGGTGGCGCATTGTTGCCAGAGTCGCCTCAGAATTTAGTTGAAGTTGTGGGTGTCCTGAAAAGCTATGGCGTTGTCTTAGGCGCTTACTCGAAAAATCTCAACTTTATTGCTGAGAAGCAATTTTTAGTCTTATTTCCGTTCTTCAAGTACTTTGATGGCGAGATTACAACTCAAAAGCTTTTCAAGCATTGGTGGCACGATCGCATTAATTACGAGTTCTCTGAGTACTGTATGAAAGCCATGATGTGGCACGGGGGAGGTGGATTAGATGCTTACCTCGATAGCGCTGAATTCATTGAGCTAGCAAAAAAAGCGATCGCAGCCAAAACCAAAAAGAATCTCTTTATTCAAGCTGTATCAAAAGTCTTTCCAGACTTTTTGCTAGAGCAAGTTCGCTTATCTTGCTACTACAGCGGGATTGGACAATTCTGGACGGTCATGAGTGAGATGTTCTTGGAATTGAGCGATCGCTATGATCGTGGCGAAATCAAAACGATTCAGGATGTCGTCAATCATGTCAAAGCAGGCTTAGTCAACAATGCGAGCTTGCCGATTACGCTGAGTGTTGAAATTGAGGGTCAGACTTACGACCTCATGCCAAAATCTGCGGGGCTGACTTTCTTGATGGATACGGCTGTCCCGTATGTTGAGGCAGTTTTCTTTAAGTCTTTTCCGTTTATGGGAACGGTTTCTTACAATGCTCAGGCGCGCCAAATTCCGCTAGAGCAAGAGCGATTCTCTTACGGGGCGCTTTATGCTGATCCGTTACCGATCGGGGGTGGCGGAATTCCGCCCACCTTGCTGATGCAAGATATGACGCATTACTTGCCAGAATATCTGCATGAGATTTATCGGCACTCGGTCAGAGGCGAAACGGATCTGAGAGTTCAAATTTGTTACAGCTTCCAGAAATCAATGTTCTGTGTGACGACCGCCGCAATTTTGGGCTTGGCTCCGCATCCAATTGAGACTCAAGATCCGAAAGAACAAGAAATCAATCGCAGGTATCTAGAAGGTTGGATGGATAAATTGTTAGAGTCGAGGCTACTCACTTTCCAGTCTTGTGATGTTTGAACAAATTGATGGAACTGTGCAAGCAGGGTACGGGGTCGCATCAGGTAAAGCTGAACATAGCCCCTACCCGAAAGGCACGATCGAGATGCAGACTCCGATTTTTAAGGCACGTGGACTTGATTTGACCGCGTGCTTTCCGGGCACGTTGAACATTGATATCAGTCCGAAACGATTTGAAATTCTTGCTGCTCCCTATGTCTTTAGAGATGTTGAGTGGGCAGAAGGATTTGCTCCAGAGAATTTTTCGTTTGTCCCCTGTCAGATTATCTATCAGCATCAAAGCTTTGAGAGTTTCGTTTACTATCCGCATCCTGAAACGAAGATTGGACATTTTCAGAATCCCTCGATCGTAGAAGTGATTGCTCCTTTCATTTCAGGGTTAAAGTATGGCGATCGCGTGATCTTCAGAGCGGATTCTAATCAGATTAAGATATTTGACTGATAGATTTTTCTCAATAAAATTTGATCAAAAAAACATTTATTGAGCTACAAGCTATTTTCTGGATTAACCATAGAAATCTATCAATCTCGGAAATCAGTATCGACAATAATTGATTCGGTGAATTGAAACCATAATCTAAATACTATATGTATTGCAGCCATTGAATTTCAGCGGTCGATCTCTCGCGATAGCAAGGTTTCTTTCAATGTTTAGGTGTGGTAAATATTAAGGGAACACAAATCATTAAGGGAATCTAAACCTTAATTCTGCAGCGCGATCGCGTAGAGTTCGGCGCAATTTTTTCTATCTCAAATTTCTGACTGGTTCAGCTTGCTATCTAGAGGTGAATTTCGATGGCTCACCCTTTGCTCCAGAGCATTTGGTTAATCCCTTGTTATGCTCTTTTGGGCGCGATTTTGTCCGCCCTTTGGTTTCCGGGTATCACACGGCGGACAGGTCCTCGTCCTTCCGGTTACCTTAACGGTCTGATGTCTTTTGCTTCCTTCTTGCACGCTGCTTTTGCACTGCCTGCAACTTGGAACCAACCTCCCCAGGAAATTCTGATTCCTTGGCTCGATGTCGCAGGATTAAATCTGACGATTCCGATCGAAATTTCGACTCTTAGCGTTGGTGCGATCGTCCTCGTAACCGGGATTAACCTGCTGGCACAAACTTATGCGTTTGGCTACATGGAGATGGATTGGGGATGGGCGCGATTCTTCTCGCTGCTTGCCTTCTTTGAAGCGGGAATGACTGCTTTAGTGCTCTGCAATTCTTTGTTCTTCTCCTACTTTATTCTGGAAATTCTGACCCTCGCGACTTATCTGCTGGTCGGAGTCTGGTTTAACCAATCGCTCGTCGTCACGGGTGCGAGAGATGCATTCTTAACGAAGCGGTTGGGCGACTTGTTCTTGTTGATGGGTGTGGTCGCACTCTTACCCCTAGCAGGAACATGGGATTTTAATGAACTGGCAGAATGGGCAAAAACGGCTCAGGTTGATCCGAAAGTGATTACTTTGGTTGGATTAGCGCTAATTGCAGGTCCAATGGGTAAATGCGCGCAGTTCCCTCTGCACTTATGGCTCGATGAGGCGATGGAAGGACCAGTTCCCGCTTCAATTCTGCGGAACTCGGTCGTGGTTGCAACCGGAGCTTGGGTGCTGTTTAAGTTAGAACCCGTTTTGGCGTTGTCTCCGACGGTGTTAGGCGTGACGATCTTTATTGGTGCAGTCAGTGCGATCGGGGGTTCGTTGATCGCGATCGCGCAAATTGATATCAAACGGACGCAATCTTATCTCGTGACGGCATACATGGGCTTGGTGTTCATTGCTGTGGGAACGCAGCAACCGGATGCTGCTTTGCTGTTGGTCTTGTCTCACGCTTTGGCATCAGCGCTGTTGATCATGGGCAGTGGTGCAGTCGTTTGGAATAGCATCACGCAAGATGTCACGCAGTTGGGTGGATTGTGGTCGCGTCGTCCGGTTTCTGGATTGAGCTTTTTAATTGGATTAGCGGGCTTAGTTGCATTTCCTCCGTTGGGCGGTTTCTGGGCATTGCTCAAAATCACGACCGGAATCTGGGAAACGCAGCCTTGGCTTGTGGGTGTGGTTCTATTAGTGAATGCTTTTGCCGCATTTGGTGTGACGCGAGTCTTTTGTCTCGTGTTTAAAGGCGAGTCGAAACAGATGGCTCAGCGATCGCCAGAAATTCACTACTGGATGGCACTGCCGATGATCGTGTTGATGGGCTTTATCCTGCATCTGCCGTTGATTATGCAAGCCTTGAATCTGTTGCCAAGTTGGGCTGAAGTGAATACAGATTTGGCATTGCTGCTGATTTGGTCAACGGTGACAGGAATTGCCGCAAGCGCGATCGTCTATCTCAACAAGAACATTGCGAAACCTGTGGTTCTGCCTTGGAAAGGAGTGCAAGATTTGTTGGCGTATGACTTCTACACGCCAAATCTGTATCGCAGCACCGTTGTTTTCCTCGTTGCGCTCGTTTCTCAAATTACCTCTTGGTTTGATAAATATCTCGTCGATGGTGGATTGAACTTATTTGGCGTACTGACGCTGATTAGTGGACGCAATCTGCGGTATAGCAACTCTGGGCAATCGCAATTCTATATGTTGACCATTCTGTTTGGAATTGCATTGATCAGCGTGTTGTTGAGCTTGCCCTTTCTGTCGCAGGTTTCGATTTCGCTATTCCCTCAAAGTGCGACTGACATTGTGATGAATGTTCAGCGTTAAGAAGCCTCTAAATTCCCTCTAGAACCGATCTGCGAAAGGAAAACATTATGATGCTGAGTCCTTTGATTTGGCTACCGCTCATTGGGGCGTTAGTCATTGGGTTAGTCCCAAATTTGTCTGAAAAACAAGCTCGAACCAGTGCGATCGCAGTCTCTAGCGCAATTTTGCTTTGGACGATTGTGCTAATGTTCAATTTCAATCTCAGCGTTCCTGGATTCCAAATGCAGGAATATCACGCTTGGATTCCAACGTTGGGAATTAGCTACAGTTTGGCAGTGGATGGGTTGTCTCTTCCTCTCTTGGCATTAGGCAGCTTGATTACGGCACTTGTGGCATTTAGTGGCACGTTCGGATTGAAAACTGGGGAAGTTCTACAACGTCCTCGCTTGTTTTATTCGATGCTCCTGATTGTGAATGCGGGTGTTGCAGGGGCATTCCTAGCTCAGAATCTGCTGCTGTTCTTCTTGTTCTACGAATTGGAATTAGTGCCTTTCTACTTGCTGATTCTGATTTGGGGTGGACAGAAGCGCGAATATGCGGCAATGAAGTTTCTGATTTACACCGCAATGTCTGGAATGCTGATTTTGGCAGGATTCCTGGGCGTGACTTGGTTAAGTCATGCACCTAGCTTTGATTATGCAGATATCAATGTTGCTGCTTTGCCACAAAACGCGCAGTTAATTCTGTTGACCCTATTGCTGGTTGGATTTGGAATCAAAACGCCTCTCGTGCCTCTGCACACTTGGCTACCAGATACGTATGTCGAAGCTTCGACTCCCGTTGCAATTTTGCTAGGTGGAATTTTGGCGAAGCTTGGAACTTACGGTTTAGTTCGATTCTGCTTGGGCTTATTTCCAGACTCGTGGCAGCTTGTCAGTCCTGGATTAGCGATTATTGCAGCCGTTTCGATTCTATATGGTGCTTTGTCTGCACTCGCGCAGCATGATATTAAGCGAATGGTCGCATTTAGCTCGATCGCGCATATGGGCTATGTGTTGCTCGGTGCTGCTGCTTTGACTCCGCTCGCAATGGTGGGCGCAGTGTCGCAGATGGTGGCTCACGGGTTAATCTTGGCGCTCTTGTTCTATCTGGTTGGATTAGTTGAGGCGAAGACTGGAACGCGCGATCGCGATATTCTCAACGGGCTGCTGAATCCGATTCGGGGGCTGCCGCTGACGAGTGCTTTGTTGATTCTGGCTGCAATGGCGAGTGCTGGGATTCCAGGATTAGCAGGCTTTGTTGCTGAGTTCTTGGTGTTCCAAGGTAGTTTTGCTCGGTTCCCGTGGCAAACCTTGATCGCGATTCTGGGGACAGGACTGACTGCGGTTTACTTTGTGATTCTGCTGAATCGGACTTGTTTTGGAAAGTTAGACAACAAGACGGCTTACTTCCCGAAGGTGCGATTTGTCGAGTATGTTCCGGCTTTAGCTTTGACTGCATTGATCTTTTGGCTTGGAATTCAGCCAACTTGGTTAGTGTGCTGGAGTGAGCAGACGACCAAGGCTCTCGTCACGGCTGCTTTACCTCAAGCCGAGCAAGTTGCTTTTAATTCTGCTGATCGTTCCTAGTACGGTCGGATACCCATCATCGATCGCTCATTTGCATTCTTGATCCAGGAGAGAACTGACCATGAACATGCCCGCTCCTCGCACGAAGCTGCCCCCATCACAGCATCCTTTTGCTGACGTGATTCATCGTTTGGAAGCAGGGGGTGCAATGCTTCCCGATACGCCTGAGAATCTGATGCAGATTATTGGGCTATACAAAGCGTATGCTGTGCCAATGGATTTTTACTGGCGCGATTTGCTCTATATCGGTGAGCAAGTGTTTCTGAATCCGCTGCCCATCTTCAAATATTTCATCTCCGATGAGTATATGAAGCGCCACAATCACTATGCAGGCGATGACGCTGATCTGCGGATTTGGCGAGGCACAGCAGAAGCGCATCCAGAACTGATTGAGTTTATGGAAAAGGGCGAACTCAATCAGAAATTGCCGCGCGCATTCCATCACCTTTGGCACGATCGCATCAACATGGAGTTTGCGGAAGAATGTATGCGATCGATGTTGTGGCATCGTGGCATGTATGTTCCGGTGAATCAGTTCGATCCGTATCTCGATAGCGATGAATACAAGGCGAATGCCGATCGCGCCATCAAGGCTTATTTCCGTAAGAATCCAGTGATGGCAGGCTTGTACAAGCTGTTCCCAGATATGTTTATGGAACAGTGCCGTCAAGCATCGTACTATGCGAATCTCGGATTGTTCTGGGAAGTGATGGCTCCTGTATTCTTCGAGATGTCAGATTTGTATGATGAAGGGAAGATAGCGACTGTCCCGCAAGCGATGGACTTCCTTGTGAATGGAATTTTCGCGATCGCAGGTCGCCCAATTTATCATCATGTGTACATTGATGGTGAATGCTTTGAAATTATTCCTAAGTCAAAAGGATTCACCTGGTTATATGAGGCAGCGTTGCCTTATGTAGAAGCCGTCTTTTACAGAACGTCTCCGTTCCGAGGTACGAAGTCCTACAACGCTCAGGCAAAACAGGTTCCTGACGATCAAAAGGACTTCCATTACGGTGTTCTGTATGCGGACAAGTTTCCAGTGGGAACGGCTGGAATTCCGCCGACATTCTTAGCTCAGGATATGTTGCACTTCTTGCCGCCTTATTTGGTGGACTATTATAAGCAGCATTGTCGCGGTGAGGATGACATGCTGGTGCAGCTTGCCGTCAGTTTTCAGCGATCGATGTATTGTGTCACCTCTGCCGTGATTCAGGCATTACGCTGTGCATTGCTGTATCCATTGGATGATACAAATCCGAATCACTTGATGGCGAATCGACGGTTCTTTGAATCTCAGTTGGATCGATTCTTGCGCCCAGAATCCCGAATCCGGGAGATTCAAAGCCAGGATTATCGGTAAAATGACGCGCTGTTGTCAGGAATTGCAGAGGGCGATATGCCTGACAACGTAGCTTCATTCCACAAAAAAGAACGATCGTCTAAATGACGATCGTTCTTTCAAACTCACCCGATATCTAACCCATCAGAATCACGGTATCAATCACATGAATCACGCCGTTATCTGCCTCGATATCTGCTGCTAAGACGGTTGCATTCTTCACCTCGAACCCATCCTCAAAATGAAATGGAATCGGTGAGCCTTCGAGCGAAGGCAGCGATCCGAGTTTCTCTAAATCGGCTTTCATGTACTTACCAGCTACGACATGAAACGTCAGGATGCGAGCTAATTGAGGGATGTTTTGCACTAACGTTTGAATGGTTCCAGGAGGAAGCTTAGCAAACGCTTCGTCGTTCGGTGCAAACACCGTAAATGGTCCCGGGCTTTTCAGCGCATCGACTAGATTCGCGGCTTGAACTGCCGTTACTAATGTCGTAAACGAACCCGCGCCAACTGCAATATCAACAATGTCTGCCATAGTGCGATCGCAAAATAAAGGACAAAAGGGAGGCTAGAATTTTTCACACCATTAGCATCACATACCAACCGGACGCTAATTCAGTTCAGTTAGAAAATCTCTGTTAGCAGCCATAAGGAAAGCGTTGCACGCCATAGACTGAAGGGAAGCAACGGACTGCAAAAACTACAATCTGCGACTCGCTCCGACAAAACTTTGAATCGTACAACGCCAGATTGGAAGGGAGCAATATGCTCTTATGCATTATCATAGCTACAAAACCTATAAGAAAAAATCACTGTTGTCTATGAAAAACATAGATTTGATTCTATACAGTGGTTTTTTGATGCTCCGATTAAAAGTTTTTTCCGCTTGTCAATCTGCCATTTCTCGAATTAGGAGAGTTCGCTTTGCAAAATGCTACATTGCACCAACTAAAAGTTTTTGAAGCGGTCGCACGTCATAGTAGTTTTACACGCGCCGCTGAGGAATTGTTTCTCACTCAGCCAACCGTCTCGATGCAAGTCAAACAACTGTCGAAAACAGTTGGATTGCCGCTCTTTGAACAAGTCGGTAAACGTTTGTATCTGACGGCAGCGGGCAAAGAGTTGTACTCGACTTGTCGAGATGTGTTTGAACGGCTGGATCAGTTTCAGATTTCGGTGGCTGATCTCAAAGGGTTGAAGCAGGGGACGTTGCGCCTTGCGGTCGTTACCACTGCGAAGTATGTGATTCCGAGAATTTTGGGGCCGTTTTGTCAGCGGTATCCAGGGATCGATGTGTCGCTGACGGTAACGAACCATCAGTACGTGCTAGATAGCTTGGCAGATAATCGGGATGATTTGTACATTCTGAGTCAGTTGCCGGATGATTCGGATGCTCATTGTGAGCCATTTATGGAGAACCCGCTGGTGGTACTTGCTCCCCGGACGCATCCGCTCGCACATGAGAAGAATATTCCGATTTCACGGATTTGTGAGGAGCCGTTTATTATGCGGGAACCCGGATCGGGGACGCGGAAGGCGGTGCAGAAGTTGTTTGATGCTCACGGGTTGCCCTTGAAGGTGAAGCTCGATTTGGGCAGCAATGAGGCGATTAAGCAGGCGATCGCGGGTGGAATGGGATTATCTGTTCTCTCGAAGCATACGCTGGCGCTGGAAGGGTTAAATAATCAACTGACGATTTTGGATGTTGAAGGCTTCCCGATCGAGCGGTCTTGGTATGTGGTGCATCCGTCTGGAAAGCAGCTTTCTGCGATCGCGAAGGCGTTCTACGACTACTTGATGAATGAAGGGAAGCAGGTAGCTGAGGCAACTTCGCTGCTGGGCATGGAACAACAGCAACCGCAAAAAGTTGAGGTGTAGCTTTTGTTCAGTGGGGTTAGAAGTTGGAGTTGTTGAAGCACTCCAACTTCTAACAGCTTCAATCCGGTAATTTATATTGTTCGACGATGCGTTTTGCATAGTCGGGAACATGTTGCTCTAGTTTTTCAGGATGATTGCGTTTCACATACAAATAATTGCGAGTGAAATGAGAATCGATCGAGAAACGCGCATATTCCAATCCTTTCGGTCCGATTTTCTCAATTACAACACCCATCAGCTTTGCTGCCCACATGGGTAATGTGACTGCTTTATCGTAAGCCGGAATACTTTGCTGGACAGCTTGACGTCGATCGCCTTTTGATATCACGGGTTGAGTTTCAATCTGGTCTTGAACGAGATCGAGCATTTCTTGTCCGCGATCGTTTCTCACGACAATCCACTGCCACCCAAACGGCGCACCCATATAGCCAACGACTAAATCGGCTAACGAATTTACATAGTCAAAGCAACTGAGACAAGAGGGTGCAAACACGTCTTTGAGTTCGTTTGTTTTCAAGCCAAAGAAGGGGACTAATTCAGTTGAGCCGTCTTCGTGTTTGAAATGCACTTGGAAGTCTTGCATGAATTCGTAGTAGACCACGGTTTCGGGCGATCGACTGGTGGTGTCTAAGAATTTCTGCAAGCCTGCACGGGTGACATTATCGGTGCAAGGTGTGCCTAAAACATAAAGCTTCTCAAGCCCCAGTTTTTTCTCAACGGCTCTCAAAGCTTGAATTTGACACCCGACTCCGATGACGAGAAGCCGTTTCATTCCCGATTGTTCGATCTGCTCTAAAACTGAGAGATTCGGGGAAAGTGTTGGCTTATTGACCCGAGCTGCGAGAATTTCTTCGGGTGTTGTGGCGATGATGGGTTTGGGTTGGAATCGGTCTTCTTCGGTATTTTGAACGCAGACGACCCCTTCGACCATGCCGCGAGTCAGCATTTCAATGGCGATCGTGCTGACAATTCCTGTCCATTGTGCTCCGGGAATCGGTTCTGTTTTGCGGGCTGCCATCATGTCTTGGCTGACTCCGAAATACAGATCGTCTTCGTTTTCTAGATCTCGGCTGCGTCCGTGCGTTTGAGTTTCGAGTTCGGGGATCTGCTGATTGATAAACGCGCAGGCTTCTTTAACGTAGTGAATATAGTAGGTGTCGCACAATCCACATTCGCTGCACAGTTCTTTCGCAGGACGACGGCTCGACGGTTTTAGCGCTTTTGCTTTCTTGTGAGGAACTAGGGTCATTGTTAAAAAAGAATTTTCTCGATCGCTATTGATCACAATACCGTGATCTGAGGCGCGATCGACGTAATCAAAAGTTGTGAAAGCATTTTGCTAGCATAACTTACAGGATCTCTCAGGTTATGATTCGCTATTTTCCGGGTGAATGGGTCGATCGTCTACTGCGATCGACCGATGAATTAGGATCTAGAAGATGAGCCAGATAAAATGCGATGAAAAATTTAGAGGAAATTCGACAATGGCTGGTGCTGCATAAGCCAATTCTGCAAGAGCGCTATCACGTGAAAGAATTGGGAATTTTTGGTTCTTATGTAAGGCAAGAGCAGACAGAAACGAGTGATGTTGATTTGCTGGTGGAGTTTTCTGAGATACCCAGTTTATTGAAATTTGTCACTTTAGAGAACTACCTCAGTGATAGTCTCGGCATCAAAGTGGATTTAGTTCATAAATCTGGCTTGAAGCCTCGGATTGGGGAACGGATTTTAGCAGAGGTTGTTTATCTGTGAGTCAACGATATACGGAGGACTATCTTCAGGATATTTTGGATGCGATCGCGAAGTCGCCAAGTTTATGAATTTCCAATTGCTATCTCTGCAATCGAAATAAATCTAATCCACCTAGCACTAACAGCCAAGTAGCAACGATTGACCAATGAATGACGATCGCGCTCCAGATCGATTTGCTTCTAAGGTAAGAAACCGTACAAACAATTCCCACCAGTCCTGCGCCGATCAAAAAAGCAGGTGTTCGGAAGAATGCAGGCACGAAGGGATGCAGGTGATAGACCAAAAATAAAAGCCAACTAAAAGAGATCGCCCATTTTTGCGATCCAGTCCGAGGAATCAGCAAGCCTCGAAATAAAAGTTCTTCATTTACTCCCGGCATCCAGAACGAACTGAAGAGAACGGCAATGATCGTTTGCCAGTTTGACTCGGGTTGGAACTTGAGGAAGTTTAGGCTGAAACCGATCGGTAAATAAATTGCGCCGAAGAGTGTGAGGAGTACGAGCGCTTCTTGCCAATCTCTCCACGTTGGAACGGTGAGAAGTGCATCCCGGAGTCGAAGTAAAACTTTCATGATTAGTTTTCTCGGTTCGTAATGGCGATGATTCTACACAAGAAGGTCTGAGGATTTGGGTGAAAGGTGGGCGATCGCTCAATTGGCTCGTGAGTTCGGAATCAGTTCGTCTAGAATTAGGATTACATTTGAAGTGTAAATGTACTGAGTCGGGAGCAGGAATCATGACGACGTTGCTGATTCAATCGGAGCCAATTCCTTTAACCGTTAGCTTTCCGGCGCTGGTACAGATGACAGACAAGCAGTTTTATGAGTTTTGCCTAGCGAATCGGGATTTGCGAATTGAGCGGACGGCGAAGGGAGAAGTGATTATTATGCCGCCTGCTTTCTCGGATACGGGCAATCGAAATGCTAAGATTACGGCGCAGCTTGGGGTGTGGGCTGAGCAGGATGGGACGGGGGAGGTGTTTGATTCGAGTGCAGGGTTTACGTTGCCGAATGGGGCGACACGATCGCCAGATGCTTCCTGGATTCGATCAGAGCGGTGGAATGCGTTAACTGATGAGCAAAAAGCTTCGTTTGCGCCGATTTGTCCTGATTTTGTGATTGAACTTCGGTCTTCGAGTGATACGCTGAGCAGACTGCAAGCGAAGATGCAAGAGTACATTGAGAATGGGGCAGTGTTGGGGTTTTTGATCGATCGCAAAAACACGACGGTTCACGTTTATCGTCGGGGTCAATCGCCTGAGATTTTGGAGCAACCTGAGATGGTGAGCGGTGATCCAGAATTACCAGGATTTGTGCTGCGGATGGCGAAGATTTGGTAAATAGATTTCCAGCTTTCCGCCATTTCTAAGGAAAATACCGATAAATCTCGCTCCGATGCAAAACACGAGCAAACGTCAAAGTGTTCTCTTCAAAGAAGAAGCCAATGCGGTAATCTCCTACACGAATTCGATAAGCATTATCAAATCCATTAAGTTTGCTCAGATTGTTGATGTCTTCCAATCGCTCAAATTTAGGAATCTCATCAAATACGAGCGAATTTATAGATTCAAATCCTGTACTACTTTTGAGTGCCTTCAAGTCTTTCAGAAATTTAGGCAAGTATTCAACATTCACTCTTTTTCCATTTCCTTGCGGGCTTCTTCTAAACTCAGAGGCTCCTCGCGACGGGCTTCGAGCATGGCGCGATAAAGTCCTTCATCTTCGATCGCTTCAATTAACTTCCGATAATCCGTAATATCAATCACAACCTTGCGAATTTGTCCTTCCGCATCTGTAATGAATTCCTGAGCAAAGGGATAGTTTTGAGCGCTCATTTGATCGAGTCACATAGGCGTGCAGTTTCATCTTAATCTGGAATCCTTGCTAACCCAAGCTGTTCAACTTGCAATAATCGTTCTCGCGATCGTAAATCACGGTTCAGTGATCGATGCAATGGCGAATGAGTGCGATCGCAAACTCTAATATCGAGGTTTACAATCGACGAAACTTAGGGCTTCTCCGTCGAGGAAACCTACAATTGCCATTTCTAACACAGCTTCTACGGGATAGTTAATGGCTTTAGCGCGTCGTTTAATGCTGCCTGAATGTGGGGCGGAAATGCGGCTACCATCATCCGGGCTGCAACTGGGCTTAAATGCTCGATGGTTTCTGGTTCTGGATTGAAGGATTCGACACTGCTGGAAGTCATGGTTCATCCCTCATCTGGCTAGTAGGTGTGACTTTTAAGGGGTTTATTCTTCCTACAATCTTACAGTGGTAAAATTGCGCCTTACGAACATCTATTTCAAGAGGCGGCTTTACCACGATGCAATTAGAGGAAGAAGCCCAAACCATTCTAAATCGGCTATCCTTGATGCCTTTTGATGAGTGCTATCCGCTAAGTCGTGAGTTTAGAAATATGCCTGCTGTCGGTGGGTTGTATGCTGTGCGCCATCGAGCAGAAGGAATCTTGTATATTGGGTTAGCGGTGAGTCTGCGGCGGCGATTTCGAGATAATGGGCATAAGGCTTTTTTTTGGGCGTTTCTGGATTGTTACAGTCCTTTTGATATCCGTATTGCGGTAGAACTGCTCACGATTCAGTCTTTTCGAGAGGGCGATCGACTCGAAACACTGATGATCCGATCTGCACAGCCACGCTATAACGTTCGTAAGAAGCGGGAGGAATAATTATGCAAGCCCAAACTCGTGAACATCTTAGCCCAGAGGTAGCTCAAGCATTTCTAGATGGACTGCCGGAGAAGATTCGGTTGGGGCTTTTAACTTATGCGGCGCAGGTGAATTTTCCCGTTGAGGCTGTGATTGAAATGGCGATCGCTGGTTTTCTTGATGAGGATGCGGTCAATTTTCCGGGCTGCAATCCCGTTTCTGTAGATTTTGGCAGCAAGCCGACGGGTCTGAGTTAGAACGACGGATGGATTTGTGATGAGAAGCCGCAATCTGATGAGGATGCGGCTTTTTTGATGGCGATCGCTCAATTGACTCATGAGTGTGATCGCAGAGATTCAGGGGTTAGTGGTGCGCGATCGTAATTTTTTCAAATTAGACTGAAAGACCTTGGATTGATTACATTGAGAAGAAAGAATTCTCTCATTCTCTTCGATCGATGATGAGTATTGCCCCATGACCCTGAAGCTTTTCATTTCTTATGCGACCAGAGACGAAATCTTCTGCGATGAACTCGATACGCATCTTGCTTTGCTGAAACGTCAGGGCTTCATCGATACTTGGAGCGCTAGGGATATTACTGCCGGAACGGATAGGGCACAAGCGATTGGTAATCTCCATACTGCTGAAATTATTCTGTTGCTGATTAGCCCAAATTTCATTGCTTCTGACTACTGTTACGATTCCGAACTGAGTCATGCGATCGAGCGACATCAGCAAGGCAAAGCCCGCGTTGTTCCAATTATTGTTCGCCCTTGTGAATGGAAATTTGCTCCCTTAGATCAACTGCAAGCAATTCCGAGCAAGCCGGGTGAAGGCATAAAATCAGTTACTCAGTGGGAGAATCGAGACGAAGCATTTCTAGCTATCGCTCAAGAAATTCGTAGAGTAGCGAAGGAACTGAAAGAGGTTCGCTCGATTCCAAAACCTACATCTCAGAGGAAAGAGACGATCGAAGAAATTCGATCGCGCTGTCGCCAAACGATGATTTCTCAGTACAACTCGATTCGACTGTTGAACCAAACTGAGATTATGGTCGATCAGCTCTATGTTGATGTGTGGCTACTGAAGCGTCCACCTCAGACATTACAGCCAGGCTTGAAAATGTGGGCGTTGTTTGATTTGCGGAACGATCGCTTGGGGATGGGCGATCGCGATATTCGGGCTGACGGAATGGAGATTGCGAATCAAAGAAATCGCTTGCTGATTCTAGGAAAACCAGGGGCGGGGAAAACAACGTTCCTCAAGCATTTGGCAGTAGATTGCAGCAAGGAGAAATTTCAATCAGATTTGATTCCTGTCTTGATCGAACTGCGACAGATTCGATCAAGAGATTGGAAACTGTTAGATGCGATCGCTGAACAGCTAGAGCTATCCCCTCAGCAAACAGAAAAGTTGCTAAAGCAAGGGCAACTGCTGATTTTGATGGATGGGCTAGATGAAGTGCCAAGCAGTGGATTTCGAGGCAGCGTCCAAAGGCAGGTGTGCGAGCTTGCTAAAAAGCCAGAAAATGCGGGGAATCGATTTATTCTGACCTGTCGAACCCAGATAATTACTGGAGAAATGCCGCAGGGCTTTATGGCTGTCGAGGTGGCAGACTTCACACCAGAGCAAGTCCAGCGATTTGTCGAAAATTGGTTTTGTGCGAGTGGATTGACGAAAAACGAAGTTGAGCAGCAATGGCAAAAATTTGCGGATGCGATCAATCAAAATCCAGCCCTTAAAGAATTGACTGTCACGCCAGTGCTATTGAGTTTGATGTGCTGGGTTTTTGAGGATACAGGAGAATTACCGACTCAAACGACTTCGCTTTATAACCAGGGAATCAATTTACTCTTGGAACGATGGAATGAGTGGAAAGAAATTCCTGAATGGGAGATGGGAAACGAAGTCTATCGTGCCCTTACTCTGGATCAGAAGAAGCAACTGCTCACTAATATTGCAGCTTGGAAATTTGAGAATCCAAAGAACTTTGTGTTGTTTGAGCAGGAAGTTCTGACGCAGCAGATAGTCAAACTTCTCAAGCTTAAAAAAACGAGTGATGGAGAAGCGGTATTGCGGGCGATCGAGGCGCAACATGGATTGCTTGTTGAGAGAGCCGATCAGCTATGGTCGTTTTCTCATCTCACTTTTCAAGAACACTTCATTGTACAGTGGCTGACTCAACTTTCTTCTGAGCAACTTGCTAATAAAATTGCAGATCCTCAGTGGCAAGAGCGGGTGAAGCAACTCGTTAAATTTCAGCCGTCTGACAAATTGCTCAAACTGATTAAACAGGCGATTGATCAATTTATCTCGCAAAATGACAAGAACCAAAGGTTTCTGATGTGGGTTTGTCAAAAAGCTGAATCTGTTAATTCACCATACAAGCCTTCTGCACTTCGGGCGTTTTACTTTACCCTCGCCCTTGTTCTTGCTCTTGCCCTTGCTCACGATTTCGACTTTGCCTGCGACCTCAACTTTGACTGTGCTCTCGACCTTGCTCTCGACCTCGATTTTGCCCGCGACCTCGACCTCGACTTTGCCCGCGATCTTGCTCTTGCTCGCGACTTCGACCTTGCCTGCGACCTCGACCTCGATTTTGCTCCCGACCTTGCTCTCGACCTCAACTCGAAACTATTGGATGAGCTACAACAGCTTAGAGAACAGTTACCCCAAAACTTGTGTAAGCAGGATTTTGAGTCTTTCAAGCATTGGTGGCATAAGGAAGGGCAGCGGTGGACTCAAGCATTGCGGCAAGTAATGATCGACCATCTGAATATTGGTGAAGACTGGCAGCTCACCAAATTCCAGAGTCAAGCTCTATGGCAGTACTACGATGCCAACGAATTTCTGGTCGAATTGCTGAAGGAGGGGAGAGTCAGTGAGGAGGTGAGGCAGGAAATTGAAGATAAGCTGCTGTTGCCAATCAATAGGCTCTAGAGGCGCAACGTTCGGAGACCGAGCTTTATCACCCAGTCACTTCAAGATTTTCAGGCAAGACAACGGGGATCTCAGCGTCAATGAACCCTCTGACATCTCGTGTGACAATTGCATCGGCTTGATACACCGTTGCACAGACATACTGTACTGCGTCTTCAAAATCATTGAAGTTTAATGCTAACGCCTGCTGCACTACTTCCAAATCAACAGCACAGATCGTTAAATCCGTCAGGACTTGAGCGATTGCATCTTGAGCAACCTCTCTTCCTGATGCGCGACGAACAATATAGTAAATGTTCGTAATCGTTGTTGCAGCAATCAACCCTTCGATTTCTCCAGAATCAATTCGCTCAAATAATCTTGCGGCATGTTCTAAAAAGGGTTCTCGCCCCTGCAAAAAGTCGAGAACAACATTCGTATCAACTAGAACCCGCATTACTTATATTTCTCGCTCAGATAATCTACATATTCTTCCTGAGCATCGCTCCCGACGTCTGAAGTTTTGGCAATCCCTTTCAGACGTGACAGATTTCCCCGCTTCGGTTTCGGTTCAGTTTCTTGCTTCAAAGACTCTAAAAGCGCTTGAACCAGTTGCCAGCGATCGTGAGTTGACAATTGCAGCACTTGTTTTTGTAACTCTTGAAGGGTCATCTCTTCAAAAACACGGAAGTTGTTACCTGTCATTGTAATCGGTTTGAGTTTTCCGAACGTCGAACCGCGATCGCACTTCGGAAACCGCAGAAATCTATTGCGTATGATCGAGGGTGCGATCGCACGAACAGATTCATGATTCACTCATGCCACGTTCCGGAGTTGTACAATGATGAGCGTTCTAAAATTCTTGTCGTCCCATGTCTGTTGGTCAAAAACTCTACGAAGGCAAAGCTAAGATTCTCTACGCTACAGAAGATCCAGAAGTTTTGCTGACATATTTCAAAGACGACGCGACGGCTTTTAATGCTCAGAAACGCGGCAGCATTCAGGGCAAAGGCGAAATGAATTGCGCGATCGCCACCCATCTTTTCAAATTGATGATTGCCAATGGAGTCCCAACTCATTTCATCGAGCAGACTTCAGGCAACGAAATGCGGGTCAAAGCCGTCAAAATTATCCCCTTAGAAGTCGTCGTCAGGAACATTGCAGCCGGAAGTCTCTGTCAACAAACAGGACTGAAGTTAGGCACGACCCTCAATCCCCCCCTCGTCGAGTTCTATCTCAAAGACGACGCGCTCGGAGATCCCTTATTGACTCCCGATCGACTGCGAGTGCTCAATCTCGCATCAGCCGCGCAAATCGAGCAACTGATTCAAATGGCAAACCAGATTAACTCGGTCTTGCAAACTTTCTTTCAGCAATGTGGCATTACATTGGTGGACTTTAAGTTGGAATTTGGAACAGATTCGAACGGAGAAATTATCCTGGCAGACGAAATCAGCCCGGATACCTGTCGGCTCTGGGATCAATCCGAAACCGATCCCGATCGTCGCGTCTTAGATAAAGATCGCTTCCGGCGGGACTTGGGAAATGTGGAAGGTGCTTATCGGCAAGTAATGGAAAGGGTGCTAGGTCAGACGGTATGATCTGCAAAATGTTGAAAAATGCAGCATCAGCCAGTTGAAAATCCTTCACATGGATGGGTATTGATACTCAGGGTGCGGTACAATCTTGCCGATTAGCGGGATCGTGACTAACTTCTGTGATGTTGTTGTGTCTGCTTTGAGCAGAAAGAGTGTGAGGACGTGCGAAAAACTGTGAATACTATGCGCTTATCTCCTGTTGTGATGGCTGCGGTTGCGTTGACGGCAACGCTTGGCTTGTCGCATTCTGCTGAGGCAAAATCGCCCCTTCAGCCAGCTAAATTGACGGATCGATCGACCGTTTCCAAATCTAAACCTTCTGCAAAAGATGTCGTTGTGAAAACGACTCCTGCAATGCAGACGAGCCAGCCTGTCGAGACGCGACTGAACGGAAAAATGGCTCCAGTAATCGCTCAGGCAGGAACGATCGAGCAAGAAACGCCCGATCGGATTCAAATTAATCCAACGGCTCCCATCACGCCGACTACGCCGACTCTTCCAACGGTTCCAGAAACCGCACCGATTACGCCTGAAGGACAGCAGACTCCTTCAGAAACGCCTTCAGAAGCGGTTCCAACCCAGCCTTTACAGCCAGGGCAGCCAACTCCTCAACCAGAGCAGCCAACTTCCCAACCCGGACAACCGACCCAACCTCCCGCTGAAGCTGAGCCAAGAGTGTTAGTGTCTGAAGTCGTTGTCTCAGGTGTTGACGGGGAATTGCAGCAAGAAGTCTATCGCGTGATTCAAACTCAGCCCGGACGGACAACAACGCGATCGCAGTTGCAAAATGATATCAACGCCATCTTTGCGACTGGATTCTTCTCGAATGTGAGAGCGACCCCGGAAGATACACCGCTTGGAGTGCGGGTCACGTTTGAAGTAACTGCGAATCCGCCGTTGAAGTCGGTACAGCTTGAAGGCAGCCAAGTCGTCCCCGCAGATGTGGTCAATCGAATCTTTAGCCCTCAGTACGGCAAGATTACGAACTTCCGAGATTTGCAGAGCGGCATTCAAGAACTGACGAAATACTACCAAGATCGTGGATTTGTCTTGGCGCAGGTGATTAATGCACAACAGCCGCAGATTAACCCAGACGGAACGGTTGTCTTGCAGGTCGCAGAAGGTGAAATCGAGCGGATTCAGGTTCGATTTATTAATAAAGAAGGCAGCGATCGCGATGCCAAAGGCAATCCGATTCGGGGTAGAACGCGGGACTTTATTATTACGCGCGAACTCGAATTAAAGCCTGGACAAGTTTTTAACCGTCAAATTTTAGAGCGCGATTTCCAACGGCTATTTGGACTGGGACTGTTTGAAGATCTCCGTCCGTCTTTGGATGTGGGTGAAGATCGCCGAAAAGTGGTTCTTGTCGTAAATGCGGTCGAGAAAAATACCGGGAACATCGGGCTTGCGGGCGGTTTTAGTTCAGCTAGTGGCTTCTTTGGAAGTCTCAGCTATGGACAGCAAAACGTTGGCGGGAACAATCAAAAACTGAATGCTGAAGTGCAAATTGGTCAGCGAGATCAGCAGTATGAACTGTCGTTTACTGATCCTTGGATTGCAGGTGATCCGTACCGGACTTCTTACACTTTGAGTGTGTTCCGACGCAGAACAATTTCGCTGATTTTTGATGGGGGTGATCCCGAAGTTCGACTGGGAAATGAAGATCGCGATCGACCCAGAATTAATCGTACAGGTGGCGGCATTAGCTTTGCCCGTCCGCTGTCGCGCAATGTGTTTGAGCGAGCCGAATGGACAGCTTCACTCGGATTACAGTATCAACGAGTCACCGCAACCGATGCAGATGGAATTCGTCGCCGAGTCGATGAATTGGGCAACCCGCTGACCTTTGATCCTTCGGGTAAAGATGATTTGTTCACCGGGCAGTTAGTACTGAGACGCGATCGCAGAAATGATTTTCTGCAACCGACAGGCGGCTCCGTTCTGCAATTTAGTACCGAACAATCGCTACCGATTGGGTCAGGCAGTATTTTCTTCAACCGATTGCGGGGAAGTTATAGCTTCTACATTCCGACTCGATTGACGAAATTTACGCCTGAATGTCGCGATCGCGATACCCGTCGAGTTGATTTGCAGAACCAACCTCAAGGGCGCTGTGCCCAAGCCTTTGCGTTCAACATTCAAGGTGGAACAATCCTGGGAGATGTGCCGCCGTATGAAGCGTTCCCGTTAGGTGGAACCAACTCGGTACGCGGTTACGATGAAGGCGATGTCGGAAGTGGTAAGAGCTACTTGCAAGCGACCGCAGAATACCGATTCCCGATCTTCTCGATTATTTCGGGCGCGCTATTCGTCGATGCCGCGACTGATCTCGGATCAGGCGATAAGGTTCCAGGAAATCCGGCAGGTGTGCGGGGGAAACCTGGCAGCGGTTTGGGCTATGGAGTTGGCGTGAGAGTGCGATCGCCCTTAGGTCCAATTCGGATCGACTTTGGTTGGAATGATCAAGGCGGCAACAACATTCGCTTCGGCTTTGGGGAGCGATTCTAAACATGGTAAGCACGCAGAATCAGGGGCGCAAGACTCGACAGGTGCAACGATCACTTTGTCAAAGCTTCTCTTGTTATGGAGTCGGACTGCATAGCGGCGAAGAAACGACAGCGAGAGTGTTACCTGCTGAGCCAGGACGAGGACGATATTTTGTTCGGACAGACTTACCTGGTGTGCCTGAGATTCCGGCTCGAATTGAGTCGGTGCGTGAAACGATGCTGTCAACCGAACTGGTAAATGGAGATGCCAGAATTCGCACAGTCGAGCATTTGCTGGCATCTCTCACAGGCATGGGCATTGATAACGCTCGCATTGAAGTTGATGGAGCGGAAATTCCCTTATTAGACGGCTCTGCGCGATCGTGGACAAGCGCGATCGCCCAAGCAGGAATTGTCGAGCAGACCGAAGAGAAATCTGCGATCGTCATTTCCGAGCCTGTATTCGTGCGTCATGGCGATGCATTTGTGGCGGCATTGCCATCGAGCGAACTGCGATTTTCTTATGGCATTGATTTTGATCTCAGCGCGATCGGAAATCAATGGCACAGTTGGAAATTTGATCCAGAGACATTTGCCACCGAAATTGCTCCAGCCAGAACATTTGGATTAGCTCATCAGATCGAACAGTTACGAGCGAATGGTTTAATTAAAGGCGGATCACTTGAAAATGCGTTGGTTTGCAGTAGTGAAGGATGGATAAATCCACCTTTGCGCTTTTCAAATGAACCAGCGCGCCATAAACTTCTAGACTTAATAGGAGATCTCAGTTTATTGGGGACGTTGCCAACGGCTCATTTTTTGGCGTACAAGGCGAGTCATGAATTGCATACTCAACTCGTGCGTCAACTGTCTGAGATTTTACCTGCACATTTTTAGTTCTATACTCCTTACCCGCCCATGACAACCGTGATCGAAACCCATACTGCACCGCTCGAAAATGTTGAGACTCCCGCTGAGCCTGAAGTGAAGAAAACCTTCACCACTGAGGAGATTCATCAGCTTCTGCCGCATCGCTATCCGTTTGCTTTAGTCGATCGCATTATCGATTTTGTGCCTGGAAAATTGGCGGTTGGAATTAAGAATGTCTCGTTTAATGAGCCTCAGTTTCAAGGGCACTTTCCAGGTCGCCCGATTATGCCGGGTGTGCTGATTGTTGAAGCGATGGCACAGGTTGGTGGCGTTGTTTTAACTCAAATGGCAGATGTGCAAGAGGGCTTGTTCATGTTTGCTGGAATCGATGGTGTTAGATTCCGTCGTCCGGTTGTGCCAGGTGATCAACTGGTTATGACTGTGGAACTGCTTTCAGTCAAGGGTCGTCGATTTGGAAAGATGCGCGGTCGTGCCGAAGTTGACGGACAACTTGCGTGTGAAGGTGATTTAATGTTTGCGCTAGTCGATTAAGATTAGTGCGATCTGAGCCTATGTATCGATCGCGGCTATGTCTTCCTTTTAACCCTTCTACCCTTCGCTATGGCCCCAACCTTGATCCATCCGACCGCTGTAATTCACCCGAATGCTCAACTTCACCCAACCGTCCAAGTTGGCGCATATGCTGTGATTGGAGAACACGTAAAGATTGGTGCGGGGTCAAGTGTTGGGCATCATGCGGTGATTGAAGGGTGGGTTGAGATTGGGGAGCGGAATCAGATTTTTCCGGGTGCTGCAATCGGGCTTGAACCCCAAGATTTGAAATACGACGGATCGCGGGGGCTAGTGAGAATCGGCAACGGCAATCAGATCCGAGAATATGTCACGATTCACCGCCCGACCTTTGCCGATCGCATTACGCTCATCGGTAATGGCAATCTGCTCATGGCTTATGTGCATGTGGGGCATGAGTGCGTGATTGAGGATCAAGTGATTATTGCCAATTCGGTGCAGATGGCGGGACATGTGCATATTGAATCGAAGGCGAGATTGAGTGGCGTGATGGGCATTCATCAGTTTGTCTGGATTGGGCGACATGCGATGATTGGAGGCATGAGTCGCATCGATCGAGATGTGCCACCGTTTGTGATTGTTGAAGGAAATCCGTCTCGGATTCGGGCATTTCATCAGGTCGGCCCGCAGCGATCGGGGTTTTCGTCAGAAGATTTGAGTTTGTTGAAAAAAGCGTATCGTACTGTATTTCGATCGGGCTTGGCGATGAATGAGGCGTTAGAGCGATTGGATCTATTGCCCGAAAATGAGCATGTCCAGCATTTTCAGCGATTTCTGCAACTGTCAATGTTGCCAGGGCGTAGAGGATTGACTCCGAGTGCGACGTTGAAGGACTGATTCGCTGTGTTTGCGGATCAGAGGATCGAGACAGAAGGAGTTATGAAAAAGCGAATTTTTATTAGCACGGGCGAAGTCTCTGGCGATTTGCAAGGCTCATTACTCGTCAAAGCTCTCTACGAACAAGCTAGCGAACTCGGAATCGATATCGAAATTCTGGCACTCGGCGGCGATCGTATGGCAGCAGCAGGTGCAAAACTTCTCGGCAATACGGTCGGAATTGGGTCGATCGGGATTATTGAAGGTCTACCCTACCTTCTGCCGACGCTGAAAGTTCAGAAACAAGCCAAGCGATATCTCCAAGCGCATCCGCCCGATCTCGTTGTGATGATGGATTATAGCGATCCAAACATCAGCATTGGCTTATATGTGCGGAAGCACTTGCCCACAATTCCAACGGTGTACTTTATTGCGCCTCAAGAGTGGGTGGTCAGAATTAATCAGAAGAAAACGGATTGGATTGTGCAGATTAGCGATCGCATTCTCTCGATCTTTCCTGCTGAGGCTGAATACTACGCCGAACATGGTGCGAAAACTGAATTTGTCGGACATCCTTTAATTGATCGCATGAAAGATGCACCTGATCGGAGTTCTGCTCGCGAAAAGTTAGGGATCTCGTCCGATGAAACGGCGATCGTGCTTGTTCCTGCTTCGCGTCAGCAAGAAATTAAATACATGCTGCCTGCAATTTTTGGCGCGGCACAGCAGATTCAGGCGAAACTTCCCGATGTGAAATTTCTGATTCCCTTGTCGTTGGAACGGTATCGATCGCAAATTTTAAGCGCGATCGCACAATATGGCTTAAATGCTGTGATTGTAGAAGGTTCACCCTTGAACGCGATCGCTGCCGCAGATTTAGCGATTACGAAATCGGGAACCGTGAATCTTGAAATTGCGCTGCTCAATGTTCCGCAAGTTGTAATGTATCGATTAGCCCCTTTTACGGCTTGGGTGGCTGAGCATATTTTGAAATTGGAAATTCCCTTTGCGTCGCCCCCGAATTTGGTCGGTATGAAGGAGATTGTGCCGGAGTTTCTTCAAGATGCAGCAACCCCAGAGAATTTAGCGCGATCGGCAATGGAATTGTTGCAGACAGAGAAGCGGGAGAAAACGATCGCCGATTATCAAGAAATGAGACGGAGATTAGGAGAACCTGGTGCCTGTCGTCGGGCAGCGAAATCAATGCTGGAAATGGTGGGAATGTAAGTATCAGGCTACTTTTATCTCATGGTATATTTGAACTAACAATTTTAATTGTCGATCGAGATGCAGATCAAACTCTGGCAATTTGCTTTAGCTTTGGCAGTCTTTGCGTCTATTGAACATACCAGAGCATCCTCATGGATACAAGGTAGAGGCACCTTACAACTCACAACTAACTTAGAGAATCGGCAAGTGTCGCAAGAATTTTTAGAGCAGTTGGTACAGCAGAGTCAGCGAGCGGCAACAGAGTTTACTCGTCCATATGCTGAGCGACGTGGGATTGAAACACTAGATCGAAATGCTGAAGTTGTTTTAGTGAGAGTGCCATTGAATCAATTGTCAGATGCACTAGCGACGAAAGCAGTTCAGTCGCTTCGCAACGTGTTGGAAACAGAGATCCAGATTTATCGAAACTCACTATTCACTTATCAATTGGTTGGGCATGATTGGTCATTAATGACAGAGGGGTTTCGATATGCTCAAACCTCTGTCAAGACACCAAATGGATTAATTGAACTCTCAGATCAACTCAAACAACCCATTATCAGATTTCTTGTGAGTGATACGGGAGGAAAGATTGGATATGACTTGATTGAGAACGGCAAACTTGTCGAGTACTTCCGATTCTTTGAATATGAAGAAGATGATTCTCCCGACTCGACCAAATATGGCATTCAGCCAAAGCGATTTGTCTGGTTTACTCCACCAGAAGAACGTGACGAAGACGAAGATCCAGACCAACCTTCTCAAACCGCCTACTTTTGGTCAAGTCGCCGTCAACTCACAGACAAAGAACTACAGCAGGGGTACGACCTTGTATATCGTCTTTTTCATGAATACGACGCGTATGATCCTGCGATCGATGGCGACTATCTAATTGGATACAATGGCAACATCGATTACACAAAGCCGCAACGAGTTCAAAATTCAGGATTTAGACTAGGAGGCATCTACGAGAATCGTGATGGTCAACTGCACCCTAAAGAAGTAGGGTCAATTCCTGAACTTATGAGAGTAGATTACTTTGTCTTCAGGGAGTAAGTACGATCCCAGATATCTAAGAATAGTGAAATTGAAGCATGTTATTGAGTAGAAAACCTGAGGATAGATTAGAACACTATCGCCAGAGTATTAAAGCATTGCTCACGCGGTATGCGGAGTCGATGAGTCAACATCCAGAGCCAAATGTTGAACTTAAGCTTGTTTTTGATACAGAGAATGATCGTTACCTCTTGTTAGATGTGGGCTGGTGCGTCAAGAAACGAGCGCATCACTGATTTTGCCGTTTCGTAGCGCGATCGCAAATTCTGCTCAAACAAAGCAAAAAGAGTTTCTCAATGTCTTCAGGAAATTCTGCTAGACATTGCTCATATCATGTAAAAAAGCCGGAGCTTCCGAAAAAACTCCGACTTCTTACAATTTGGGCAATGCCTACAGTAATGTTCCAATCACCGTTTGCATGTGTTGAGCGATCGCGCTAACCATCTGATGCGTCATCGGCAGCGAATCAATTCCCATACCTGCACAGAGCAGCATTAAGTACAGAATCGAATATTTGAACGTCGATCGAGCAACCATCAAATCCGATGGAGCCTGCATCAACTTCCAAGCTTTCTGAACAAAAATTCCGCCCAACAAAAGCGCGATCGTCGCATAAACTGCTCCCATCACATGCAGTGGATAAACGAGCAAGAGCGAAACCGGAATCAAAGACAACGTGTAGTAAAAAATTTGCTTACTGGTTGGTTCATTGCCATCAACAACGGGCAACATTGGCACGCCAACTTTGGCATAATCTTCGCGAATCATAATCGCCAACGCCCAGAAATGGGGCGGTGTCCAAAGAAAAATAATCGCAAATAAGACCCAAGCTGCCCAACTCAGATCCCCTGTGACCGCAGCCCAACCCACAAGCGGAGGAATCGCGCCCGCCGCACCACCGATTACAATGTTTTGGGTGCTGTGACGCTTGAGCCAGTGAGTATAGACGACAACGTAGAAGAAAATGCCTGACATTGCCAAGCAAGCACTGAGAAGATTCGCGAAATAGGTTAATAAGCCAAATGATAATACCGCTAACGTAATCGCAAAAATCAAGGCATCTCGGGGACTCACCCGCCCAGAAGGGAGCGGACGAGAGCGAGTCCGCTCCATGATGTAATCGATATCGCGATCGTACAGACAATTAATCGTATTTGCTGAGCCTGCGGCAAACGTACCACTCAACAAAGTTACGATCAACAACACAGGATCAACTTGACCTTGAGCTGCGATCCACATTCCGCCTGCAGTCGTGATGAGCAGCAGCAAGATAATTCTTGGCTTTGTTAACTGCCAATAGCTTTTAATCACTTGCAGAACATCTTGGTTATGGCGAATTACGCCTGTCGCTGAATTTTGCATTTCCATACCTGGTCAAACGAGAGAGTAGAACTATAGGTTTAAGCTTCGGCTTCGAGGGCTGGAGTCGAGTCTCTCAGCGCTAAAACCGTAAACACCAGTAAAGTCCCAAGCAGTGCGGCTCCAGTAGCTTGATGGGCAACCGTCAAAGGTTCAACCTGTAGCCGTAGCTTGAATGTTGCAACGCCCAAAGTTAACTGAAGAACAAGCAACAAGCCAGCAACGTTGATTAAACGACGGAGGAGAGGATGCAGCGCTGGAGTCCGCCAAGCCAAAATCACCAAAGATAAAACTGCGATCGTCGGTGGAACAATTCCCGCAATGTGGCTATTCATCACGCTGCATAATTGCGATTGTCCAAAACATTGATGCAATGCCCACTGAGAAGAAACTAAGCCGCCCAGAATGCTTTGAAGATAGACAAAGCCAGTTGCAGCAACACCGAACCAGCGAAGCTTACCGACTGTTCCGGTTCCCTGATAGGGCATTAAAGACGTTGCGATCGCCAGCAAAGTACTAAAGAACAGTAATCCAGTTCCAAGATGTGCCGTCACAATGTCAAACCGTAACAATTCTGTAACAGTTAGACCTCCTAAAACACCTTGGAAAACCACGAGAAATAGTGCAAACACGGTTGCCCAGGGTGTCCATTTTGGCAGGTCTTGCCGGAACCACCAAGCGACTGCCACTAGCGCGATCGCGCCAAACCCGATCGAGGTTGCAATCAATCGGTGAAACCATTCTAGAAAGACTTCTAGATTCATTTGCGCACGAGGGACAAATTCGCCATAACACAAGGGCCAATCCGGGCAAGACAATCCTGCGTTCATGACGCGTGTGGCGCTGCCCAGTGCCATCAAGAACAACGTTGAGATCGCGAGCGCAAAGACGAGCCGCGTAATCCAACTGCGAGCCGCAGCGGGTCGAACGAGCGTTGAGGGGTTAAACGATGAATCAGACATAGAGGTATTTCGCGGGGCAGGTTACTAAAACTGTCCAAAACAAAATAAAAGTTTATCAATTGCGAGAGCATCCGCTCTAAGCTCTACTTTAGACATGGAATCCTAGAACGCCTGCGACCTTTGGGAATTCTTCGGATTTGAGAAAAACCAAATCGGTATCCTGTAATACTTTCAGCTAGATCCCAAAGAAAATCTTAAAGTTCAGGTTGAAAGTGGGCATTTTCTGGGCAACCTGACCTACCGTGGAAGGAGACTAGACCAGGATCTAGAACTCTTGAAGTCGTAAAGGCAAGATGGGTGAGCCGTGAATATTCCTAGTCAAATTTCAACTCTTCTTGCAGGCATTGTTTTGACGCTTGTCAGCCTCTGGTATGGTCAAAACCATAACCTGCTTCCCGTGGCGGCGACAGAAGCTGCGCCACTGGTCGATAATTTATTCAATGCCATGTTAACGATTGGGACAGGTATTTTCCTGCTCGTTAACTTTGTATTGGTGTTCGCATTGTTACGTTTTCGTCGGAAGTCAGGTGATGAAAGCGATGGTGATCCAGTTCATGGAAATATTCCGCTCGAGATTGTCTGGACAGCGATTCCTGCCATCATTGTGTTAGGCATTTCGATTTATAGCTTTGATATCTACAATTCTGAAGGTGGCTTCGACCCGATGGATCATTCGGTCGCGCATGGACAACATCGTCAGATGAAGGGATCTGCAATCGCTGCTCCTTTAATCGCAGACGTTGATCCCAATCAAGCCACAGATACAGCCGTGAAGCAAAATCCAGTCACAGATGCGGTTGAAGAAGACATTCCCGCTCGTCGTGATGCTCCGGTGATGGGCATTGAATCTCCCAAGGTTGGCAGGATTCCTGCCGGAAAAGAACCGCTGACGATTGCAGCAGCAGGCATGCAATATGCTTGGCTATTTACTTACCCAGACGAAATTATTTCTGGTGAGTTACATTTACCCGTGGGTCGTCCTGTGGTCATGAATATCACCGCTAACGATGTGCTGCATGCGTTTTGGGTTCCTGAGTTTCGCTTAAAACAAGATGCGGTGCCGGGTCGCCAATCTGAGATTCGGTTTACGCCGACTGTCGAAGGAGACTATCCAGTCATTTGTGCTGAGCTTTGTGGGGCGTATCATGGCGCGATGAAGACACATGTTTTGGTTGAATCGCAAGAAAGCTATGACGCTTGGCTACAAAGTATGAAAGTGGCGCAGGCAGATGAACAAAACCGAGCGATCGCGCTCAGTCCAGCACAGATGACTGATGCGGAATATCTTGCTCCTTATGCTCAGGATGCAGGGGTTACTCCTGAAATGCTGCACCAGCTTCACCCGATGAGCGAAGGCTCAGAAGCGTATTCCTCTTAAGAATTTGTTATGACACAAGCAGCCGAATTTCAAGAACAAGCGAATCGCCCTGCTCACGGGCAAGAACCCGGAAACTGGCGACGCTACTTTAGCTTTAGTACCGATCATAAAGTGATTGGGATTCAATACCTGGTCACGACGTTTGCGTTTTACCTGATTGGCGGTGTGCTGGCAACGATGGTGCGAACGGAATTAGCAACTCCGGATTCGGATTTCGTGAGCCGCGAAGTTTATAACAGTTTGTTTACCGTTCACGCGACGGTGATGATCTTTTTATGGATTGTGCCAGCAGGAACAGGTGGCTTTGGCAACTATCTTGTTCCCCTAATGATTGGGGCGCGAGATATGGCGTTTCCTAGACTGAATGCGCTGGCGTTTTGGATCATTCCCCCGGCAGGGCTAATGTTGATGAGTAGCTTCCTCGTCGGTGCGCCGGAAGCAGGCTGGACAAACTATCCGCCGCTTAGTTTGATTACAGGCAAAGCGGGAGAAATGATCTGGATTCTCAGCGTGCTTCTACTGGGAACTTCATCAATTCTGGCTGCAATTAATTTTCTTGTCACGATTTGGAAAATGCGGGTTCCCGGCATGGGCTGGAATCAGATGCCGCTCTTTTGCTGGGCAATGTTCGCGACTTCGATTTTGGCGTTGATTGCGACTCCAGTTCTAGCGGGCGCTCTGATTTTGCTTTCGTTCGATGTGCTGATTGGGACTGCGTTTTTTAATCCCACGGGTGGCGGAGACCCGATCGTTTATCAGCATTTATTCTGGTTTTATTCTCATCCCGCTGTTTACATCATGATCTTGCCTGTGTTTGGCATGATCTCCGATATCATTTCGGTTCACGCTCGGAAACCAATTTTTGGCTATAAAGCGATCGCGTATTCTAGTCTGGCAATTTGTGGATTGGGCTTGATTGTTTGGGTTCACCACATGTTTACGAGTGGAACACCGCCCTGGATGCGGATGTTCTTTATGATCACCACCATGATTATTGCGGTTCCAACTGGGATTAAGATTTTTAGCTGGTTGGCGACGCTTTGGGGGGGCAAGTTGGACGGAAGTTCAGCGTTGCTGTTTGCAATGGGATTTATTTCTCTGTTCGTGGTGGGTGGTATTAGCGGCGTAATGGTCGCTTCTGTTCCATTTGATATTCACGTCCATGATACTTACTTCATTGTTGCTCACCTGCACTACGTTTTATTTGGTGGCAGTGTGTTTGGGCTATATGCCGGATTCTACCACTGGTTCCCGAAAATCACGGGACGAATGATGAATGAGACTTGGGGCAAGGTGCATTTTTGGCTCAGCTTTGTAGGCTTTAACTTAGCCTTTATGCCGATGCACAAATTGGGACTCGAAGGCATGAACCGCCGAGTGGCTGAGTACGATCCCAAGTTTGCGACGTTGAATTTGATTTGTACGATCGGGGCTTATTTGCTTGCAGTTTCAACCTTGCCGTTTATTGTCAATGCGACTTGGAGTTGGTTGCGGGGTGAGCCTGCGGGGGATAATCCTTGGCGGGGGTTGACCTTAGAATGGATGACAACCTCGCCCCCTCCGGTTGAGAATTTTGACGCTGATCCAGTCTTAGCGACAGGTCCGTATGACTATGGGATGGGTTCGCGATCGCAAGATGTGGATGTTCCATTTTCGGATGCGAGTGATCCTGCCTTGTCTGCTGGTCCAAGCTCAACTTTGAGAGCGAAACCTGATCCGGTGGTTGCCGCTGATCCGAGTGATCGAGGCACTGAAAGTCACAATCGCTAACGTCTGTCAGGATGGAAACTTTGCTTTTCATCCTTTGCCCTTTAATTGCTCAAAGCTATGACCACTATCGATCCTGCAAAAACTTCTCTCAACTATCATCACGAAGCTGCGGCAGAGGCACATCACGAGCATCCTGATCTGCGGATTCCAGGACTGATTGTGTTTTTGCTGGCAGAAGGCATGATTTTTCTGGGGCTGTTTATGGCGTATTTGGCATTTCGAGCCGTTACCCCGGTTTGGCCTCCAGAAGGAACTCCGAAACTGGAACTGTTACTGCCTGGAATCAACACAGCGATTCTGATTGGCAGTAGCTTTGTGATTCATAATGCGGATTCTTCGATTAAGAAGAATGATGTGAAAGGCTTAAGACTGTGGTTTGCGATTACTGCAGCGATGGGTGCTGTGTTTTTGGCGGGTCAGCTTTATGAGTACTTTCATCTAGAGTTCGGATTGAAGACGAACATTTTTGCAAGTACATTTTATGTTCTGACTGGGTTCCACGGGCTGCACGTTTGTTTTGGGCTGATTTTGATTCTGGCGGTGCTTTGGCGGTCGCTCAAACCCAACCACTACAATAGTGAAAAACATTTCGGAGTAGAAGCCGCAGAAATCTACTGGCACTTTGTTGATGTCATCTGGATTATTTTGTTTTTGCTACTCTATATTCTCTAGAGTTAGAACCCTAGTAAAAAGCGGATGTGGGTTTCTACATCCGCTTTTTGTTGGCTTACATCAGGGATTGCCCTGCTTGTGATAGAAGTTCGCCTAGCTGCTCGACCTTAACTGCGACATCTCCTGTTGCCTCAGATGCAGCTTCCGAAGTATCCTCGCCTAAATCACTTAGGATTTGAGCGATCGTAGACGTATCGCCCTCGGTTAACGCTTGTTTGAGATCCCCTAAGTCTTCTGCTAAGTCTGTGCCTTGAAGTTGTTGCTGCCAGCTTTCAATAACTGCGATCGCTTGCTCAACAGGGATCGCAGTTAATCCTTGCTGCAAGGCTGCGATCGTGGTGTCTACATCGATTGTTCTCAGTGAATCAGCCATGGTTCTCTTCCTAAAATCAAATTGTTTTACAGGTTTTGCCCACACCTCCTCGATTCTTGCAATCCTCCTTTAGAATTCGTCACTCTTTTGGAAGAAAGCGAATTTGCGTACCCCCAAGGCGAGTCATCAAGTTCAGCCTTTAGAAAGATTTATTTAGGGTGTAAATCATTAAAAATTGTGAACATGCTTTTTTATCTTTCAGACCTATGAGACTTTCGCTCCCTGCTCGCCTGACTCTGAGCTATGTCGGACTTGCCGGAGTGCTAGCACTAAGTAGCTGCAACTTGATCCCACCAGGGGATGCTCAGCAGCAGCCGAATGTTCAACAAAATCGAGGCGGTGCAGTTGCAGTCGATGCTGCGATCGCCGAAGTTGGCACATTGAACTCTGAACAGACTTATACGGGAACGACTCGACCTGCGAGAGAAGTCTCTCTGCGCGCCCAAGCTGAAGGGCGAATTACAGATATTACAGTTGATGTTGGGGATGCCGTGCAGGCGGGACAAGTCATTGCCAGATTAGACGGCTCGATCGCGAACTCAGCTGTTGCCCAAGCAGAGGCAGAAGTTGCAGCCAGAGAGTCAGAGGTTGCGAGCTTACAAGTGGATGTTGAAGAGGCTCGAACTCAAGTGGAACGTGCGCGATTAGAGTTAGCACAAGCGCGATCGGATTATCAACGGCAAGCCCAACTCTTCCGACAAGGTGCAGTCTCAGAGCAGACGGCAGAAACAGCAAGAACTCGGGTTGGCACAGCCGAGCAAGCTTTGCGATCGGCAGAGAAACAGGTAGGGACTCGCCAGCAGGCAGTTGCGGCATCGGCGAGACGGATTACGGCTCAGCAAGCTGTGGTCGAGCAAGAGCGGGAGCGGCAGTCTTACAGTGTATTAACTTCTCCGGTCACCGGATCTGTTTTGGCACGTCCGACTGAACCCGGAAATTTAGCGCAAGCCGGAGTCGAGGTCGTGAGATTGGGCGATTTTAGTCAAGTGAAAGTCGAAGTTCAGGTTTCGGAATTGGAACTCGCTCAGATTCGAGTGGGACAAGCAGCCCAGGTGCGATTAGATGCACTCCCAAATCAGACTTTGAATGGGAGAGTCACCCGCATTGCGCCTGTAACCCAGTCCCGCGCTCGATTGATTCCGGTTGAAGTCACGATTCCAAATACGACAGGGCAGATTAGCAGCGGATTGCTCGCGCGAGTGAATTTTCAGCAGCAGCAAGGTCAGAGAATTGTTGTGCCTGAAACTGCAACTCAGATTGGAACAAAACCGCAGCAGAATCGGCAAAATCAGTCTCAACCCAAGACTGCGACGATCTATGTTGTGACTCGATCGGGGGAACAAGCCAGTGTAAGCCCTAGAGAGGTGCAACTGGGCGAGCGTGCAGATGGGCAGGTTGAGGTTCTCTCTGGATTAAAGCCGGGTGAATCTTTTGTTGTTCGCAGTAGTGGCGAGTTGAAAGCAGGCGCACCAGTACGATTGAGCTTTTTATCACGAGAATAGAATTCATGTCCATGCAGCACCTTCCTCAACGCAGTAGTTTTAGTATTAGCGGTCTTTCAATTCGGCAACACATTGGCACATTGATGCTGACGTTGTGTGTTGTGGTCATTGGTGTGTTCTTTTTGAATTCGATTCAAGTTGATCTTTTACCCTCGATTACCTATCCCAGAATTGGTGTGCGAGTGAATGCTCCTGGCATTTCGCCTGATGTTGCAGTCGATGAAGTGACAAGACCTCTAGAGGAAGCGCTCTCAACAACAGAGGGTGTGGTTCAAATCTATTCTCAAACTCGTGAAGGGCAAGTGAGTTTGGATTTGTTTTTTCAGCCGGGAGGCAACATTGATCAGGCTTTAAATGATGCTACGGCTTCATTTAACCGGGCACGAGGGAACTTACCCGATACGATCGAAGAACCCAGGCTTTTCAAAGTCGATCCTTCTCAGCTTCCGGTTTATGAATTAGCACTGACTTCTGACTCAATTCAGTCTTCTCAGTTGCGGATTTTTGCGGATGAAGAACTAGCGCGAGAATTAGGAGTCGTACAGGGGGTTGCAGCCGTTGATGTCTCGGGGGGTGTCGAAGAAGAAGTACGCGTGATTGTTGATCTCAATCGGCTGCAAGCTTTAGGAATTGGATTAAATGATGTTTTAGATGAGTTAGAGCAGACGAATCGCGATATTTCAGGAGGACGGATTTTAGGTAATCGATCCGAGCCGTTGACTCGAACGATCGGTCGATTTGCCAATGCTCAAGAGATTCGCAATCTATCCTTTGAAGTCAATGATTCTCAGCCTGTTACAACTGACGCGCAAGCGACAACACAAGCTCCAGGCATATCCCAACGGGTTTATCTGAGAGACTTTGCAGAGATAATTGATGGAACGCAGCAGCAACGAGTTTTTACAGTGTTGAATGGCAAAGATGCTGTGAAAGTGAGTATCCAGAAACAACCGGATGCCAATACGATTCAAGTGGTCGAAGGTGTGAAAAAGAGAATTGAAGAATTACGGCAGTCAAACGTCATTCCTCAAGATGCTCAACTTTTACCAACTTTAGATGAATCTATTTTTATTCAAAATTCAATTTCCAATGTGACCAGTTCAGGCTTGATCGGGGCAGCATTAGCAGCCGTTGCAGTATTACTATTTCTTGGTTCATTGCGGCAGACCTTGATCATCGTGTTGTCGATTCCTCTGGCAACTTTGGCTGCAATTATCTTAATGCGATTGTTTGGATTATCCTTAAACGTTTTCAGCTTGGGCGGTCTAGCGCTTGGGGTGGGAATTGTCGTGGATAACTCGATCGTCATGTTAGAAACAATCTCTGATAATTTAGGAGCTGGTTTTGGCACGAGTTCTCGCAGTCATTTAGGGAAAGAAGAAATCATTGAGCAATCGATCGCAGGTGGGCAATCTGTCGAATCAGCTTTAGTTGCTTCAACGAGTACAAACTTGGTTGCGGTGTTACCGTTTCTGCTGATTGGTGGATTCATTGCGCTATTGTTCAATGAATTGATCTTGACGATTAGTTTCTCGGTTGCCGCATCGATTTTAGTTGCGGTTACAGTTGTCCCAATGGCAACTTCGCGGTTGCTAGCAATTCGTTACTCCAGCGGAGTTGGGCGATTTTGGCTGCTTCGAGAATTCAACCGAAGATTTGAAGCGGCAACTGCGGGATATGGGCGATTGCTCGATCGAGTCCTACGCAATCGCTTTTTAGTCATTGGATTTGCCTTTCTGATCTTTGGTGGCAGTAGTTTATTTGCAGTCAGTCGCATTCCCCAAGAGATCCTGCCTCGCATCAACACGGGACAAGCAAATATTTTTGCTCAATTTCCTCCTGGTACTCCGCTCGAAACGAGCCGCAGAGTCATGAAAGCAGTCGATGAACTGCTGCTCAATCAACCTGAGACGGAATACGTGTTTACGACAGTGGGAGGTTTTCTATTTGGAAGTAATACCAGTGAAAATCCACTCCGAGCTTCCAGTAACATTACGCTGAAGCAGAACACGAACGTTGAAAAGTTTGCAGAAAAGATGAACCAGGAGTTTCGCAAACTCAATTTAGTAGATATCTTGCTGCGAATTAGTCCTGGGCAAGTGCGGGGCTTGATTTTGAATAATTCTCCAGTTCGAGGTGCCGAAGTAGATGTAATTCTGCAAGGTGAGAACACTGAATTACTAGAACAGACAGGGCGACAGCTAGTTGGCAGGCTTTCTCAAGCAAAACTCGCCCGGTATCGCCCGGATACAGATGAGCGTCAACCTGAAATCCAAATTCGCCGCGATCGCGAACGTGCCGCCGCTCTCGGACTCAATACACAGGATATCGGAGAAACGATTCAAACTGCGATCGAAGGAACAACTCCAACGCAAATCCAAAGGGGGAATCGGCTTGTCGATGTTCGAGTCGAACTGAATGAAAACTTAATCGATCGACCTTCTAAAATTGGGCAGATTCCTCTGTTCACTGACAACAATGAATTAGTTCGACTCAGCGATGTAGCGCAGATCGAAAACGGACAAGCACCCGGGCAAATTCAACGCATCAATCAGCGACAGGTATATCAAATCGCGGGGACTTTGAATGATGGGGCAAGCTTAGGGGCAGCCCTAAAAGAAGTTGACGAAATTCTGCAACAATTTCAGATGCCTGAAGGAATCAGTCGCTTGCCAAGTTCGGCTGCTGAAAGTAATCAACAGATTCAATCTGCTTTGCCGTTATTAGGCGGGTTAGCTGCTTTTCTGGTCTTTGTAGTCATGGCAGTTCAGTACAATTCGCTGATCGATCCGCTGGTGATTATGTTCACGATTCCGCTAGCGCTAGCAGGTGGGATTTTAGGATTGTTTGTTACGCAAACTGCGATCGGAGCAACGGTGATTGTTGGTGCAGTACTGCTGGTTGGGATTGTCGTGAATAATGCGATCGTCATGGTGGAACTTGCCAATCAAATTCGAGAGCGAGAAGGCATCGATCGACGATCAGCAATCCTGCGTGCTGCTCCTCAACGCTTAAGACCGATTCTGATGACGACAATTACAACCGTGCTAGGGATGTTTCCGTTAGCATTGGGACTTGGGCAAGGTGGAGAATTTCTACAGCCGTTAGGAATCGTCGTCTTTTCTGGGTTGTCATTGGCGACACTTTTAACCTTGTTTATCATTCCGTGCTTCTATGTTCTGTTACATGATCTCATCGGTGGGTTTCCCCCCAAACTCAGAAAATCACGGCACTCTTCCAAATCGCGCGATCGCGTTCAACCGCTCATTCCAAAAACCTCTGAAGAAACCTAATAAATAGAAATTAATTTGGTTTTAAATCGCGCTTAACCTTGTAAAGCCATAAAGTTGCTTATTGTAAGAATTGGTTCAGTGCATCGTATCGTCTGATCGATTGCAGCAGAACCGATGTTACTTGGTTATTTATGCGATCGTCCGGCTCCGGATTCTCTTTCAGTTTGTCTCAAGCGCGTATTTTAGTCGTCGATGATGATGAAGCCATTCTTGAAGCTCTGACTCCTACTCTCACACAAGAAGGCTATGGGGTAGTAACGGCGAATAATGGGCTACAAGCCCTGGAATTGATGCGCGCTCCAAAAACTGAGGAATCAGCGATCGACCTACTCGTTTTAGATTTGATGCTCCCTGGAATCAGTGGGCTAGATATCTGTCGAATGTTACGGCAGGAAGGCAACACGATTCCGATCCTGATTCTGAGCGCGAGAGGAAGCGAGACTGATATTGTCGTTGGCTTAGAGGTAGGGGCAGATGATTATCTGACCAAGCCTTTTGGCATTCGCGAATTAATTGCACGCTGTCGGGCATTGCTAAGACGACGATCGCATCTTCAACCTGAAGAACAGCCCACCTTGCAGCATGGGGAAATCACACTCTATTTGCAGGAGTATCGCGTCACGATCGAGGGGCGAGAAATTAATCTCTCTCCTAAAGAGTTTTCGTTGCTCGAACTGTTTATGAACAATCCGCGTCGTGTTTATTCTCGCGAACAACTCTTAGAACAGATCTGGGGAATGAGCTATCTGGGAGATTCTAAAACCGTCGATGTGCATATCCGATGGCTCCGAGAAAAAATAGAACTTGATCCAAGTTCACCTCGCTACATCATGACAGTGCGAGGATTTGGCTATCGATTTGGATGATTTTGCGCAGGAACTAGTGCGGAACGAGGAGAAAAGCCGTTTTCTCCTCGTTCTTTCACTCTCCATTTCGTCAAACTAATGGCGAAACCTGCAACTGAGTCGCTTCCCAAAGTTTGTAGACAAAGAACTCGATTCGATCGCCTAACGCAGTTACAAACATTCCAGAATGTGCGTCTGCTGTGTCTGCGATCCAGCTTCCTTGAACACTCACTTCCACAAACCCATCATCCACGGGCACGATCGACACCATTGCTGCCCGTTCCAAGCGCACCATTTTTTCTAACTCTGCAAATCCTGGTGCATGGACTGACAGCAAAAATGCCGCACGGCTCGGCTCAACATGCAGCGTTTGACCTAATCTCATCGCCAAAGTTACCCGTCCAGCTACTAAGGTTTCCAGAGAAATCGTCACCCGTTCCAAGTGCAATCCAAATTCGGTATAAGTGAGCTTTAACATGCGTTGCTCCATTTGAAATTGGCAAAAAATAAACCCCCGTCTCAGTCTCTTGAGCGGGGGTAATCAGAAAAGCTCTGATGTGCTAACTCATACTGGCGTTCGACTACAACGCCACCCGCTGTCGATTCGGTCTAGATTAAATTTCTCGTCGCTAATATAAATTTCAGCTCTGCGATCGCTCCGGAGAATCTCTGTCCCCAAGCCGCCGCTGATATTGCCTAAGATTTGTCCTAGCAAGGTCGCGACCGGATTCGCTCCTGACGGCTGTTGCATGGCCACACCCAATTTGCCCCACAGCTGTGGGCGCAGTTTGGAGACATGGCAGTGGCGCAACGAAGTAGGACGAATCATATTCCTCAATGAAAAATTTCCTTTTTACATACTACAAGCGTAGTATGAAATTGTCCATACCTTTTCGGGGAATTTTGCGAAAAAAATCTGATTTCAACTGCCAAAGCGCACAAAAAATCGATGGCAAGAACTTGAGAAACAGCGATCCGGTTGTTCTCAAATTGAGTTATGATGTTGCTTCTGTACACTTAGTAAATGCGTCTAAATCGATCAAGTCGCAACTTGGTCGAAGGTGTAGGCTGCACATCATTCGATATGTGCGTTGCATCGAGAGGAGGCAAATTTTAGCGGAGACAACTGGGAAACGTTTAGCATGACCAATCAGAACACTTTAGCAATGGATGTTGGTTTTACCCACGAAGATTTTGCGGCTCTACTGGATAAGTATGACTATCACTTCAGTCCTGGAGATGTAGTTGCAGGAACCGTATTCAGTCTGGAGCCGAGAGGCGCTCTGATTGATATCGGTGCGAAAACGGCAGCTTATATTCCCATTCAGGAGATGTCAATTAACCGGATTGATGCTCCTGAAGAAGTCTTACAGTCTAACGAGACTCGCGAGTTTTTCATCTTGGCTGATGAAAATGAGGATGGGCAGTTGACCCTCTCGATCCGCCGCATAGAGTATATGCGGGCATGGGAACGGGTTCGCCAACTTCAAGCAGAAGACGCGACTGTGCGATCGCTGGTATTTGCCACGAATCGAGGCGGTGCGCTGGTTCGGATTGAGGGCTTGCGTGGATTTATTCCCGGATCTCACATCAGTACCCGCAAACCCAAAGAAGATTTAGTGGGTGAAGAATTGCCCCTGAAATTCTTAGAAGTGGACGAAGAGCGCAACCGTCTAGTTCTCAGCCATCGTCGTGCGTTAGTTGAACGCAAGATGAACCGCCTAGAAGTGGGCGAAGTCGTCATCGGAACGGTACGCGGCATCAAGCCGTATGGTGCATTCATCGATATCGGTGGAGTCAGCGGTCTGCTGCACATTTCCGAAATCTCTCACGATCACATTGATACGCCGCATAGCGTGTTTAACGTCAATGATGAAGTGAAAGTGATGATCATTGATCTGGACGCTGAGCGCGGTCGGATTTCGCTTTCGACCAAGCAACTTGAGCCAGAACCCGGCGATATGGTGAAGAACCCGCAAGTCGTGTATGACAAGGCTGAAGAAATGGCAGCGAAGTATCGCGAGAACATGAAGCAGCAACAGCAAGGCGCTCCGGCTGCGCTGGAACTCCCAGTCGCTGAAGAAGTTCCGGTTGCACTGGAAGAAGTCGAGGAAATTCCTGACGCGACGGAAGATGTCGAATAATTTCAGTTGAATTGAAACCTGTAGAGAGGGAGAAATCCCTCTTTTTTATTACACAGTTATGGCGACAATTTTCTGTAATGGTGTGCAGTTTGATGGAATCAATGCCATTCTCTTTGACAAAGATGGCACTCTGTCAAATTCTTACCAATTTCTACAGTATCTCGGTGAAAAACGCGCAGATTGTATTACAGCGATCGTTCCCAATCTCAAGCCTTCAATCCTGACTACCTTCGGATTCGAGCAACATAATCTCAATCCCTCGGGACTACTTGCCGTCGGAACTCGCGAAGAAAATGAAATCGGGATCGCGGCTCTGATTGCTCAAACGGGCTATGACTGGATCGCAGCCAAAGCGATCGCCCAATCGAGCTTTCAACTTGCCGATCAGCAGCTTCCACGAAAAGCACCGCTAACTCCCCCGTTTGAAGGCATTGTGGAATTACTAGAATCGCTCACATCACTCAAACTTGGAGTTCTTTCCAGCGATAGTACCGACAATATTCAAGAGTTTGTAGATCACTACAAACTCTCCAATTATTTCCAGACGATCATCGGAGCGCAAGTAGGAATCAGTAAACCGAATCCAGCCCTCCTGACTCTTGCTTGTCGATCGCTGAAAGTTGAGCCTCACAGGACGTTAATGATTGGAGACACGCTTGCTGATGTCCGGTTGACCCGGCTTTCAATCGGTGTGACCTGGGGTGGAAGTGCGGTTGCTCAACTTGCAGAAGCTGGTGCGATCGCTCATCAACCTGCAGAAATTCGATTAACTCACACTTGAGTAGGAATGCGCTGAAGATGGATAAGCATGAGTGTATTTTGCAACTTTATCTAACAGCTCATCAAAGTCAACGGGCTTACGAATTAAATCGTTCGCACCGATCTCTATATACGGCATTTGTTCACACTCATCGTGTGCTGTCAAAAACACGATCGGCAATTCAGCAAAGCGTTCATTTTGACGAACCCGTTGCGTCACCTCATACCCATTTAGCTCTGGCATCATAATGTCTAGCAAAACTAAATCAGGATCGGTATCGTTAATCTTCTCAAGTGCACTCTTGCCGTTCAAAGCAGTTTCAACAGTATATCCTTCAGACTCCAAGACAGTCTGGAGCAGAAATACATTATCTGCAACATCGTCTACGACAAGAATACGGTGGTGACTGGTTAGCATGATCTTAAAAGGCGGCTTTTTAAAGAAAAGTGGTTGATATAGATGGGAACCCATCCTACATATATGGGTTTTCTAGAAGACATCGCTCTAGCTACAGACAGAGATCTATGATGAATTTTGAAACTTGAATAACTTCTGTATTCCGTCTAATCACGATATGGTTTATGACTCAGTGAACCAAACTAATTCTCATCGTCGATCGGCTGAATAAGTTTGCAACCGATAACAAAGGTTACTCAATTCATATGATGAATTTCCGTAATTTTGTCAAAGATCGTATGAAGACGAAGTGAAGAAATACGCATTCTTCATCGAAATTGTTCTTTTTTTCCTGAAACCTCCGCAGAAATGCGTACTAGCTGGATGTCCCTCCATCGGCTGATTTCTGTATGTTAGAACTCATCCCTACGCTACTTGCTCAACAATCAAAGCAAGTAGCGCCCCCGGCACAACCGATCGAGACCCCTGCTCAGACGCAAACAAAAGCTGCCTCTGCTGCTCCTGTAGAGGTGGCTCCTGCAGTAGCAACTCCAGAACCTATCGTTGTTCCTGCTGCGTTGGTAACTTCACCGAAACCGCTTGAGATTCCGCAACCTGCCCCATCAAATTCTGGTTCTGTTCAAGCGGATTCTGCTGCTCCTCAAGTTGCGACTTCCCCGATTCCACTCCCTCCAGTTCCCCTCAAACGACAACTTGCCCCCCAACCTGCAAATTCTCAGATCCAAACCCCATCTACAGCCGTTAAAAAACCAACAACTCCAAAACCAGTTGACAAACCTAGCGCGAAAGCCCCTTCAGGACTACCGCAGCTCTCACAGCAGAATTCAGCGCTGAATTCTACATCAGCCCAACCTGAAGCGAATTCTTCTGCGGCATCTGCGATCGACATTCCCGTTCCAAAAGTGTTTCCAAAATCTACCGCCTCAAATCTTCAGCGCCAGCTCTTAGAACAACGTCTTGCCGATATCGTGGCAAAAGATCGAGCTGCAAAACAAGCTCAACAAGCGCAAGCACAAACTCAACAAAGAGATAAGCTTGTTTCGCGTGCTTATGACTATGCAGCGCAGCGCCAGTATGCACAAGCAAGAAAGCTGCTACAAAATCCGACGATTTCGGCAGATGTGCGATCGCAGATTCTGAATAATATCAATGCGTTAGAAGCTGCAAACCGCGCAGTTAGTCTTCCGCCTGTAAAACCGTCAACAGTCGCCAAGCCAGTTCCGCCTGCTCGAACTGTGACTGCACAAAAACCACCCGCCATCTTTAGAGGAGTTCCATCGATTACTGGACCTTCACAACAAACGATTACGATTCGAGTTCCACAAGTTGTTAAGTCTTTGCCAGTTCAGCGGCGCGCGATTGCAGCGAACAATCTCCCTGCTAAGCCCATTGCCAAAGAGAGTTCTGACTCATCCTATATTGATCAAATTGGCAGCTCTGTCGATCGAACTAGCAGTTCTGTGGATCAAATGAACACTGCGAAAGATCTCCAAGCATTCAATCGCACTTTACCGAAGCCTACGTCGCGCGACCAGCTGGTTTATCCGCTGCCTGACCCGGTTTCTGTCACCTCTAGATTTGGATGGAGACGGCATCCGGTCACAGGCGTGCGTCGTTTCCATGCTGGAGTCGATCTCGGTGCAGGTCAAGGAACACCGATTATTGCCTCGCATTCAGGACGAGTCACAGCCGCCGATCGCATGGGGGGCTATGGGCTAGCTGTGGTGATGGAACAGCCAAACGGATCGCAAGACACGCTCTACGCCCATATGTCGCAAATCTTAGTTCGTCCAGGTCAACGGATTGAGGCTGGAACTGTGATTGGACGTGTTGGAAGTACTGGGCTTTCTACGGGACCTCATCTGCATTATGAAGCACGCCAGAAGACCAATTCTGGCTGGACTCCAGTTGATCCAGGTGGGCAACTAGAAGCAGCACGAGTTCGATTAGTGCAGGCGCGTCAACTCAATGCTCAAGCTCCTACTCAGAATTTGCAATCTGCACTTCCCAGTTCAAATCGAGGCGTGTAGAACTCACTGCGTCAGCACAAGGTACAGAGTAGCTCTAGAAAAGCTCTATCATCGGTCGGACTACTAGCTTCGACCCATAGATGTAAGGCAAACTGCGATCGCGCCTTTATCTTAGAAGTATAGAGAAACGAAATTTGGAGCTACTACAATGCAAACACGAAATAGCACTGATTTACCGCCTGTTGCTACCGAGTACAACGGCAAAGACCGGAATGCCTTTCTATTTGGCTGGAATCCTCAAGCTGAACTTTGGAATGGTCGCCTTGCCATGATTGGATTTTTAGCTTATCTGTTGTGGGATATTGCAGGTTTTAGTGTTGTCCGCGATATTTTGCACTTAGTAAGCTATTAATTTCTGAACTGCGCTTGTTGAATTGCAAATAAGAATACTGCCCTAAACTTTGATTGAAGTTTAGGGCAATTTTTTGTCATCATTCTGCGGAGTGATTATTTGCGCACATTTGTATCTATTAGCTTAGAAGCATCATTGAATGATTGAGCAATACGCAAAATAATTAACAGAACTTGTTACATTTAAGCGATAAATCAGAAACTCAGCCCTTACAATATGAATGAATTAACGAAGTAATAATCTTGAGACGCATATGGTAGATAGAAAATCTAATGCGGCAGTCAAAGTAAAAACAACGATGCTTGATCAAGCGGCATCCTTACTGGATGAACTGCCCGAAAAACCTGAAGCGACAGTTTCTCTCCGACAAGCGATCGAACTTTTACAAGACGATCTTCGGACTTCACTCGATAAAGGATATGGCTATGAAGAACTTGCTGAAGTCCTAGCAAAACAAGGAATAGAGATCAGTCCGTCTACATTGAAGCGTTACCTAGCTTTAAGCCAAAGAGATTCAGGTCGTCCGCGACGTAGACGGACTCGAAGAGCAAAAATAGAGAATGAGTAGCTGTTCGGGATAGAAAGATGGCGAGCAAATTGCCACCTTTCTTCTCTAATCGATAAGTATTGCTGCTTTAATTATTAATTGCAATGCGAAGCGTAACTATTCTAGATGTTCCTTCAGTAGTTGGTTTACCGGGAGCAGAGGGTCTTACCTCTACATTAAATAGACTAATTGCTTTGTCCGGATTCACAAGATCTGGAGACGTGAGTAGCGCTAGAACAAGACCATCTGCTTCTTCCCGTGGAAGTTTTGCGAGAGCAGGACTGTCTGGCATATTCTTGGCATTCAGCACTGTACCATCTACATTGCGAATCTCGACTGCGACTGTAAAAACTAGCTCAGGGCTTAACGCTCTCCTCATTTCAGGCTCTAGTATTAGCGAGATTTGGGGAATCTGTGACTGTCTAAAGGTAACAACATTATTCTTACTGTCATCCTGTAATTCACTTCGATCAGGCTCAATATTTGATATCACACCAGAGATAGCACCTTCTACCCCAGTCGCATTTCTATTGTCTCCCGGATTAGGGGCAGGAAGAGGATTGTTAGATCTGACTGGATCAGACGGAGGCTTAGGATTGTTGTCAGGTAATGCTGGGTTGGAAGGCTGTGGATTTGAAGAGTTTGGAGGGTTTGGATCAGAAGCGTTTCTTGTGGTCGTAGGAGAGTTGTTAGGGGCAGTTGGATTTGTTTCAGGATTAGAGGAGCCAGATGTGGGATTTGAAGAATTTGACTTGGGGCGTGTTGTAGGATTGCGATTCGCTCGGGGTGAATTTAAGGACGAATTATTAGCAGCAGGACGCTGATCTAGCTGTGTTGATTGAACTGGATCAGGTTGGGGTAAATTTTCGGGTTGTGTTGGCGTTGGCGCAGTCTGACGAGTGAAATTCTGAATTGAAGATGACCCAGACTGCTCAGAATTTGCTGCGTCAGGAGCAGCTTTCGTAACAGTGCCATTTTCTGCGCCAGTTGTAGAAGGTGTGATCGCTCGTTTCAAAGGGGGTGCATTCGGATCGATTTCAATAAAATCGAGAGGTGCTTGAGAACCACCCCCCGCACGGCTTTCTGCGGATTGGCTCAGATACCAGCGTCCGACTAAAAGCAAAACAAGATGCAGCGCAAGCGAACCTGCTAAAACCGAAAGCCATAGCATCGGAGACTCTTGCGATCGCGATCGAGAATTGGAAAGAGAAAACGCCATGCTGAACACTTACCCACACAAAGAGCCACGGGGATCACTCCTAATATCCTAGCTTTTCGTCTGGAATCGGGAGGAATTAGTTCCGAACATGGCTCATTTTTCCGGCGATTTTAGTGATGTGTCGGAACTGCGTCAGGGTAAGGGCTGACCGAGAAGGTTAGAACTGTTTCATCTACTCCCTTCAGCTTGAGCGGACTTTCTTTGGTGATGTTATCTTCATCAACGTAATCTGCTACTGCTGCGGAAATGAGAATCGCACCCGGAGCCGCTGCTTCTTGCAGTCGAGCTGCAATATTGACACTTGGACCAATTGCCGTATAGTCCGATCGCTCTTCGCCGCCAAACATTCCCACCACAGCCGTTCCTTGGTGAATTCCACAGCGGAACTGAACGCGATCGATCCCTTGTGCCATCCACTGGTTATTCAGATTGTCCAGAATACTGTACATTTCTCGAGCCGTTGCGATCGCACGTCGAACCTGTTCATTAGGGGTGAGTTCTTCTGGCGCACCAAAAATCGCCAAAATTGCATCGCCCATAAATTTATCGACTGTCCCGCCGTTGTTAAACACGCAGCGAGTCATTGCGGTCAGATACTCATTCAGGAGTTCTGCAACTCGCCGCGATCGCAATGTGTTCGAGAGTTGCGTGAAACCGACAATATCGCTAAATAGAACCGTGATCATGCGAGGTTCAGGACGCAAATCGAGGGTTAATTCACCCTGAGCCGCCCGTTTGACTAAGGTTTGTGGCAAGAAACGACTCAAGACCGAATCTGTCAGATAAGAATTGATGCGCGAGACGCGCTGCTCGTTTTCTTTGAGTGCTAGTAAATTTCGCACTTCCGCTAACAATTCTCGATCGTTGAATGGCTTCGACAAATAGGCATCTGCACCGCGTTCGACTCCTTCAAGTCGCGTGTCTTCATCCGCTTTGGCAGTTAGCAAAACGATGGGAGTGCCTTTGAGATCGTCTTGAGCACGGATCATCCGAATCATGTCTAGACCTGACACAATCGGCATCATTAAATCAGTCACAATCAACGATGGACGATGGGTCTTGACCTGTTCAAACCCTTCTGCCCCATTCCGGGCAGTCAAAACGGTATAGCCTTGACCTCTGAGAATGCCAGAGACATACGAGCGTAGATCTGGATTATCATCCACAACGAGCACTCTCGCATGGTTTTCACCGACCTCAAGAATGGGTTCAGGTTCGTAATCTTCTTGAAGTTCGACTTCAATATCCGCTAGTTCGACCGCTGCTCGATTTGCCTGAAGTTCGTGCTGAGCATGGCTGACTTGCTCTGGAGGCAAATGCTCTGCACCGGAGTGTAAGTCGATCGTGAATGTTGTGCCTTGTCCATAGGTCGAATCCACGTTGATCTGACCGCTATGCAGTTCGACTAATTCTTTGACGAGAGCTAATCCTAGACCTGTCCCTTCAAAGCTGCGGTTTTCTGAACCTTCAGCCTGACGGAATCGCTCAAATAGATGGGGGATTTGGTCTTCTCGAATACCGATGCCGGTATCGCGCACTTTTAAGCGACAGCGATCGTCGATCATTTCTAGCGATACACTAATGCTCTGTCCTGCGGGCGTAAATTTCATCGCATTCGAGAGCAGGTTGTACAGCACTTTGTCAAACTTCTCTAAATCGAGATACACAGGAGCACAAGGCTCTAATTGAGTGATCAGGCTCAGCCCTTTCTTTTCGCAGTAAGGACGGAACGTGTCTACGATTTGGCTGACAAATTCTACTAAGTCACATGCCTGGAATTTCGGCTGCATCCGTCCTGCATCTAAGCGCTGGAGATCGAGCAGTTGATTGACCAATCGCAGGAGTCGGCGAGAGTTTCGCAATGCGATCGCCGATTGTTCGGCAGACAGTCCTTGACCTGTGGCGACTGCGCTTTCCAGTGGACCGACCATTAAAGTCAAAGGAGTGCGAAATTCGTGCGAAATGTTTTGGAAAAACTCGGTCTTTTGCTGATCGAGTTGCAGGAGTTTTTCGGCTTGCTGCCGCGTGGTTTGGTAGAGCCGAGATTGTTGAACTGCGATCGCGGCTTGTGATGCAACGGATTGAGCGAGCTGAATTTCAGAGGATTGCCAATTGCGAGTGCGATGGTTTTGGCGGAGTGAAATACTACCGATAATTTTGCCATCTGCAATTAAGGGCACAACGAGCAAGGCCCGGGCAGGAGTCCGAAATTCTGAAATATTGAATTGTGGATGCTGCTTCAAATCGCTGAGAACGATCGGCTGCTGCGTGACGATCAATTGCTTCAGAACGGGATTGCCTTCAATAGGAACCGAAGATTGCGGCAGGTGAGATTCTGGGGGAGTCTTGTGTTCCCAACTTGAATCATGGAGTCCCACACATTGCACAAATTCGTCGCCTTCTTTCCACAGTGAAAGCGCGCAACCATCGACTTGTAAGCCTTGCCCCAGTTGTTGAGTAATGGCGGCAAAGATTTCTTGGGGATCGAGGCTCGATCGAATAGCGGTTGTAATGGTATTGATCAAGGCTTCTCGCTTGGCTAAAGCGCGAACTTGCTCGTATGCATGGGCTTGCGAGAGTGCGAGTGCGGCTTGATCAGCAACCGCGTGAATTAGATCGACTTCTTCAGGTTGCCAAATGCGGCTTTTTCCAGATTCATGCAGTGCGAGCACGGCGATGAGTTTCTGTTGGCAGATCAGCGGAACCATGAGAGTTGAGTGAATGTCTGCGTCTGCGTAAGCTGCATGACGAGTGGGATCTTCCTCGATCCGATCGCAGACTTGAACATCTGGAATGACTTCGACTTCGTAAGTTTCCCAAATTGTGGGGACGAGATTGGGCTGTGGCAGTTCCGGATGATTCCAGTAGGTGAAGCTATTTTCCTGAATTTCGCCGTCTTGAAAGGGACAGACGATCGCACCACTTACACCAAAATTTTTGCCAATGGTCTCGACGATCGTTTGCAGAATTTCGTCATAACTCAATGCGCTCCGAATGGTGCTAGTGACTGCATTGAGTAGCGATTCACGCTGAAGGGTGCGCCGGAGTTCTTCGGTGCGGGTTCTTAATAGGGTATGCGTATCGATCGCGCTTTTAACAACGTCGCGCAGCTCCAAATCGCTCCAGGGCTTCGTGACGTATTTGAAGACTTTGCCGGAGTTGATGGCTTCGACGAGATCTTCAACATCGGTATAGCCTGTGAGAATAATCCGGATAATGTCCGGATACTTAGTAGCAGTGAGGCTCAGGAACTCTGTCCCACTCATCATGGGCATTCGTTGATCTGAAATGATCACCGCGACATCGCCTTCTTTCTCAAGAATATCAAGTGCTGTGGGACCATTTTCTGCCCGCAAAACTTTAAATTCTCGATAAAATGTTCGGTAGAGAAGATCGAGATTATCCGGTTCATCATCGACGACGAGCAATTTCTGCTTTTGAATGTCACGAGATTTCATGTGCCAGCTGCCAACCTGCTATGGAGTGCGCCCAGTAAAAGACTTTACGATTGGGCTGGAACTACGTCAGTTCAGGGAACGTTCTAACGCAGTTCGCTTTAGTAAAGTTGCCCTCGATCAGGGAATTTCTAACGTCTTTGCTCATAATCCGTGTGATTTAAATCGCAAAAGATGGGGATCGTGATCAGGGCTTGTGGTGTTGGTGATCAGCAGAAATACAAAGGAATTGTGAAGAGTCCTATCCGCGAATAATAAAGTTGCCCCCTGCCCGTAGCGGATCTGAAAAAAATAATCAGACTTGCTACACTAGCGGTATGATGTGTCTGATCATCCATTGACAAAATTTATGCGTTGTCCTGCTTGTCATCATCTCGAAAACCGGGTGCTGGAGTCGCGCTCTGCGGAAAGTGGTCAGAGTGTACGACGACGGCGGGAATGTTTGAAGTGTAATCATCGGTTTACGACGTACGAGCGAGTTGAGTTCGCGCCGCTTGTGGTGGTGAAGGAGAACGGAAATCGCGAGTCGTTTGATCGAGAAAAGTTAGTGCGATCGCTGATGCGAGTTTGCGAACGGACTGCAATTTCAGAAGTGCAGATTGAAACATTAGTCAGTTCGATCGAGGGAATGTTGCAGCAGCGAACGAATCGTGAGATCTTTAGTCGTGAGATTAGTGAGTTGGTGCTGCAGCAGCTACGGGCAATGAGTGAGGCGGCTTGCATTCGCTATGCCTCGGTATACTGTGAATTTGAAAATGTGCATGAATTTTTGGCAACCCTAGAACGGGTCAATCGTTTGCCGGAACGTGAAGATCCTGAAATGGCTGCGACACAAACGCCGTCACTGAACTAAGTTTTTTGTCTCAGTGTTGACGTGGTTCTCGCGATTCGCTTAGTATGCTGTTGCTTTGAAATCTATTGCGACTGATGTCCAGTTCTGCCCTTTCCAGCACAATTGAGATGGCATTGGCAGGCAAAGTTGTTGCTCGATTCGTTCTTGAGCAAGGCGAGTTGCTGATTGGTTCAGATTATGGTGTCATTTTGTTGCCATTGCAGATGGCGCTCAGATCGTTTGAGCCAATTCTGCCAACAATGGAAGTGTATGCAAGTTTTGGACAGGATGACGCTATCGTACAACAGGTTTTAGGGGCATTAGACGCGCATCAGTCGATCGAGATTTTTGGATGTTCCAACGCTGAATCATCGTTTTTATTACGATCGCTGGCACATCAGTTTGAGATGGAGCACGGTGTTTTGTATGTTGAGCAAGCCGATGTGCTCGAAGATGTGTTGCAGTGGATATTTGAACAGTTGTATCGAGTTCCTGCTGATGTCAAGGCTTCTAGAGCAGAGATTCGGGCGGGATTGCGTGACCGACAGGTTCTAGTTTTGCTGAATCATCCAACTTTAACGGGATCTGAGCTTGAACAGCTCAATCAAATCTTGCCGGAAAGTCTGTTCGTGGTGGCTTCGAGTAAACGAAGATTTTTTCAGGCGGATTGTGCGATCGAGGTTTCCGGGCTGGATGAGGGATCATGCCAACCGCAGATTCGTGCTGATCGTGACCCTGAAGCGATTTTTGCAGAGAGCAGATTGCTGAGGGAAACCTTGCAAGCCTATGTGAAGCAGAAGCGATGGGCGGAAGTGCTGAGAATGGTGAAATCGACGGAGAAGGTGTTTGCGATTGCGAAGTTTTGGGGAGCCTGGGAGCAACTCTTGAACTTGGGATTACAGGCTGCCTGGGCGTTGGAAGATGAGGGGGCAGAAGCTTGGACACTACACCAGCTAGGAACATTAGCGTTTTGCCAAGAACAAGTGACGCTCGGATATGATTTGCTGAAACAGGCGTTAGATTTACGGGCTGACTTGGGGGAGAAAACTGCGATCGCGTTTAGTCAGCATAATTTATCGCAATTGAAGGCGCTGATTGTTCCAGTTGAGACTGAAAATCTGCCTCAATACAACCAGCGCTATTTGTTTTAGCAGTCTCTATTTGTCACCGGGCGTGCCGAGTTCGATCGCTTTCTTTACGAGATCATCGTCAACGTTTCCAGCGGTTCCAGACATCGGATTGACTTCTTTTGCGAGGTCTTTGAAATCGTTTGGATCACCTGTTGAGTCAAGCGTTGAAGTTGGGATTTCGACTTCTTCGGGGCGATGAACTTCAAACTGTGGTGCAGTTGCTTCTTCTGCAGCTTCTTTACCTGCTTCAGTGCCGTCAATGCTGCTGGTGCTAAATTCTTGAGCCGCTTCGTAGTCAGCAGAAACATTAATTTTCGGCTCAGGACGATCGCCGCTAGCAACTTCTTCAGCTGCGAGTTGAGCGTCATGTGTTTGGTTTTCTGTATTGAGTTCGGACATAAAAATTCTCCTATCAGGATTGCAGTTGCAATGCTGATAACTTACGCAATTTTGGCTACCGCTTAAACGATCGAAAGGCAGATCTTGAAAGTCGGTCTTTAGAGGGGAGACTTGGAATCGTAAAGCCTGATACCTCTTGTTGTAGATCGAATTACTATAGGAGAGTATTGAATGCCTCAGTCAGCAAGTCAGAACGTTGATCCGTCTGAGTATTTAGGAGATGCAATTACCAGCGCCATTTCAGACTTTAACCAGCTTCAAGTGGATGATAAATTGGCGTTGCTTTATTACGTTTATGAAAAGATGGGTGACTCGATTACACCTGCGGCTCCGCAAGCGGCTGAGCCTGAATTAGCACCAATGCTGCTGGGAGATTTTTATAATTTGTCGCATCAGGATCAACTGCAAGTGATGCGCGATATTGCTAATCGTACAGATAGTGAATATTCGCGCGCTTATGGTGCTCTGAAGGAGAATAATCAGTTACTCGTTTGGTATGTGTGGGCGGTCGCGATGGGAGAATCTGTTGTGGGAATGCCTGCTGAGTATTCTGCGTCGGACAAGATTACAAACTTGTTGAGACGACTCGAATCGTTTGAGTTTGAGCAGCAGATCTCGCTATTGAGAGAGCTAGCAAGCGAGATGGGTTACACCGATGTGAAGCCGGTACAATCACAAGCGGAAACGGGGAAAACAGCAAGTTTGTAGTTGTTAAGCTTGAAGCGATCTAACGTAGTGAGATCGCTTCAAAACAGTTTAGAGTGCTTCTCTCTGCTCATTTGGCTTAACGGATTTCGTTGCAATCATGTTGACACTGATGAGAGTGCCAAGTAAACGTATCGTACTACAGTCATTGAACAAGCCAAACTCTTCAACACAAGTACAATCGACAAACCCGACTTCTTGTAGAAATGCTGCTAATGTGTCTGGATCAAATCCGGCTCGATGAATATCATACGGATTGGTCTGCCCACCATACATGATTCTCATCAGATGATGGCGATCGTAGATAGAAAGATTTGGATTGAGATATAACCAGCAAAGAATCTGTAGGTTCGGAACACTGACCATCAGTTGTCCACCGGGTTTGAGCACACGATGCCATTCTGTCAATGTTCTAATCAATTCATTGTTCAAGCTATGGTGAAAATGCTCTAGGATGTGGCTTGCATAAATTGCTTCGATCGAGTTGTCTGCAAACTGGCTCAGATCGCCTGCGTCTCCAATAAAATCAACTTCTGGGCGAGCTTCGATATCAAAAATTTTCCAGTCTGAATGAACCTCTTTTCCGCCAAGATGTAATTTAATCGAATCCATACGATGGGTCTCCTACACATTATTTCGATTGTCTCTCTGCTTCTGTTTAAACTTGTGGTGCAAATTAGAGGAAGCAAGCTTTAATAAAAACGAAGAATGTCGCGGTAAATCAGTTTCAGTTTGAGAAATCGCTAAACGCTAATTCTTTATATCGCTAAGTCAGCCAGTAGAATCACTTTTTTGAAAAGGCTGATACAAATACGGAAGGAGTCCAACATGCCATTTTTTCTACCGAAACTGAAAGAAAGCGGTCACTTAGCGCGCCTTGATATGACGATCTGCAATGTTGGTTCGCGTAAAATTTCCATGGCAGATGATTATGGTGAGGCTTGGCAGATTTTTGCCCCAGGATTAACGATCTACGGGTTTGATGCAGATCCAGATGCTTGTGATGCTGCGAATCAGCAATTTGAAGCGAAAAATGCGGATTGGAACGAGTTCCATCTCCCAGTTGCGATCGCTGAAAAATCTGAAGCGGCAACTTTGTATATTACTCAGCATCCAATGTGTAGTTCGCTTTATCCACCAAACGAGGCTTTTCTAAAAAAATTCGCAAGTTTATCGGTGATGGCATTGAATCGCATGGCTCAAGTAGAAACTGTGAGCCTGGACGAGTTCTGTGCTTCAGAAGAAATCGGTGGCATTGATTTTTTACAAATTGATGTTCAAGGAGCAGATCTTCAGGTTCTTAAAGGAGCGAAGCATCTTTTAAGCAGTAGTGTTTTAGCGATTCAGGTTGAGATTGAGTATGCGCCTTTGTACATTGGACAACCTCTGTTCGCGGATGTTGATCTCTACCTTAGAGAACAAGGATTTTCGCTATTTGATGTCACGGTTGCTCGTCGTCCTCGATCGATGATTCAATCGGTAAATCGCCCTGGACAGCCGCTTTGGGGAGATGCAATCTATTTACGTGATCTTCAGCAAAATGCAGATGATAGCTTTCAATTTCCTGAACAAGCTTTTAAGCTAGCTTGCATTGCGGATGCGCTTGAGTTAGTAGATTATTCATTGGAACTTTTAAAAACTTTAACCTTGCAGCATGGCAGCGGCTACAACTTTGCAACTGATATTCTTGAAAGCTTGGAGCAAATTTCAGGATTAGAGCAGACGGAAGAGGCAAGAACTCTGATTGCCGAACTGAAGCCTTTTGTAAAAGTTCAGAGTTTATAAATAGTTTTGTGTCAATGCGCAAAATTAGTAATTTAAACGGAAGCCTTCGTTTAGCTGAAGGCAACGCTCAAATCGTTATGCTATCAATTTGAGCGTTGCCTTCTAATCTTGAAAGGTTTCGTCACCTAAACAAGCGGTATCTTGTTTTTTCGGGTGGGAAAACAAAGAACGGGATGCTCCGTTGCCAGTGGTTCATCCAGAAAGACTAGCTTTCTAGATAAGTTCCCCACATCGCTTGATAAGCGCCTTCCATTTCGCGGGCAAACTGCTTACCATTCCACAAAGGAGCAGTTCGTTTCGCTTGATGTAGCTTAGAGATGACACTTTGTCTCAAAGCGGCATCTGTGCCTAAGCGAATTCCCCATTCAATATACTCGCGATCGCTAAAAGCGATGCCTTCAGTGACTCCAACATTCATCATCATGCCGTAGCTATTGCGAGCGGCAAATTGCTCACCCACGCGAGTTACGATTGGAATGCCCATCCAAAGCGTTTCTAGAGTTGTCGTTGCGCCGTTGTAGGGAAACGTATCAAGAACAATATCCGCGATTTGCAAATTCGCCCGATGCGATTGGCAAGACGGATCACCTTCTAAGAACCGAAGCTGGTCTCGCGATACACCCTCTTCTTCAGCAAGTTTATAGAAAAAGTCTTGAACTGAAGCCGTATCAGCGATTCCTTTGATTAAGAAATAGCTATTGGGAACTTGCTTGATGATCTGTAACTGAGTTCTAGCATGATCTTGATGCCGTTTATAGCCGCGTTGAGCACTGAGATAGACAATTGCATCTTCAGGAATATCTAAATCTTCGCGGCGCAAAGTCGGGGGATCGACTTCAAAGCCATCGACTGCAATATAGGTTTGAGGTAAGCGCCAGATTTTCTCACTGTAGTAGCTCTGTGCATCATTCGGCAGGACATAGGGGTCAGCAATGAAATAATCGATCGCTGGAAGCCCAGACGCATCCCAACCGAGCCAAGTGACTTGAATAGGAGCAGGCTTGAGACATAAGACTTGGCAGCTAATATCTAAAGTGATGCTATCGAGATCAATGAGAATGTCAATCTCATCACGGTAAATCTGATCAGCAATTTCTAGATGAGTATCAGCACCGCCTGCATTGAATTTATACGCGTGGTCAACGGCATCAACATACCAGGTTTGTAATGGATCATATACTTCTCGATAGCCGAGAAAATAGCCATAGATTTCAAACTGGTTATGATCATGATGTTGAAATAGCCAGCGGGCTAGCCATCCGACTGAGTGGGTTGCCATGCAGTGAGAGAGATAACCAATTTTGAGAGGCTTGTTTGTTCGATCTCGTTTTTGATGGATGTATTGCTTTCCGTTTTCCGTTGCGTGACGTTGAAGTTCTGTCTGGGCAAATTCTAGAACTTGATTTTCGAGAGTTCGCCACTGTTTCGGTTGATCCTGAAGGTAGACAAGATAGTATCCTGAATTCAGCAATCGTGTTAGATAAGTTGATCCGAGGTTTTCTGGCTGCTGTTTGACAATGGCTGCAAGTAATTCTCTGTGATGCTGAGCGGTTTCTACAGCTTCTTGCCATCGCCCTCCTGTTTCAAGAAATCCCCGCAGAAGCAAGTTGTTGGAGTAGATCTGTTCAGGGAGAGTGTGGGAAAGCTCGTATCGCCGCCGCGCAATCTCAATTCCTTTGTCATAATTGCCCGCGATTTGATGTAGAGAGGCAACTAATCCTAGAATTTCAGTGTGATCGGGATTAATTTTTAACGCGCATTCGGCAAGTTCGATCGCGAATTTACTATTACGATGACTAAAGCCAAATCGGAGTATTCCCGATAAGATAGCATCGACTAGACCAATCGTATCTTGCAAAAGAACGGTCGCAACCTCAGCAAATTTGATCAGTGATGGAGAAGCAGGGGCAGTCTGTAGCAACTTCTGAAAGACATTGAGAAGATATTGAAGTGGAATTTCTTCTGTCGGATCTGTCAGTTGCTGAATCAGTCCAATTTCCTCAAAGGTTGAATCGGTGAGAAGTTCGAGATCGATCGAGAGTGAAACAAGGCTTAGTAGGTTAGTGATATTGGTTGGGCAGATTTCTCGTAAGTGCTGTCGAATTGCCCAAGCTGTAGTCTGTTCTTGCTTCTCTACACGTCGCTCCGCTTCAAGGTGTAAAATCTCACTTAATTCTGCAATCGCTGCATCGATTTGGTTTGCATCGATCTCTGATAGTGCGAATAACCAAGTCGTTTGTGCTTCTTGCTCTTGCTCTTGTAGCAGCAGCAGCAATCCTAATTGCCAGTAGTATGAATATTGAGCAGGCTCTATTTCTATCGCTTTCTCATACAGCTCTGCGGCTTGAGCAAATCTGCCTTGCTCAATGTAAAACTTGGCTTGCTGCTGCCAATCTTGCGACAAACTAGCGGGGGGCATAAAGATTGTCATAAGTTGTCTCTCAGTCTATTTAACAGTGATGGGGAATCAGGCAGATCATGATCTAAAAAATGCAAAGTGGATAGAGAGAATCTACCCACTTTGCATTTGAGTAATTTCAGCGCTAAGCTAAATTACTTGATGACGGAAGAGCCAGCTGCACAAGTTGTTACGTTAGTAGCGGCTGCCAAAGCGGTTTTGGTAGGCGCGTCGCTTTCACAGAGTACTGCGGTCGTGTTAGTTTCGCTGGTGGTAGCATCAGTTTCTACAAATACGGTGCCACCATAGGAGCGGAGCGGATCTTTTTTGGAAGTTCCAGTGCTCAAGCTGGTGGTGGTAGTGCCGCCGCCAGTTGCGTAGAGATAGTTTTCAGTTTCGGAAGCAATGGGCTTCGACAGCTTGGTTAAGTCAGTTGCAAATGCGCTTTTCTCCAAGTAGAATGCCTGCTGAGTCCGAACCAGAGTACCAACGTAGGTTTTAGCTTCGGATTGCTTACCTTTGTTTGCTTGGTTCAAGAAGGAAGGAAGCGCGATCGCTGAGAGAATGCCGATGATGATGATTACAACGAGCAATTCAATCAGGGTGAAACCACCGTCTTTCTTTTTGGAGAGCAAGTGGGTCAAGAATTTTGCTTTGAGTTCGGATTTCATGAGAAAGGTTTCTCCTTTTAAGGTGCGGTTTGTTTGAACTTCTAACGCCTGAATCTAACTTGCCCAACAGTTTCAAGTTTCATATCACCTGCCAAAAAGATCTTCTATTTCAATTGGGCGAGTCCAATAGCAGGTATAGATAGGATTCAAGTTGCTGAATAATCTGTTGCAGCTGTTCAATTGCAGTTTCTACTGAAGTTGCTTCTAGCGTTACAGGATGAACGGGTCTAACTTTCAAATAGCGATCGAGCACGGCTGTAAAGGGCTGAGGGCTGTCCCAAAGGGGTAATAATGCAGCAACGATCGCACCATCAATAAATAAGCTCTCTCCGTCGGGTACTGAGGCAGTCAGGTAGCGTGTGATTAAAAATGGAGCTTGTTGCTCGATGCATTGTTCTAAGCTTTCGCGAACTTCTGAAGTTTTGAGTTGGGGGTGAAGGTGAAGGGTCGATTCTTTCCAGTGAGTGATGTCCCATTCTGCGATCGGAAGTTTGGGTATTGTTGAATTGGCATGACTACACCAGAAGTCTAATAATCGATGTCTTGCATGAAAAAGCTCATATAGATGAAGTTGTTGTTCAATAGAGCATCCCGGCAAACCCATAGCTAAGAAAGGGGGAAGATTATCTGGTTCTTGAAAAAGAGTGGTCAAATTCCATTGCTGCCAGTTCACCATGCTAATGAAGCCGAGATCAGCGCGCTGCAATCCATCAAATAAGTCTGGAATGGTGTAACCCTTGTCTTCTTGGAAAAGCAGATTCATTAACACCCATTCGTTCCGCCCGTCGCCCTCTGGGTTATGGCGAAGCGTTGTCTTGAGTGAAACCTCTGGTTTGAGAGCTTTTAGGGTTTCGAGTGCAATTTCAATCTCTAAATCTTCTGGGTTGTTTTCCATTAGCCCCATTAATTTAAATAGCTTTTGCGCTCGAAAGTACATAAACCGTTGAAGCTCGCTATGGAGATTGCTGCGAATGATGCCGCGTGGTTTCAGCACAGACTTCATTGCTCTGAGTCCATCTGCAATATCGGGAAATAAGTAGAGGACTTCATCACAGTTGATGTAATCAAATTCCATGCCAAGCTGGGGGAGTTCCTCAATCGAGAGGACATGAAATTCGGCGTTCTCAATGCCGTGATACGCGAGGCGCTTCCGGGCAAGCTCGATCGATTTCTCAGAGAGATCGACTCCAACAATCTTTGCTCCTGGATTTGCTAACGCTAGAGACAGGCATTTACTGCCACTTCCACATCCTGCATCTAAAATGCAAGCCGTTGAGGGATCGATCATCGTTCGATCTCTTCGATAGAATGCTGTCATTAGATTGTGAATAAACAGCAGATTTGCATTGCCTTGGGGCGAAGTTTCGATCGGGATGCGCGGATAAGGTTCAAATTCAAACTGCTGCCGAATCTTCTCAAGTTGGTCTGGGGATGCGGCGCTGCTCGTCATTGGTGGTTCTCCTAGGATGCGACTGAAGCTGAAAACTTCAACCAATATGCCTGCAAGATCTAGATGTACCTCCGTGCGTTTACGGTGAACTGTGGAGGGTGGGAAAGTCATAAGGTGGGGAATCTGCGGGGTTTGGACGGTAAAATTGCAGTAGGTCAAGGCAGGAGACTGATCTCGATGACGGTTACTACTTATCGCTGGACGCTCGATCGCTATCATCAAGCCGTAGAAGCAGGCATTTTCGACGATCAGCCTGTGGAGCTGTTGAATGGAGAATTAATCACGATGTCGCCTGAAGGACTGCCTCATGCAAGTTTGAGCAGTAGTGGAGCGAACTATATTAGAAAGCTGCTGGGAGAACGCGCCTTTATTCGAGAAGGCAAGCCGATCACAATTCCTGAAAGTGCGTCCGAACCCGAACCCGATATTGCGATCGTAGATGCGGATGAAGAGATCTATTTTCAGCATCATCCCTATCCAGAAAATATCTTTTGGGTGATTGAATACTCAAATTCAAGCTTGAATAAAGATACGGAATCCAAGCGGAAAATCTATGCAGCAGCCGAAATTCGAGAGTATTGGGTGGTGAACTTGAAGCAGATGGAATTGATTGTTTACCGCGATCCAGTTGAGGGTGATTATCGATCCGAGCAGAAATTGATTGCAGGCAAGATTCGACCGTTGGCTTTTTTGGATGTAGAAATCGAGGTCGATCGCTTGATTCGGAGATCGGTCTAATATCTTTCACGCTAAATTTTGGGCAGATGCGATGCAGAATACTCGACTTAGTACGATCGTCAATACAACCGCCGCACAGCTAAATCAAACCTTTCAAAATCCTTGGCGACGGATTTCGCTGCTGTTGATTAGTTGGCTGTTGGGATTTTTTCTGGGAAGCGCAATCTCAACGACTGCAGGGCAGCAGGCTGAGTTGGATATTGTTGCAGCCGCTGTTATTGTGCTCGTGATAGAAGTGATTAGCTGGCTTGCTTATGGCGGGAGTGAACGGTATCGGCGATCGTTGATTGCGGATGTTCTGAATTCCCTAAAGATTGGGGTAATGTATAGCCTATTTCTCGAGGCATTTAAGCTGGGGAGTTAGAGGAAGAGGTTGCAGATGCTCGTTAGAATAACAAAGGGCTAGATGTGTCCTAGGAGAACTCATATAACAAGACTCTGGAGAGACTATGACGGAAAGTACAGAAATTAATTGTGCCGAGATGTGCCAAAACGGCTGCGTTTTAGGAGATAAATGTCCGAATCGCGAGTATACACAGCAAGCGAGTCAGTTTATTAGTGATACTCCGTTGGATAAGATGTTGGAAATTGCGGAAGAGGCAGTACGGAAAAAAGCGATGGAGCGGATGTCTGCGCCGCCGCAATGGGTTATTCCAGAAGAGTAGAACAAGATTTGTTGTAAGGTGAGAACTCCGAGTTTTTCAAAAAACTCGGAGTTCTTGAGTTATACAGGAAGATTTTTTCGAGGATTGAATTGCTCGATTTGACGGAGCTTTTCGTAGAGTTCGCGTTCTTGATCGCTGAGTTCTTTGGGAATGACGATCGTGAGTTCAACGATCTGATCCCCGCGATCGCCGTTCAAATCTGGATATCCTTTATTGGCTAAACGAAGTTTTTGACCAGAACGGACTCCTGGAGGAATATTCATTTTCACCAGTCCGTCTAAGGTTGGAACTTCCACAGGTGCGCCTAACACCGCCTCACTGGGCGTAATGGGAAGAAGGCAACTAATATCTGAGCCATCGAGTTTGAAAAATGGATGGGGAAGCACTTCGATTTTGAGATACAGATCGCCGCCATTCACGCCTTGGTCACGCAGGCGGATTTTTTGACCGGTCACCATATGTTTGGGCATGTTGACTTCTAACGATCGACCATCTTCGAGTCGAATTCGCTCTCGTCCTCCGGCATAGGCTTTTTCGAGCGGAACTGTCAAACGCGCCTCTGCATCTCGTGGAGTTGGTTTTTTAACGGTATAGCTTTCTTTCACCGTACCCGGGCGGAATGGGTCGGGTTCTCTTCGGGGAGGTGGAGAAGCCGTACGAGGAGGTCGCTGAATGGGAATCTCCTCAAACATCGGTTCAGGGTTTGGCGTGCGCTGGCTCAAGACTTCATCAAAGAATTCATGGAAATCTTTCCATTTGCTGTAGCTAGATTCATTGCTCCGTCCTTTTTGACCGTTTTGGAAACCCCGCTGTTTCCAGAAGCCGCCAAACTCGTCGTATTTGGCGCGCTTTTGAGGGTCAGAAAGGACACCATACGCTTCGCTGAGGGCTTTAAATTTCTCTTCTGCTGTCTTGTTTCCGGGATTGAGATCAGGGTGATACTGGCGTGCTAAGCGACGGTAAGCACGTTTGATGTCTTCAGCAGGTGCGCTATTGTTAACGCCCAAAATCTCGTAATAATTGCGGAAACTTTGCATAGAAAAGAACGGCTAGGAAAGCGGCTTAGGGAGTAGAGTGTAACACTGTTTTGAGAAATCAGAGCAGTCTGGCTCTCCTCTAGTTCTCTCTTACAGCCAGTCGTCTTCATCGTCCCAGTTATCTTGGCGATAATCAGGGCGGTTGGGACGTTTGCGCGGGGTATCGTCACGACGAGATTGACGATCGTTGTAATAATCGTCTTCGTAATCATCACGACGCGGCGGATTCGTTGGTTTGTCGTAATTCTCGCGTCGGGGCGGAGTTCCATAATCGTAATACTCAGAATCGCCAGAGCTTTGGCTACCGTAAGGATCTGGGTTACGACGCGGCGGCGGGGTGGATGTGCGATCGCTATAAGGATCTGGATTGCGGCGCGGTGGATTGTAATCGTCGGAGCCGCCATAAGGATCTGGGTTACGACGCGGTGGGTTGTAATCGTCAGACCCGCTGTAAGGATCTGGTTTACGGCGTGGCGGATTGTAATCAGAACCACTGCCATATGCGTCAGGATTACGACGGGGTGGAGTGGTGAAATCGGCATTGTTGCGCGGTGGATTTGCGCTGTACGGATCGCGATAATCGTCTCGGCGGGGATAGATTTCAGGTTCGCGCGACGGATTTAGGGCATAGCCGCTGCGTCCACCGCTCCAATAGTCATCTCGACGAGAAGAATCGTAGTAGTCGCGGCGATTGTCGTAGTAATAGTCGTCATCGTCTTCGAGGAAGAAGTCTTTGATCGATTGCAGAATGCCGCCTTCGCCTTCTTCGATTTTGTTTTGCTGGTAAATTTCGCGGTTGAGATCGTAGATGGCATCTTTGAGATCGGCTTCTGCAATATCGACTCCGCGATCGTCATTATTGGCAAGCGCTTGCCGTAGACGTTGCACTAGGGGTTCGATCCGGTTGCGATATGGCGTGACAAATTGATAGCCGAAATCGAGTGTGGCTTCTCGCAGTTGCCGCTCGGCTTGGAAAGTCATCGCCTCGGCGCGGTTGCGCTTTTCCACTTTTTGTTTGCGAAGTTCATCAACTTGGGCAAATTCTTCAGCGTTGCGGATCATTTGCTTGATCTCTTCATCGCTTAAAGTGGAAGCGCCTTGAATCGTGATACTTTGTTCGCGTCCAGTGGTGCGATCCATCGCAGTCACTTGAAGAATTCCGTTGGCATCGATATCGAAAGCAACTTGAATTTGCGGTATCCCACGAGGTGCGGGGGGAATGCCCATGAGTTTAAAGCGACCCAGCGATTTGTTGCCGGATGCCATGTCGCGTTCACCTTGAAGCACGTGAACTTCAACGACCGTTTGATTGTCCTCAGAGGTTGAAAACGTATCCGATCGACGAGTCGGAATTGTTGTGCCACGGGGAATGAGTTTTTTCATAATTCCGCCGATCGTTTCTAAACCAACCGAGAGCGGAGTGACATCTAAGAGCAGGATATCTTTGAGTTCGCCTGCGAGAATTCCAGCTTGAATTGCTGCGCCAACTGCAACGACTTCATCGGGGTTGACGTTTTGATTCGGTTCGAGGTTAATCAGCGATCGTACAACTTCTTGAACCATCGGCATTCGCGTTGCGCCACCGACCAGCACGACTTCATCAATGTCGCGAGGAGACAGTCCTGCGTCGCGGAAGGCATTGCGGAGCGGTTCTCTCAGACGAGAGAGCAGATCGCCGCAGAGGCTTTCAAATTGCGATCGCGTTAAGCGAGTTTCTAAGTGTTTGGGTCCGTTTTGATCGGCTGCAATGAAGGGGAGGTTGATTTCTGTGACGCCTACACCCGAAAGCTCGATTTTGGCTTTTTCGGCTGCTTCAGTCAGACGTTGCAAGGATTGACGTTCTTTACGGAGATCGATGCCTTCTTGTTCTAAAAATTGTTCGGCGAGCCAATCGACGATCTTTTTGTCGAATTCGCCGCCGCCGAGTTCAGTGTCGCCACTGGTCGATTTGACTTCAAATACGCCATCGCCCACGTCGAGAATCGATACGTCAAACGTTCCGCCGCCGAGGTCAAAGACGAGAATCGTTTCACTTTGAACGCGATCGAGACCGTAAGCGAGAGAAGCGGCAGTCGGTTCGTTGAGAATTCGTTTGACTTCTAAGCCTGCAATTCTTCCGGCATCGCGGGTCGCTTGACGTTGGGAGTCGTTGAAATAGGCGGGAACGGTGATGACTGCGCCGGTGACTTTTTCGCCCAAGTAGCGCCCTGCTTCGTCGGCAAGTTTTTTGAGGATTTGGGCAGAGATTTCTTCAGGGGCGAAATCGCGCTCAAGTCTGGGGCATTTCAGTTTGATATTGCCCGATTCGTCTTTGCGAATGGTGTAGGGAACTCGTTTGGATTCGGGGTTGAGTTCGGCATATCTTCGTCCCATAAAGCGTTTGACCCCAAAAAAGGTGTTTTGGGGGTCGAGAACGGCTTGGCGACGGGCAAGTTGACCGACGAGGCGTTCCCCTTCTTTGCTGACACCCACAACGGAGGGGGTGGTTCGCATTCCTTCGGCGTTGGCAATGACGACGGGTTTTCCGCCTTCCATGACTGCCACGACTGAATTAGTTGTACCGAGGTCAATTCCAACGACTCTACCCATTCGTTTCTCTAACCTTTCACTGCAAAAGAAGGTTTGCTGGATTTATTCTATCTTGCTACTCATCCATCGGGGTTTCCGGCTGATGATGAGATGCAGTGCGATCGCAGCTTGATTATTTTAGTGAAGTTTGCAGGAATTATCTTAAGAAGCGTGAAAGTAGTGTGATATGAAATGGATTTTGGTGTTAATCAGTTCCCTAACAATCGGTGGCGCAATTGCCGATATGACTCCAGTACGGGCGGATTGGAGAGAGACGGCAGAGATTGTGCTGTCTGAGCCGCAGCCGAGTTTGATGCGAGTAGTCGTGCGGACGAAAGCGCGCCGAGTTTATGTCTATGAGGGAAATGTGATTACTGCGAGTTTTGCGATCGCGGTTGGCAAAAAAGGATGGGAGACTCCGCCAGGACAATATCAGGTATTTTCCAAGGAAGTGAATCCGGTTTTTAAGAATTTTAAGACGGGAAATGTGATTCGGCCGGGTGCGGACAATCCATTAGGTGTGAGATGGATTGGGTTTTGGACGGATGGCAAGACGCAGCTAGGATTTCATGGAACGAATCAGCCTGAGTTGATTGGACAGGCAGTGTCGCATGGATGTATTCGGATGAAGAATAAAGATGTGGTCGCGCTGTTTGAGAAAGTGTCGATCGGGACTCCGGTGATTGTCGAGCCTTGAGATCTGTAAAAAAACGGATTCGCTAAATGTGAGGCAGCGAATCCGGTTAAAGATAAAACGAGTATTTTTAGGCTGAAATTGGCAGGACTTCAATCTCTCGTTGAGGAGCGATCGGGTTAATTTCAGGCTGTGTGGGTTCAATTGCCGGGGCGAAATGTTCATCGATGAGCGTCGCCACATCTTTGGGATTGAGTTTGGTGTAGCGAGTCTTGTCGAGCACGACGGGGACTTTGCCGCAGGCTTTCATGCAGCCCGTACCCTTGAGGGTGACTTGATCTTCGAGTCCTCGATCGCTTAAAGCTTGCTCGATCGCGCCGCAGATCGCTTTGCCGCCTCGTTTCATACAGCTTGATTTCTGGCAGACGAGAATCGATTGTTTTTTGGGTTTGGGGCTTGAGGCTTGAGGAGCCGGAAGTTCGAGTTGAGCGACCGAGTTTACAGGTTTGATCCAATAGGCTTTGAACTTGAAGGCGTTTTCGGAACGATCGTATTTTTGCCAGCCGCCGACTTGAATTTGATCACCGGGTAAGAGCGTTTGACCGAGGGTTGCTCGGGCAAGTTTAGTCATTTTGATGGAATATTCACCATTTTCAGTGGCAAGGTTGAGGCGCTTGATTTTGTAGCCATCTTTGAAGACGTAGCCGAGAAACTTACCCGAAAAGCAAAATTCTGTCGATCGCTGGTCTTGAGTCATGGTTTTACGGAGAATGCGTCCTAGGTTATTGCTAATAATATGCAATAGCTCCTGAAATCAAACATACCCGAATTGCATATTATTTGCAAATACTTCTCATTAAAAATGGATTAAGCGAGCGAGAAAGATTTAGTGCTTGCCGAGAATGCTGCCGTTGAGACTAAGCGTGTAGGTGAGTGATTTCTGGTTGTTTGTCACAGTGACTTTCCAGCCATTCATCGATTTTGTGGGCAGGCAGGGTGTGTTTGGGGGATCGGTCGGAGAGCGGAAACAGTTGAAAGTAGGAGCAACTTGCGTGATTTTGAGGCTTGCAATGGGTCGCTGCAAGTCTTTCTGAGCAGTGCTGAACACTTTGCGAGCGATCGCTGTGGGTAATTCATCGGTGCGAGTAGGCAAACCTGCGATCGCTTCAGTCCTGCGAAATTTTGTATTATTGCTAATGCGATAAATTTGCTGTTGATTTTTTTGACCTGTGACGGTCACGCGATATCCTTTGAGATCTTGACGCACACAGGTTTCTGCTAAATCTCCTAGACCGAGGCCGCTATCTGAAAAAGTTTGGAGATCAATGTTTGTAATCAACACGACAGAGGGTGAAAGTTGAAAGTGATTGCCTGCAATGCGCTTGATCTCATCCCGCACGTTAGCGGGTAAGCGTTGTTCAACTCCTGACGTGCGTTCGATGAGTTGCAGATCTTGTGCAGTTTCGCCCCGAAACACCCATCGAGCGTTTTGTCGTAGCATCGTGATTTTCCAGCCTTGGTGTAAGACTGGATCACAGGCAAAGGGAGCCGAAACATTTTCACAACCACTTGTCCAAGTCACTTTCTCTGAAAGAATTTGAGGTAGGTGTTTTGCTGGATAGTCCCACTGCGCGATCGCGCTGTTTAAGGCTGTAGTCCTCATCTCAGCAGGAGCAATTTCTTGAGCCGGTTTTCCAACGGGATGGGTGGGTTGTCCATTTCGAGACATTAAGACTCTGAACCTACCTTCTTGAGTTGTGAGATAAACGAGCGTTTGACGCTGATCTGCGATCGTCACCTTCCAATAGGGCACAGGATTGTACATCCAGATTTCTCGTCCGACTCGCTCAATCCTGGCTTTTGCAGTTTGATCGAGTTTCTCTTTCGCGATCGCATCTTGGCGAACTTGTTCGGCGATCGTCTTCGGGTCGGGTGAATTGAATTATGAATCGATGATGGGTGCTGATGCCACTGTGGAGTGCATCGCAACGCCAGAACTCGTCAGCATGAGACACCCAAGCAGCGTTGAATTGACAAGATGTTGCAGCATAAGCATTGAGAAGCGTAAGATATCGCTTAGCTTAGTCACTCAACGCTGCTGTTCAGAACGAGATTACCAATTTTGAAACGCAAACGGGTTGAGTTAAACGATCATTCCAGACGCATTTTTGCTCGGTTCTAGCGGGAGAAAGAGCGTGTAAATTTCGCCTTGTTCGGGTCGTTCTCGAACGATCAGCTTTCCGCCTAATGCCTGAAAAATATTCTTAGTTACATTGAGATTGAGACTGAGACTTCCGGTTTCAGGTTGAAAGACAAGCACTTGACCGAGAGATTTGAGCAGTGGCATCTGGTGCGTGTCATGGGGGAGATCATCTTTTTGCGCCTGAAGTTGAAGTTTGAGTTGATGTCCTGCGAGCGAAACTTCGACTTGAATTGAACTGCCTGCGGGCAGACTACGTGCCGATCGCTCAATCAGACTCGATAATGCTTGATCGAGCATCGTCGGATCGCTCATGACCGATGGAATGTGCTGCGGCAAGATGACATCCAGTGTGAGGTTGCGCTGGTTTGCCTGTTTTTGCCAGCGTGGAATGCTCTGCTCTAAGACTTCTTCGAGAGAAGTTGTGGCGAGCGAGGAGACTTTTGTAGCTGAGGTTTCAAGCTCGACGGCGCGAAAGATTAAGCCAAAGCGATCAATCTGTTCACTGCATTCGCGATCGATCATTTCAAGCCGTTTGACGGCATCCGCTGGCAGATCGCGGCGTTTGAGCAGGAGGCGAGTTAGCGTCCGGATTGTTGTCAGAGGCGTGCGGACTTCATGCGCGATCGCTTGCAGCAGTTCTACATCCGCGCTTTTTAGGACATCAGCAGTCGGCGTTTGTAAGGGTCTAGGATCGCGAATGGTACGTTTCTCAGATTCAGCGATCGGGTCAGGCAGATGACTGAGCAGCGCATGGCTGAATTGAGTAATCAGTTTGTAGTTAGGTGCGATCGGGGGGAAGGTTGCGTAAAGACGATCGAGCTTTTGCAAATGTCCAGGATTCATCAAGACAACACGCAGGCGCAGAACTTGCCAAGCTTTAGTGATCTCTTCGGGGTCGAATGAGAAGAAAAAGGCAGGATTTTTGGCACGGTCTTCGCCGAGCACCATGAGAAGACTGAATTTTGAGGTCAGGGCAAGGCAGAAGGCTTCGGCGGCAAGTGCATCGCCGGGAAAAAGACCGAGGGTATTGGTTTCACACTCTGAAGTTTCACCGTTTGCAGAGGGAAGCTGGAAGGAAAACCCTGAAAATAGAGCGTTCGGGGTGAAGGAGTAGGTGGTGATATTGGGAAAGCTTTCTGGCTGGCTGAGAATCGGTAGAGGGGCGGAGAAGAGTACGCCTTCAGTAGATGAGAGAAGGGATTCTAGAGCCGCGATCGCGCTAAACCATTCGCGCTCTGCTTTGATTTGTCGCAGGGCTGCACTGGGAGGGTGAGACGATTCTGGAACTTCACGAGACAGAAGTTCGCTTAACGTTGGGAAGATCCACTCAGACATATCACGACTGTTGACGGCGACTTATTTAGAGAGTATCGGTTTTTCGGACTTAGGGTAGATCGTAGAACCGAACCTAAATGGACGCAATTGCCGCTGAGGAAGTGGGAAGACTCCTTTATTCCTCGCTCCCTCCTCTCTACGAATCCAATAGAATTGACTTATAGATACCCTTCGCGCGTGCAGATTGCTCATGGATTGGCAGGAAATTTCGGGGAATTGGGTTTTGATTCCGGATCGTCCGATCGCGATCGTTCATTTTTTAGGTGGGGCGTTTGTGGCGACGGCTCCGCAGTTAACGTATCGGCGATTGTTAGAGTTTTTAGGCGAGCAGGGATACTTGGTCGTGGCAACTCCGTTTGTGAATACGTTTGATCATACGGAAATTGCCAAGTCAGTTTTAGTCAGTTTTGAACGGGCAATGGAAAATGTGCGATCGCGTGTCTCAGTGCGATATTTACCCATTTATGGGATTGGGCACAGTATGGGGTGCAAGTTGCATCTGTTGATTGGCAGTCTGTTTGCGGTAGAACGAGCAGGGAATGTGCTGATTTCGTTTAATAACTATGCGGCACGGGATGCGGTGCCTTTGGTTGAGCAGTTTTCACAGTTTTTCAAGCCGCAAGGAGTAGCCGTCGAGTTTACTCCGTCACCTGTCGAGACGAATGTACTGATTCGCGATCGCTACGCAGTTCGACGAAATTTGTTGATTAAGTTTGCGGATGATTCGATCGATCAATCGTTGGGGTTGGCGCAGTTGTTAGAAGAGAGTTTTCCAGGCATGATTGCGACACGGCGGTTGAAAGGGACGCATGTGACTCCCCTTGGTCCGGATGTCAAGTGGCAGGTTGGGGGATCATTCACGCCGATTGATGCGATCGGGCAGTGGATGAGACAAGAGGTATATCGAGAGTTACGACAGTTAGAGCAGGTGGTTTTACAGTGGCTTGATCCCGTCGGCAGAATTAGAAGATAGAGTGTGAGGAGTGAGACGTGGAACTAAGACTTGAGTTGAGATGGGATGCCCGTCTGGACTAAGCGGATTGCCTGAGATTGGCGGAAAGATGCGATCGAGACTAAAGAGTTTGAGTCGGGATCCCAGAGAATGAACTTTGCACAGGTAAACATCCTATCGATGGTTAGCGTTTTGACCTTGGAGAGCAGATGGATGTTTTGATTGTGGCAGGCTTCTAAATGGTAGTTTGGGATCCGCTCGGAAAGATGATGGATGTTGTGGTAACCAATATTGGCTGTGAACCATTTGAGAATGGGGTGAAGTTGTAAGTAGCTACTGCCTTCGATCGCTCCAGTAATATAGTTCCAGCCTTCTGTTGTATGCGCATAGGAGCCTTCAAAGATGTGCTGCATGAAGAAAATCCAGATGAAAATCATCGCCGATAAGGTGAGAACACTGGAGTAGATACTAAAAAAGAAGCTTGCTCCGAGTAGAGAGCTAAGAATGATCCAACTGCTGATCACACAAACATTGTTCAGCAAGAGATCCCAAAATTCGGTAGATGACTTCCAATGCTTTGATTGATGAGTTGAGAGAATCTCTGATAGATGGATGCGCGGATTTGTGCTTAAGCAGGTAGCAGCATGGACAATAAAGCCGTAGATTCCGGCGATTAGGGATAGGCGAGGTTGGAGAGCCAGGTAGAAGAAACCGCCGGGCAAAGCCATGAGGGGATGGCGAAGAATTTCGTAAGTCTTTTGCTGTGATGGCGTGAGTTGGGCGAATTCGGTGGTAGAGAGGAAGTCTGCTACGCCACGATAGCGTTCCCAATCGCCATTGGTTTTGTGATGGTAGGCATGATCTCTTGACCAGGCATATTGCGGGATCGCATTGATGATCCCCAGCAGGAATCCGACAATGCGGTTGATTTGTTTCGATCGAAACAGTGAGTAATGTCCGCAGTCGTGCATCAAAGAGAAGCAGCGCAGCGAAAATAGCGTCATCAGGACGATGAGTGGTGGAAGAAGCCAGACGGAAATGGCGGCGGCTTTGACCGTGAGAAACCACAGCAGGCAATAAGGAACAACGGTGTTGAGAATCTGGAAGGTTGCTCGCCAGTCGTTGCTTTTCATGTACGGGGTCAGCACAAATTCAGACTTTTCGATCACGGTTTCCATTCGGCACAATACTCTTGTAAAGATAAGCAGATCGTCTTTGCCACGATCGCAGAGGCTAGACAATGCGATCGCGCAAGCTCAAGACTAGAAAAATTCGTCAATTGAGACTGAATCGACACGATTCACTCACGATTCAATCTGTGTATATGTCCAAAGCATTGTAATGCCAATAATTGACCAATATTGAGATATCTCCCTATAGATTTAATCTAATTTTGTTGTAGAGGAAATTTTGAAATATGCAAGCGTCCAGGGTTTAAGAGGTACTAGAGCTGAAGACTGCTCGATTGACTTTCTGTTCCAATTAGCGTTGAAGAAGAGAGACGATTGCAACTCAGTTGCCGTAATTGAGAGGAGTGAAGCTGTTGTCCAACCTGGACGTGATGGGCTTTCTTGTTTTGTCAGAACGCTTTGTTGCTTCCGATGTCGCAATTCTGGGCGATTTGATAGCCTAACTTTTTAGACGTTGAGATAGGCTGCATTGTCTTGAATTGTCCGAATCATTTCAGAATCAGAAGTAACTCAACATGGAAAAGCTCACGATCTCGAATCTAAATGGTTATTATTTGCCGATCGCGCCTTGGACGGGACGACTAATTTTGCCGCAAGCTCAGCAACGGCGGCAGGATGGAGGCGTGTTGATTGAAATTCAAAATGCGCCAGCGAGCCATGCTCACCTGAAAGGTCAGCAAGTTTGGTTGACGTGGCATCGAGATTCGATTCATCAGCCTTGGCTCGCGAAAGCAACGCGTGATCTGCGATTTGATCAAATTACGCGCGATAGTCAGGCGAAAGGTAATCTTCATCCGGTTCGATTAGATGGATGGCAGCAGGTTAGTCCTTTGGAGTCGCTGGCTGGAGCGAGGACAGAAGATGAGATGCAGGTAGAACTAGATGTCGTTTCTGTCGATCGAGAAGCAGAAAGTTGGATTATTCGGATTAATGATGAACCGATTCAGATTGAGGGGATCGCACGCGGGTTTGTGCAGTTTGTTGCGCCTGTGGGTGGGAAAGACTATCGGGTGCGACATTACGATCGTACGAGTCGTCGGTTTGAAGGTGCGGAAGAGATTGTGAGTTTGCCTGCATCCGGGACTCTGAATCCGAAGTTTAATTTGGAGCAAAGCTCGATCGTGAATATTGAGAAGTTGCCTCTGAATGCAAATGGCTGGTACATCTATGGTGCAAGAGGTCGTGATGGAAAGTTTATGGTGCAGGCATTGGAACCTGCTGAGATTCTGCGATTGCCACCAGAGCAGATGGTGATTGGACGGGAGGAAACACAGAACTATGTCGATCGAGACAAGTGGAAGCAGATGCCACTACATCAAGTGAATTCGACGCTAGTAGACAATAATGGACAGGTCGTTCCACCGACTCAGAGAACAGTGAGTTTACTTGAGCGGCGAACGAGAGAGTTATGGCAGCGTGGGGATGAAGCTTTGGTGCTGCATACGTTTGGGTGGCGAGGAGGGGCGCGGGCGAATAAGATACCGATCGTGACAGGGCACTTCTCGTTTGGGTTTGCGAAGCTGCTGCCGGATGAGTTTACTGGGGCGTTGCGGTTTCGGTTAATTTATCGACAGGTTTATGCACATAGTCCATTGTCGATCGTGTCTGGAGCACAGAGTTGGCATTGTTATATGGGCAGTTTGCAGCGGGGTTGGATGTATACGATTCCGGTGTCGGATGTGTTGGTGAGAATGCCGGAATTGGTTGCGTACAAGATGGGAAGTTACACGTTTAATCCGTTGAATTTGATTAAGCGAGAGTTAGCTTATATGGAGACAAGATATCGATCGGGAGATGGGAACGGAGCTTCGGTTGTGACTCCCTCAACTTCTTGTGTGCGAGATTCTAATCAGGCGTTGTTTGGTGCAATTCGCAAGTTTCGCGATCAAGTGGTCAATGATCCGGCGGTAAGTGCTTGGCTCGTTGCCAATCCGAATGACTATCATGCGCGGCGGTTTGCAGGGTTGCGATCGCTCTTAGAACGGGTTGAAAACAATGTGCTATTTCCAATGGGATATGTGCCTCGGAGTTGGCGGGGTGAGAATGATCGAGTGGCAGTGCAAGATCGCGATCGCTTTAATGGGTTGGGGAATGTATTGGAAGCGTTGAGGACTTGGCGGACGATGTTACCTCGCAGGGCTGAGCGATCGTTGTTAGCGGTGTTTCGAGAGCATGGGGCAACGATGATTGATTATCAGTCAGCAATGCTAGGAGGAGAAGTACCGGGGATTGTGCCATTGCCGCCGGGAGTTATTTTGTAGAAAGTTTGGGTGTTCTTGTGGTTTGGCATGTTACTGCCTACGCCAGATGAAAGACCTGTTATTGCAACATAGAGTAGTAAGCCTCTCTCATCAGTGAGAGCAAAGTTGCAAGCAGCGTACCAGTAACATTGGCAGTCGTATGAATCATCATCAACACTCCCTCTCTCAAGCCCGGAACGAGATTTTACAACAACTCGAAGAATGGCTCGACATTCCAATGTTAGTCCTGAGCTTTGTTTGGCTAGCCTTGTTTGTTGTAGAACTTATTGTGGGACTGAATCCATTTCTAGATGTCGCGGGGACTACGATTTGGTTGCTCTTTATCTTCAATTTTCTATTAGAGTTTGCGATCGCACCGTATAAGCGCGTCTATCTTCGACAGAATTGGTTAACCGTCTGCTCACTCGCATTGCCAGCGCTACGAATTTTGCGAGTCTTTCGAGTAGTACGAGCAGCGCGGGGAATCCGATTGCTAGGCATTATGACACGCACTAATCGCGGCATGAAATCACTGAGTACTAGCTTTCAACGACGCGGATTTGGTTATGTTATTGCTTCAACCGCGATCGTAATCTTAGTAGGTGCTGCGGGAATGTACGCATTTGAGCGAGAAGTGCCAAATGGATTACAGAATTACGGAACTGCCTTATGGTGGACGGCAATGCTCTTAACGACCATGGGATCAGATTACTTTCCGCGATCGCCAGAAGGACGAATTCTGTGCTTTGTCCTAGCAGTCTATGGTTTTGCAGTGTTTGGATATGTCACAGCTACGATCGCAACTTTTTTTGTCGATCGAGATGCTGAAGATGATGCCGCCGAGATTGCCGGGACAAAATCAATTCAAGCTTTACACGTGGAGATTGCAGCGCTACGAACCGAGATCCAATCCTTAGCGAGTCATTTAACTGCACCATCTGCACCATCAGAATCAGAAAACCTTTAGATGCTTGCAATGCAGATAAATTGAGCAATCCATCTCACTCGGGCTTGGCAAGAAGTCAGCAAAACTGGATGTCGAGGGTTCAAAAAATGAGGAACTTGTGCAAACGATTTATTATTCATCCTCACGAGTTCCTCAACTTGCTGGATTAAAGTGAACTCTGTAGAAGCTCGATGAAAAGAAGTGTTTCGAGGAATCTGATCTGTGCTTGAAGAAGTTCAAAAATCGTGACAATTTGTCGTTTTGTTGGCTCCCCTCACTCAAGCTGTGACTTCTGCCTCGATCCCGATTGGTGTCTTATTTTTCTCGATTCGTTAAACTAGAACAAGAAGGGGCTGTATATACAATGACTCATTTTTACCCTACTATCCAAGCAGAAGCTCGATTTGTATCGCAACTTCCTACCCCGGTTGATTCTACCGCAGTTGCAGGGAGCTTTTTCTTAGTATTTTTCATATTTTTCTTAATTGCGAGTGTTGTACATCGTCGGGATCAGCGTGAAGTAGAACAGCTAGAAGCCGATCGAGAATTTCTAGAACGTATTTGGCAGATCAACTCTAACCTAGAGCGCTAACAGCTAGGTCAGGCAAAATGGGGGAAACAAGCGACCCAATCGACAAAATTTCGAGGATGAAAAAATGCTTGCACCGCCCAAGCCATAGCATCTTCACAAGTTCCTCAAGTTTGCCATCTAGTCTGAATAGTGTGCGCAAATTCTAAAAGGAGCGCCTCAAGCTTCAGACGGAGCTTTGTTGATTACACGAGGATAATTACGATGATAGATATTGATGAAATGAATTCAAAAGACATTTTTGAACTTTTAGAAAAAGTCGGATATGGTCATTTAGGCTGTATTCATGAAGGAAGACCCTACGTTCTTCCGATGCAGTATTATCTCAAAGACTCAGCGATTTACCTGTTTACAACCGAAGGTATGAAGACGCATGATCTAGATGCAAATCCTGCGCTATGTTTGCAGGTTGAAGAAGTTCAGGATCTAGAACATTGGCGAAGTGCGATCGTCACAGGTGAAGCGGAGCGTCTGACAGAGCAATCCGATATCGATCAGGTTATGCATCTCGCCAAGGCACGGAATTCTAGCCTATCGCCTGCAATCAATCGCACTTGGATCGATGCTCAAGGTAGGGCTGAAGCCATTAAGGTCTATCGGGTTCAGCCGACCGAAATGACGGGACGGATGACGAGCAGAGAGGCGGATTCGTAATCCTCACCATTTTCAAATTTCTAGTGCACTTTAGTGGACTAGGATCGTATCGCCTCACCTCTCATTTGGAAAGCATTGATGGTGTAGACGGTTCAATCATGCCGTCTACACCCCAATTAAAATCTATGTTCAAAGCAGCCGAATCACGAAACTCATCCGACATTCAGGTTTTTCTACGTTGCACTCACAGCGTTCGCCATTTCTGATTGGCTTTGAGACTGAGGAACGCCTTGAATCGTCAGGACGTGACAAGGTGCATGATGCAATACATAATTACTGACACTCCCCATCCAAAACTCTTGGAGACCCCTGAATCCTCGTCGTCCGACGATAATCAGATCGGCATTCCAAGTTTTTGCAGTAGCACAAATGACCTTGCCAGGATTGCCCACATTTTGCGAGAACTCTAGAGCAACCTCTGCTGGTCTCGCCTGTTCTTCTAGTAGCTTCAATCGGTTCAACCCTGCTTGCTCGCGTTCATGCCAGTGTTTCCAATACGCTTGCATTGCCGACTCGGAGACTCCCACATATGGATCACCCGGATAACTCTCCATAAAGGGTTCGAGTACATGCAGGAGCATCAATTCTGCCTGGTTGGTCTTTGCCAATGATAAAGCCTGCTCAAAAATCGCCTGGCTGAGGTCAGAATCATCGATCGCGGCTAGAATTTTGCGAAACATAGTTTAATCTCACTTACTCGTCTTGAGTCTCAGGAATTTTCTACACTTCAAGTTATAGATAACAAAGTTGAGGAACTTGTGAGCAAGACTATTCAGAACTCTAGAATCCAAGTGTGAAGTGGTGCTCTTGCCTACTCCTTAATCGTGATCTTCTAATCTCTGTCTTCTTTGCGGTCAATCATAACTGTGAAAAAAATCTGAGGATAACCTATGCGTGCAATGGTTTTACATACGCCTAATACCTTGCTCAAGCTCACCGACTGCCCGATTCCAACCCCTAATCCTGAGCAAGTACTCATTCACGTGAATGCTTGTGGGATCTGTCGCACAGACTTGCATATTCTAGATGGAGAGCTAACGCAGCCTAAGCTACCTCTGATTCCAGGGCATCAGATTGTTGGAACGGTTGCAGCACTGGGAAGTCAGGTGACGCAGTTTCGAGTCGGCGATCGCATTGGTGTACCTTGGCTTGGTCATACCTGCAATCACTGTCGCTACTGTCAAAGCCAACGAGAAAATTTATGTGATACAGCTGAATTTACTGGCTATCAGATTGATGGTGGATATGCAGAGTACACCGTCGCAGATCACCGCTTCTGCTTTGCGATTCCTGACACTTATCCTGCTTTACAGGCGGCTCCATTGCTTTGTGCCGGATTGATTGGATATCGAGCTTATCAAATGATTAGAGATGCCCAGCGTATTGGATTCTATGGATTTGGAGCAGCGGCTCACATTTTAATTCAAGTAGCCCGCTACGAAGGTCGTCAAGTCTTCGCGTTTACCCGTAGCGGCGATGAGGCAGGTCAACAGTTCGCAAAGAAGCTAGGAGCAGTTTGGGCTGGTGCTTCTGATCAAGTTCCTCCAGAATTACTCGATGCAGCGATTATTTTTGCGCCGACTGGTTCTTTGGTTCCAGCGGCACTTCGAGCCGTTGCAAAAGGCGGAGTTGTCGTCTGTGCCGGAATTCATATGAGCGAGATTCCTGCTTTTTCTTATGACTTATTGTGGGGAGAGCGAGTCTTGCGATCGGTTGCGAATCTAACGCGCCGAGATGGAGAAGCATTTTTAGCACTGGCTCCCAAAATCCCTATCCAGACGCAAGTGCAAGCTTTTCCACTGATTCAGGCAAATGAAGCTCTACAAGCATTACGCAATGGACAAATTCACGGTGCAGCCGTTTTAGAAATCAATCCCTAAACCAGTAATCATGCAACAAAAATACAAATCCATTGCAATCCAAAGTGCTATTATATAGGTGGACTCGTAAAGAGTCTCCAACCTAAAAGCAAATAGCTCAACCATTGATAGCGAGCATTGGTGTGTTAGCTAGCCCAAAGTCAAGTTCTGACTGCGAAGGTTCAGGGGAAGTACGAGATCCGACATCCAAGGTTACGGAGGAACCTAATCTTGAATAGTTCAGTTGGTAGAGGGGATTAATCGATTGTGATTGATCCCCTCTGCGCTTTAAAACACTTTGAAACGTAATATTTCACCCTCACACCTTCTTCAACATTTCGCTGTATAACAAGAATTATAGGAGCTGAATCGACCCTTCAGAATAACTACGAATTTCAGCTTTTATCCGGCAGTACTGACAGCTAGGAGTGGACAAATGCTGAAAAAGATTTTAGTTGCTTTAGATGACTCTGCAATGAGCGCGATCGTATTAGAACAAGCGTTGGCGATCGCACGGGCGATGAATGCTCACCTGATGATTCTTCACGTTCTAGCAGTGGATGAAGCAGGGCTTCCACTAGAAAAATTCTTGAAGGCTGATCAGTCAATGAGCTTTCAAGCAGGGCAAAAGTTTCAGCAGGCGTGGCAAACCTATCAAACTGAATGGGAAACGCGATTGCAATCTTACGTACAGCAAGCAAGCGCCCTTGGTGTCCCCGCTGAAGCATCCCAAAGCTATGGCAATCCTGGGCATGTGATTTGCGATTGGGTCTGGGCATGGAAGGCTGATCTCGTTGTGATGGGGCGACAAGGACAAAGCCAACTTCCGGGTTGGATGATGGGAAGCGTCAGTGCTTATGTGACTCAACACGCCTCTTGTTCAGTCTTCTTGGTGTCTGCTGCGCAAAAACAAGAATCGACTGAGATTCGCGATCGCGCTTTGACTGAAGTTTGATTCATACGGGAATCGAGACAATGAAAGGATTCTTAAACGGTGCAGTTGCATTACTCTCCTGCATTGCTATATTTTCGATGCTTCAAATGAGTCAAGCTCGATCCCCAACTTTGGCACAACTCCGCGATGGAGACTATCAGATTTGCACTCCACCGCCGCCTAAAGGGTGGCAACAAGGCGAAGGAGTCTGTTTTGTGTTTCGGAAGCAGAACCAGCAGATTGAGGGCTATTATGGCTATCCGCACTCGGATGCGTTTGTTTGTCTGCGGGGGCAACTGAATCTTGATCGCCGCATTGTTGGACAGGGTTATCTCGTCTCCTGGGAAGGGAGCCAATGGGGAACTCCTGAAAAGAAAGCATTTTTCTGGGATGAGGAACAACAGCTTCAGCTTGCACAAGGAAGAGTAGTTCGGCATGAGCAGGATGGTCAATCTGAAGCACACTGGATTTTATTTCAGCAAGCAACCTTAAATTTTCAGTCATTTTATCTTTATCCCAAGCCTGAAATGACTGCCCCTCAGCAATTGTGCAATTGGAATTTTGAGCGATCGCCAAATTCTAGCCAATTCTAGATCAAGCTTCTGTTGATCGTTCTAAATAGAAAGTTATCTCAGAGCATTTTTGATGACAAGATTTTCTGCTTACTCACAAGATCCTCAAGTTTTGCTTCTAGCCTTAAATCGAAACAATTGAAAGTGCCGCATTAGGCAGTGCGATCGCAACATCAGGGGGATCGTATGAATGAGTCGAACCTTGTCTCAGTCTATCTTCAAGAATATAGCAAGCTCAAAGATGAGCAAGCTCAGCGTATTGGATTTCGAGATAACTTGTTGTATGTCACTCTCAGTCTGTTTGGCGTGATTATGGCATTAGCGGTCGGGGAAAGATCAACTCCCTATGCGCTGCTTGTCCTACCGTGGATCTGTCTAGTGCTAGGTTGGACTTATGTGAACAATGATCAAAAAATTTCCGCGATCGGGCACTACATTCACAACCATTTAGGTGCTCAAGTGCATCAAGTCCTTCATGATCAGTGCAGTGATCTACAGTACTCTATCTTCGGATGGGAAATTGAAAACCGTCGCGATCAGACTCGTAAGCGGAGGAAGATCGAGCAATTGATCGTGAATGAGATGGCATTTATCTGTTCAGGAGTCACTGCGTTAATTGTATTTAGCAGATTAATGCCGCAGATAGATTGGCAAGTTCGTCTATTTAGCGCGATCGAACTTGTGCTGCTTTTGATCTTAGGATTTGAAATTTGGCGACATGCAGATCTAACCAAAGGGTGCTGATCATGAAAGAACATTGTATTGATTTTGCGATCGTGACTGCGCTCGAACTAGAACGGATGGCAGTCTGTCACGCATTTGGCATGAGCGATCGCCATCGAGTCAGAAAAGAGTCGCGAACCTACTGGCAAAAACAGCTCAAACTCAAAGATGGCGAATTCTACGAAATCGTTGTTACCCAATTAGCGAATATGGCAACTGCTGATGCCGTGAGTTCAACTGCAGACTTGATTCGTCACTGGAGTCCGGGCGCTATTGTGTTAGTCGGAATTGCTGCTGGAGTCGATCCAAAAGAGCAAAACCTTGGTGATTTAGTGATTAGCAGCAGCATTTACTACTATGAGCGAAGCAAAGTCACGCCTCAAGGTCAACAATTAGAGCCTTACATGATTGATACCGATGCTACTCTGTGGAATCGAGTACAAAATCTGGCGGCATGGAAAGCTTCAATTCCAGAACCTAGACCCGATCAAGCCAAGACTCGACCTAAAATTCATCGCGGTGTGATTGCATCTGGAGAAAAAGTCATTGCAGACGCGATCGCCCGGAATAAATTAGTTGAAGAGCATCGCAAAATTATCGCGATCGAGATGGAAGGATATGGGTTGAGCAAGGCTGTCCAGCAGAATTTTCAGCACATTCGCCACTTAGTCATCAAAGCGATTTGTGACTGGGCAGATGAGAGTAAAGATAAAGAATGGCAACCTTATGCAGCAGCCGTTGCTGCAGCGTTTACAAAGCATTTCTTACTCGATCGCCCGATTGATCCCGGTAATCCCCGCTCAACGATTGTCAAAACGAGAGCTAAAAACGAATCTTTTGACGATCGTTTTGCAGAAATCATCTCAGCTTTTAGCACAGGGAGTATTGTGCCTTTCTTGGGATCAGGCATTAACTTATACAATCGTACTCCCATGTCCAGCGACCAATTAGCGCAGCTGTGCGATCGCATTTTACATGAAGGACTGTCGATCGCTCAAAGCGAACTCGGAGATATTCCGCTCAGTGAGATTGAGCTTGCGCCCTTGTTAGGTGAAGAACTCAAGCGATTGCTGCGGCTGAATCGAGACAACCCAGAGCAAGATTTACTCAGATCCTTGCTCGGCGTGCCTTGCTTGTTTTGCCACGTTGATCCGATGAATCGTCCAGCCCACTGCCCTCTTCAAGGTGATCATGCAACGTGGGACTGCCCGCTTGCTATCGAACAACGATTAGCGATCGCGAAGATGAACTTGCGCTTTATCTCGCAGTACTTCAAACTAACCAGGAGTTCGGATGCCCTTTATGGTGCAATTCGGCGATTTTCGAGACAAGCAAAGCCGAATGCAATTCACCACTTTTTTGCGACTTTACCGCAGCAGTTCGCTCAATCGAGTGGTGAGCTTCCTTATCAACTGATTGCAACGACAAATTATGACACGCTTTTAGAAGATGCCTTTCTTCTCGCCGGGCAACCTTTCGATGTTGTGTTTTATGACTCCGAAGGTGACGATCGCGGTAAATTCAAACATCGGCGCTATCGACAGCAGGTATCAGAAGTCATCGAGCACCGTGAATATCGGGAAGAACTACCTTTAGGAGAATATCCAATCATTCTCAAGCTCTATGGCTCGATAGATGAAGACTTTGTGATCACTGAGGATCATCACCTGCACTATCTCAGTACAGGGAGCTTTGATCAAAAAATACCCAATCGCTTACTCAAAATCCTCAAAAACAGCAGCATTCTGTTCATGGGATATAGTCCAAATGATTACGATTTACAGCTTCTCCATCCGATCTGGGAACAGGGACATCTCCAAGGGCATTCCTGGTTTATCCATCAATCCGAACCTGGAAATATCGATCAGAAGCTTTGGGAAAAACGCAATATTACTCCCATTGAGAGCGACTTACAAACTTGTTTGACCGAACTACAAAAAGGGATTGCCAGGGAGACGAAGAAGTATGCTCAACACCATTAAGCCTTATCGAGGACTGGTTCCCTACTCTGAAGCCGATAGCCGCTTCTTTTTTGGACGAGAAAGCGATCGCGATAGTATTCTTGACAATCTAGAACTTCGCCGTCTCACCATCTTGTATGGAGAGAGCGGAGTCGGAAAAAGCTCAGTCCTTCGCGCCGGAGTCGCTCGATATTTCCGTCAGGCTGCCTTGCAGAATTTGAAAAAATACAAGCATCCAAAATCTATCATTGTTGTTTTCCCACCTGATCCCCCTCCTGCCAAGCAAGCTCATAGCGATCTCTATCTCTCTTGGCAAGAAGATGATCCACTGCATGCCCTAAAGCAGCAGATTGCCAAAGATATCAAAAAGCTGCTCCCAAAACTGAAGCCTCCAGATCCGCATCTATCCTTTGTGGATACCTTGCAAGCTTGGACAGAAGGATTTGATCAACAACCCGGATGCGGGGACTTGTTTATCATTCTGGATCAGTTTGAAGAGTATTTCTTCTACCATCCTAATGAGGTAGGCTTGGGAACATTTTTGAGTGAGTTTCCACGGGCAGTTAATCGTGCCAACTTACGGGTAAATTTTCTCATTTCGATTCGAGCAGACTCACTTGCCAAGCTAGATCGCTTCAAAGGCAAGATACCAGAACTATTTGAGAATGAGCTACGGATTAATCATCTCAATCGCAAATCAGCGACGGATGCGATCGCCAAACCGATCCGGGAAGCTTATAATCACCAGGTTCCTGAAGCAGCCCAATTTCAAATCGAAGATGATCTTGTAGAAGTCGTCTTAAATGAAGTCAGCCAAATCCTACCGAAAGGCGACGGAGTTGGAGGTCGCGAGAAACTGAAGGCACAGCAAAGTAAAGAAATTGAAGCTCCTTATCTCCAGATGGTCATGACGGTGCTTTGGGAAAAAGAGCTTGCAGAACATTCTCAGTGTCTTCGCCTGAAGACGTTAAGGGAACTCAAAGGAGCAGATAAAATCGTTGAGCAATATCTCAATAGCAAAATGGATGTTCTGAGTCTAGATGAGCAATATGCTGCATCTGTGATCTTTCAACATTTAGTCACCCCTTATGGCACGAAAATTGCTTATCCAGTGTTAGAGCTAGAACAATCCACTGAGTTAGATCAAGCTAAGCTGCAATCGCTGTTAAAACAGCTTGATGATCAGCGTATTGTCCGCTCAACTCGCGCTTCTGATGAGCAGCCTCGGTATGAAATCTTTCACGATCGCTTAATCAAACCGATTCAAAACTGGCTGAAAGACTGGGAAATTGACGCAGTACGTCAAGAAAGAGCTAAAGTCCTCAAACAAACGTTGCCCATTCAAGCTCTGCGTCAGCATAAACGCAACCAAGATGCTCTTGCGGCTTTACTCGCACGTCAAGCCTATTGTTTTGAAGCACGGGAGCACTTACAAATGCTCAGTTCAGTGACTCACGCACTCTGGAAAATTTTGAGCACTCCCTATTTCAGCAATGTTTTGCAGTGCAATCAAGCGATATGGTCGATCGCAATTCTGAATGCTCAAAGGTTCGTTGTTGGTGGAGCAGGCGGTGAACTTTACTTATGGACGCTGCCCGGTCAAACGCCTAAGGTTGCCCACAAGCATAAGGGGGATGTTTATGCGCTCGCACTCAGTGCTGATCACCGTTTGCTTGTGTCGGGTAGTCAAGACCATACGATTCGGCTTTGGAACTTGTCTGCGAACGAGATTGTCTATCAGGGCAAACTTGGACACCACGATCAAGCAGTGACTTGCCTCGCCCTCAGTCCGGATGGAGAACTTCTTGCTTCAGGCAGTGAAGACAACACAATTCGACTTTGGAAGGTCAAGCACCCTTACGCGAAACCGATCATCTTGGGCACGCACAATGGGACAGTGAGATCGCTTGTCTTTCGGGATGAAACAACATTGGCTTCAGGCGGCGAGGATAGGCTGATCAAACTTTGGAACCTGCAAACTCATCCTGCAACTTTTGTTAATCTCGATCGACATCAAGATCAAGTGCGATCGGTTGCTTTTAGCCCAGACGGGCAACTTCTTGCCTCCTGTGGTGACGATGAAGTGATTTGGCTGTGGGATGTCAGTCAGCCTGATCCTTCGCCGATTGAACAGTTTAGTGGGCATAAGGAAAGAATTCGAGCGATCGCGTTTGACCCAAATCGTCCGATTCTTGCGTCTGCAAGTGATGATCAAACGATCCGCCTTTGGGATCTGCGACAACCCGAAACTGAGCCAGAAATTCTCAGAGGGCATTACTTTGATATTCTTTCACTCGTCTTCAGTCCTGACAGCAAAAGGTTAATTTCAACCAGTGGGGATAATACGATTCGACTTTGGGATTTAAGCGATCCAGTCGCCGTTGCACAGATTCCAAAAGGGCACGATCAGCAGGTCGTCACGGTTGCTTTTAGTCGGGATGGAACTTTTCTTGCGTCAGGCGGATTTGATAAAACAGTCCGAGTGTGGAAACTCGATGCTCTACATCACACGGCTGAAGAATTTTACTGCTTCCAAGGGACACCTGAAGAAGATTGGCAGCGCGTGACCTCTGTTGCTTTTAGTTCAGACGGGCAATTTCTAGCAGCAGGGAGTGCCGATCGTCAGATCCGAATTTGGACACTCCACCAACCAGAAAATCCACCTCGGATTTTGGCAGGTCATGACGATCAAGTGACATCAGTTGCCTTTCATCCCTGCAAACCGCTACTAGCCTCGGGAAGTGTTGATTGCACAGTCCGAGTGTGGGACTTAGAGAAGCCAAATCCGACTGCACAAGTTTTGGTTGGACATCAAGACCATGTGACATCGGTTGCCTTCAGTGAGGATGGACAACAGCTTGCGTCGGGAAGTAACGATCACACAATTCGAGTCTGGAACATGGAGCAGTTTGAGGCTGAACCAGTTGTCTTAGCAGATCATCAAGGTCGAGTTTGGTCTGTTGCATTTAATCGAGATGGATTACTTGCCTCTGCCAGTAATGACTGGACAGTTCGACTATGGAATTTACACCCTCAGCCTGATCAGGTATTTAACTACCTGATTTTAGAAGGACATAGTAGTTGGGTGAGTTCGGTCGCATTTAGTCCAGATGGTAAAACGCTTGCGTCAAGTAGTTACGATCGCAGTATCCGCCTATGGAATTTGAGTCGTTTAGATTGGAAAACTCCACAGTTAGATGAGGAACCTATTTTGCTCGAAGGGCACGAGCAAAGCGTGATTTCAGTCGCATTTAACGCAGATGGTAAAACTTTAGCCTCTGGCAGTTATGACGCTTCGGTTCGGCTCTGGATGACCAATACCCAAGATTTAGCAGATCAAGTTTGCCAAAAAGTGCTGCGAAATTTAACGATCGAAGAATGGAAACAGTTTATGGGTACTGACATTCCTTACGAACAAACCTGTCCGTTGTAAAAAACTCACGAAATCCTCACAAGCTTCAGTTACCTTTAAGGTAGAACATCTTCACTGTGTTCTAATTGATTCTGGGAGGACTGAAGTGCCAATCTGGTGATGTTCATAGGTGAGTCGTGCTAATGGAGGTGACGTATGCTTCATCGATTTTTCCATCTCTCGCATGAGCAGGTGCATGTTTGGAGCAATATCATCCTGCTAATTTTAGTCTTGCTTGTTTGGTTAGTTGTACTAGGAGCACCTGTTATCTGAAGCGCAAATGCTCAAGCCGCCTTCTGAACTTAGAAGGCGGCTTGATTAGGTTAGCTTGCTCGTGCTTTCTTGAGAGGATTATGCCGAGCTAAAGCGGCTTTGAGTTTTCGCAGTCCAGAGGTTTCGAGTTGACGTACCCGTTCCCGGCTGAGTCCTCCTAATTTTCGTGCAGTAGCAGCACGATTCAAGGGATTGCCATCTTCTAATCCATATCTAGTCTGAATGACTGCCCGCTCGCGAGGCGTTAAACAATAGAGCAAATCTTTTAGTTGTTGATTGAAAATTCTCTCTTCTACTTGCTCTTCGAGAGGTGGAACATCATCTGCTAGTAGATCACCTAACGATGTATCTTCTTCAAATCCGACCATTTGATCGAGCGAAGCAACATGATGAGAGTAAGCGAGCAGTTCCTCGAAGGCTTCTCTGTCTATCTCCATTGCATCTGCTATTTCTTGTTGAGTCGGTTGCCGCTTTAACGTTTGACTAAGCGATCGATAAGTCTTTTTTAGGCAGTTCAAGCGTTCGATCACCGAGGTCGGCAGACAAATCGATCGCGATTGAGTTGCGATTGCTCGGCTAATTGTTTGGCGAATCCACCAGTAAGCATAAGTTGAAAACTTATATCCTCGCGTCGGATCAAACTTCTCGGTTGCTCGGGTCAGTCCCAGACTGCCTTCTTGAACCAAATCCATCATATCGAGTCCGCGATAGGTGTAGTGCTTTGCAATACTCACAACCAATCGTAGGTTTGCCTTAATCATTGCTTGCTTTGCTCGATTGCCAACTCGGATGAGTTCCCTTTGTTCATGAGTCCGCTGGTCTTCAGGAATCTCCGACAAAGACTGCATGACCTGAATTTGTTGGGCGAATTGTTGTTCTTCTGATCGACTGAGCAGAGGCACCTTGCCAATTGTTTTTAAGTAGTCGCGCACTAAATCGTGGCTCATATAACCTCCTCTTTCAATCCAACTGCATTCTTGAACAAGACTGTGAGGAAGTTGTGAGGAGAAGTGACAGAGGTTACTCAGATATTCTATTTTCTACTGACACTGAGACTGAGGTGAATCGGTCTTTCCTTTTTACTTCCAGCAGATTCATCTAGCATCAATGCACATAAGCTTGGTTCAGCACTTTCAGGAAGAGCGCGCTAGTTCTGAAAGTGGAACAACTCGATAGCCTTGACGATCGAGTATGGGTAAAATTTTCTCCAATGTCGTAGCAGTTCTTTTTCCCCACATTCCGGTATCGTGCAAAATGATGATCGAGCCAGGGCGAATCTTGCAGAGAATAAACAAGCTGGCAAACCAAGATGAAGGGATATGAGTGTCGTAGGGAAAAATATCACCCAAAACTACTCGATACCCATGCTTTTGAGCAATGTCGATCGTAGATTTCTTGTACCAACCTCCACCCGGGCGAAGCCACTTCGGGCGTGTATACTTGGACAGAATATTCTCAGCTTCGATGACTGCTGCTTCAAACTCTATTTCTGACAGCAAAACGCTCGGTTCGTCTTGGGTGAGATGATTGCCAACTTCATGTCCTCGATCGAGTAGTTCAGTTATCAACTCTGGATTGGGTTCGACTCTGCTACTAATCAAGAAAAATGTGGCATGAACTTGATGCTTTTCTAGCACGCTGAGGATTTTCGGAGTGGTTGCTGGATCGAGTCCATCATCGATCGATAAAGCTACGATTCGTTCCTGGGTTTTAAAAAAGTAGGTCACTCCTGGAGACAACTTCTCAATGATTCTCAACAGCCAACGAGGTTGAAACAAGAGTACGACTATCAACCCTAAAAGCAACTCCAAAGAGATTAAAAAGATTTGAGAGTAGAACATATTCGCTCCGTTAGAATGTCGATCGCATCAATTGAAGGCAATGATAATGGCGATTCCATTCTCAAACGCATTGGCGCAGGAATTATTAGAAACGTATGGTTCGCCGTTATATGTTTATCAGGCAGAGCGATTGGACACAACGATCGCTGAAATTACTCAAGCGATTCCTTATCCAAAAACAAAGTTTCATTTCGCCAGCGTCACGAATGGAAATCTTGCACTGCTCAAGCGGTTTCTGAAAGCGGGTTGGGGGCTACATGCGAATACGCCCGGAGATGTGTATTTAGGGCTTCATGCTGGATTTGAGCCGCATCAGATTGTGTATAGCGGCAGTAACTTGAGCCGTGAGGATTTTGAGCAGATTTTTGACTGGGGAGTAAGGCGGATTAATCTCGATAGTGTTTCGCAGGTTCAGCACTGTTGCGAGATTGCGCAAGTTCCGATCGAGCTAGGACTCCGCTTGAATTTACCTGCAATTACGGGAGAAAGTCGAATTGGGGTGCATCCCAGTGAGTTTCGAGATGCGATCGCGGTTTCTAAATTTCCGATTACCGGATTGCATTTCTATCGCGGCACAGGCACGAATGCGACTGAGGCATTTACTCAAGTGATTGATACTGTCATTAATGTGGCTCAACAGCTTCCAGATTGGCGGGTGCTAGATTTTGGCGGAGGATTTGGATATCCCTATCGCAAAGACGGTGCGCGGTTTGATTGGCAAGAGTTTGGCACAGTGCTGAGTGAGAAATTGAGTGATGTGGAATTGATTATTGAACCGGGGAGAGCCGCGATCGCGGAATCAGGTTGTCTTCTTGCCAAAGTCGTTTCAGTGAAATGGCAGGGAGAAAAGCAGATTGTTGGAGTTGATACGTCGATCGCGAATTTAGCAGTTTTAGCTGTGCATGGTGGCTATCGCGAGATTGTGAGCTGGAAGGAGGGAGCTTATTACTTAACCGATGTTTGTGGGAATACAACTTATTCGCGGGACTATTTGGGAAAGAGTTGCAAATTGCCTGCACTTAGCGTTGGCGATTGTGTTGCGATTTTAGATACTGGAGCATACGGTTATGCGATGTCTTCGCATTTCTTACATCGGTTTAGACCTGCGGAAGTTCTGCTTGAGAATCAGATACATCGATTGATTCGAGATCGAGAAGATTATTCGGTTTTGCTAGGGGGACAGAGATGAAATGTATTGAATGTGGAACAAATAATTGGTTAAGCGATCGCACAAAAAATCAAGGCTTCTGTAGAAAGTGTCAACATCAATTTGCATTTGAGCCTGTGCATATGGAAGGCTCGAAAATGACAGATCAGTATTTTAAGGAGACAATTTCTTCAATCTCTAGTGGTGATATTCTTTTCTTTACAGAGAAACAGTTTTTATATGCAATAAATCGTAGATTAGCTCGTTATAAAATCACTGACGCAGAAGATAAAATTCCGACTTCAATCAATACATTTGGAGTAATTTTTATAATTTTAAGTGTTATTAGTTTTACAAGTTCTGAAATTCGTGAGCTTCCATTTTCTGATAATCTTATTGCAATTCTGGTTTTATCTTTTGTGTTCAGTCTATTTGCTTCACCTTTGATATATGTTGCTGATTTATTGTTTGGAAATAGAAGACAGAAGCAATTTTCAGTAACGGAGGCAGAATTGCATGGCTGGATTGAACGCTGGAAATTTGTGGGCAATTCGATCGATAAACTTTTAGCTCCACCTCAGCTTACAGCAGCAGCAGCAACAATCAGCGACGAGGTGAGTGCGTATAGCTTTGATCGAGTGATTATTTGTGATCGCGCTACGATCGCACAACTTTTAATTGCAAATAATGTCCACTTTGAAAATAGCTGTGCGATTCTCAGCCTAAATGGTTATCCTGCTGCAATTTTTGACACAGTGATGCAAATGTTGAGAAGAAATTCAGATTTAACAGTTTATGTTCTACATGACGCAACACCGCAAGGAATCAGTTTAATTCATACCTTAAAGACCAGTTCTGAATGGTTTGAAAATCAGACCCTACGATATTTTGAATTAGGGCTTTTACCTCGACAAGCGATCGGAAAACGACAAATGATTGTCAATCAATCGGCTGTCTTTGTTCAAGAAGCAGAATTACTTCCGGAATCAGTTCGCCAATCTTTATCAAAAGCAGAATTGGAATGGCTCGATCGAGGATATTACGTCGAACTTGAATCTTTCTCACCTCGCCGCATTATTCGAGTTGTCACCCAAGGAATTGCAAAAAGTTTCGAGCCAAATAATTCTGATACTCTAGTTGAGTTTGAAGAAAATGATTGGAGCAATAGTTCTACCTATTATGCAGATAGTTTTGGTTAGCTTCAGATGATTTCATCAAATCAAAGTATTTCAATCATTCCAAATCCCCTAAATTTGGGCAATTCAGGAAACACAAGCCGCTAACAACAAAGCGCGATCGATACTAGGAGCAATAGCTATGGGCATGAAATGCATACAATGTAATACCGATAATGATTTGCGCGATCGCACAAGAAACTCCGGTCGCTGCAAAAAATGCAATCATCCATTCGTCTTCGAGCCAAGTGCCGAAAGTAATCCCCGCTTAAAGTTTACCGATGCCTTCTTCCAAAAAGCACTACAAGATATCTCAAATAACGGAACGATCCATTTCACCCCTAGACAGCTTCAATACTTACTCGATCGACGATTAAATAAACTAACTAGCTTTCATCCGATTGTTTTACTCATTTTCAGTTTCATTGTTATTGTTATTTCTATCTTGTTGTTCCTCGCAAATCCGGTGATTACTATCATTGGAACATTTGTTTCAGCCTCCCTACTATCTGGAGCCTGGAAAAGCTTTCAAGAAAGAAGAAACCCCCGCCCCGAACTGATTACGCTGCCTCAAGTTCGAGAATGGCTGCGTCGCTGGCAAACGATTAACGGCGATACGACGTTGCTTTTACCGCCTCTTGCACAGTCCGCTCAACCGCGATCGATTAGTCCCGATGTCAGTGCTTATAGTTTCGATCGAGCAGTGATCTGCGATCGCGATGAGATTGCTCAATTTCTCATTGCAAACAATTTCCACTTTGAAAACAACTGTGCTGTTCTGAGTATTGATGGCTATCCACAAGATATTTTCTCAACTGTGATGGAAATGCTCAAACGCAATCCGGAGCTAAAAGTGTATGCCATTCACAATGCTGATGCAAAAGGCGTGAACTTAGTCCATCAACTGCGAACTGATCCGAATTGGTTTGGGGATCGACCGATTCAAATTTTTGATTTAGGACTTTCACCTTATCAAGTACTGAAAGGCAAACGATTCCGAGTCATCCAATCTTCTCCCTCTCAAACCCTCTCTAGTGAGGCACGCCAATCTTTAGCACCTCAAGAAGTGCAATGGCTAGAAGCAGGCAATCTAGTCGAACTCGACTCATTGATGTCTCAACGATTGCTCCAAGTTCTCAATCATGGAATTGCCACCAGCCAGAGCAGCGATTTGGGAAGCGATTCTGGAGGCGATTTCTTCTTGATGACGGATACGTCGAGTAGCAGCGTTTATGGAGCGGACAGCTTTGGCTAGAAATTTTCGGTTTCGGTCAATCGCTGTACTGCAAGCCGCACGATCGACAACACTAAAATGATCAAAAACATGACGAGTCCGATCGTGCAAGCATAACTAATCTGCAATTCCCCAAAGGCTTGATCATAAACGTAATACACGATCGTCTTAGAGCTATTCAGCGGCCCTCCTTTGGTCATGATAAAAATCTCTTCAAAGACCTTCGTTGCAGAAATCGCACTGATCACTGCAACTAAGAGCAAGTAAGGCTGCATCAATGGCACAGTGATATCCCAATGCTTCCGAATCCCATCCGAACCGTCGATCGCTCCCGCTTCATAAAGTTCTTCTGGAATCGACTGCAATCCTGCCAAATAGATCACCATGTAGTAGCCTAATCCCTTCCAGATGGTGACTGCCATGACGCTAAAAAGCGCCAAATTCGGATCAGTTAACCAGGGAACTCCAGAAAGTCCCAGCGATCGCAGAAATTGATTCAATAATCCATTGTCCGCATAGAGCCATTTCCAAGCGATTCCAGCGACGACCATCGAAATAATCACCGGAGTGTAGTAAGCCACCCGAAACCAGCGAATCCCTTTGAGTTTCTGATTGACTAAAATCGCTAAAGCTAAAGGTGCGATCGCCAAAACTGGAACGACACAAACCAAATACAAAATCGTATTGCGGAGCGTTTGCCAAAACACTCGATCGCCACTCAACCGCTTAAAATTCTCCCACCCGATCCACTCCGGCGGCGCAATCAGATCGTACCGGGTAAAACTGAGATAAAACGCTTGCAGTGCTGGATAAAAAACCGTTAGCCCCAACACAATCAAAGCAGGCAACAGAAACAAATAAGGCGTGAGTCGCCTCTGAATCGGATACCAGCTTTCGAGAAATATCTTATTCATCGGGTATGAGTTTGCGAAAAGCCAACTCACACTTTACCTCTAATCGATTTCTTCTGCTTCAACTCGCCTAATCGCCCGTCGAGCAGGTAAAACTTGCGTCCGGCGACGATTCAAATATCCCGGATATTCATCGTGAATCACTTCGATCGTTCGAGACGGACGTTGCTGTTTTGCAAATAAAACGAACATCCCCACTAAAGCAATTCCGCCTCCAAATGCGAGAATCACACCCCCAAGCATCCAAAGTAAATTCGAGAACACGGGGTTCTCTTCGATCGACGAATTTGGATTCGCAGCTCCAGGCTTTTGTAAAGTCAAGTTCGACTTGCTTTGGGCATTCATCGTGTCGATCAGTGCCTGCTGGCTTTGAAGTTGAGTCTTCAGTTGCTCAGTCTGAACTCGTTGCTGCTCGACCAAAGCCTTTAATTGCTCAGTTTCAATTCGCTGCTTTTCAGTATCCACAGGAGCGGGCGGCGCAGTTGGAGCCACACCAACGGGCGCACCTGGCGCAACACCTGGATAGCCGTAATTGGGAAGGGGTTGAGTTGGGGCAAGTGTGGGTGAGTTTGTACTCACGCCTCCTTTCAACAAAACGACAGCCGCAAGACCTGCGAGTGCCGCTCCTCCTAAAAATGATGTCGTTTCACTCATCTCCCCTTCACCTTTCTCATACTGGATTGCGATGCTCCGGTGCGATCTCCTAAACAGTATTCTGCGTATTGTGACTCAATCCAGGATTTTCGGATGAATTAATGGGTGACTTTGCCACCTCATTCAGTAATTCCTCTACCTATTCAAGGACAGAATCTCCAATTTGTCTATATCAGTTTATCCAGATCTCGATAAAAAGTTGCATTTCCTAACAAATTTAATGATTAGGTTGATTGAATTTTCATCATTTTCGCTGGAGACTAGAGTGCCCTTTCATTGAAGAAACTCTACTTTTTGAAGTTATGCCCGTTGGCAGAGGAGAACGGCAAACCACTGATTCGGATCAGTCCAAACTTGCACACAATCAAGGTTTTTTGCAGAGAGTAATTCTTTCATTTCTTCTAAATCGAATTTGCGTGAGATTTCACTCAAAATTGTTTCACCCTCGCGAAATTCTACCGTTAAATTTAACGATTGGAGATGGACAGTTTGCGCGCTCAAACTCTGTAAATGCATTTCGATTTGGCGATCGCGCTCGTTATAAATTGCCACATGCGCAAACTGTGCGAGATCAAAATCTCCTTGAAATCGCTGATTCAAATGGCGCAACATATTTAAGTTGAATTCGGCAGTGATGCCTTGTCGATCGTTATATGCCGCTTCTAATTGAGCGCTGGATTTGTGTAGATCAATTCCTAACAGAAAATATTCTTTAGGATTTAAAGCCGCCGTGATTTGGCTGAGAAAGAGATCACATTCGGCAGGACTCAAATTACCAAGCGTGCTGCCAATAAATCCGATCAGTCTCGTCGGCAGTTGAGCATGAGGGAGCTTTTTCAATGCCAGTTCATAAGTTCCAACTAATCCATACACTTCTAGGTCTGGATAATCGATTAAAAGACTTTGGGCACTGCTTTCTAAAATTCCTGCACTAATATCGATCGGACAATAAATTAAAGGATGTCCCGCAGATCGATAAGCATCAAGCAAAATTCTCGTCTTGGTTGAATTTCCGCTGCCTAATTCGATCAATTCACACGCACCTGTAATGTCAACGATTTCGGGCGCGCAAGTATTCAGAATCTCAGTTTCGGTGCGGGTTAAATAATATTCGGGGAGTTCAGTAATTTGTTCAAACAGCAGAGAACCGCGATCGTCATAAAAATATCGAGGTGGTAGTGTTTTCGGAGTCTGGCTGAGTCCGCGAACCACATCACTCCCCGGATGTAATTCATCTTCAGACGGGGTTGAGCGATCGACGAGATAAGCAAGATGAATCCGATCAGACAATTGAGACGTATAAGACGCAGACATCCGAACTAAGCTCCTTTCACCACAACACAGCGAAATCCAGCGAAAATTTCGCGAACTTGGGGATAATACCAGTTTCGGAAGGAATTGCGCATCGCCCAAGGGAAAGTTGCCCAACTTCCTCCTTTTAAGACTCGATGTTTTCCATCAAAGTACTGCTGGGAATAGCCTGGGTAAGGATAGCTCTCAAAGTTGGCATAGCCCGCAAACCAGGTTGATGTCCATTGCCAAACTTCACCTAGCATATTTTGAGATCTGGCTGCTTTTTCCCATTCCGCCTCGCTGGGCAAACGCTTGCCGACGAATCGCGCATAGGCATCTGCTTCGTACCAACTTACGCCACAAACGGGCTGGTCTGCTTTGCCAGAGTAAAGCGGCTGCGTGATTTCGTTGGATTTCACCCAGTCCCAGCCTTCTGCTGTCCAATATTCGGGCTGCTGATATCCGCCCGCTTCAATGAACGCTCGATATTCTCCATCGGTGACAGGATGGCGATCGATCCAATAGTCATCTAAATAGACTGAATGTGCTGGACGCTCATTGTCTTGGGCTTCGATCTCATGACTGCCCTGGATAAAATTTCCTGCTGGAATCAGGATCATGTTGTTGAATTTCTCTGAGGTATGACTCGCTTGGGAATGCCCCCTAAATCCCCCATTCTGGGGAACTTTGAAACTAGAGCATCCGGCTTGAAGTCCTCCATACATGGGGGATTTAGGGGGCTGAATCTGCCCAAATCGTAGCGAGGAATTCTCAATTAACGCCAGTATGATCGCAATTGTCTCTGCATGTTGACATTCATGTTGGATCAACCATTTCCACAGTCGTTCTTGCTGTTCGAGGGGCACGATCGCTAAATACTCAAATACTTGCGATCGCACAATTTCCAAATACTCTAAAACAGTCGCAATCTCTGGTAATTTCACCCGTTGAGATTTTGGCAATCCATCTTGAGCAAATAAGCGATGATATTCCGGCATCAAAGGCGGATACCCTGCTAAACGCTGCAAAATCCAAAGGGCTTCGGTATAAGCAATATGTCCCACATGCCATCCGATCGGGCTGAAATCAGCATGTGCCTGGGTGCAGAACGTGTCGTAATCAATTGATCGAATTCGCTCTAAGGTTCGCGATCGACACTGCTGCATGTCAGAACGAATTTCAGATTGGAGTGATATCAAGCTTGAGGTCATGATGAACAGTCAACAAACAGCGATCGGGCAATGCTTTCCAGTTTCCATCAAACATCGGTTCAGAAACAACCAAGACTGAGCCAGAATCTTGCAAGTAATAGAGCGTTGGAGTTGGTACACCCTGAGCATATCGAGATGCCACAAGTTGATTGCCATCACTCAAAATCAGATTGGCAGAAAACGGAGTTTGATGTGCTTCACCTAATTCCATCAATACTTTTAGAGTGTGATGCAGTGCTTCGGTGAGATTTGCGCTGGTTTCTAGTTCATCAATCACGGTTGCAAAGATATGCTCTGAATCCGTCAATCCCTGAATGAATTGATACGCCAGATCACTTAAGCGATCGCGCATCGGACGATATAGAGTCTGCCGAAAGTCTTTGATGAATCCGTTGTGAATGCCTAGAAGCGATGCATGTTGAAAGGGTTGGCAATTACTCAAATCGGTCGCTAATCCTGCGGTCGCACTCCGAACATTGGCAAGGACACAGCCTGATTCGACATATCGACTCAAACTCTGCAAGTTCAAGTCATTCCAAATGGGCAGCGTATTTCGATAAGTAAAAGGCTCTGCTTTGCGCGTCGCATGATACCAACCGACTCCAAATCCATCCGCATTCAACAATCCTGCGGTCATTTCTTTGGGCTGATAGCTTTGGACAACGAGAGAATGATCAGGCTGAGAAATCAAGCGATCCAGCAAGACAGGCTGTCCGAAATAGCCAAGTAATCGACACATATGAAACTTATCGATCGAACTTTCTCATGGTGACACAAACCTTTCAGTTATGGTTTCCACTGAAAAGCCGCGATCGCAAAACATGCCCATCCAATCAAAAATCCTGCTCCCCCCAAAGGTGCAACGGCTCCCAAAATTTTCACACCGGACAAAGAAAGCGCGTAAAGACTGCCAGAAAAAAGAATAATGCCGCTGATAAATGCAATGCCTGAAGTTGTGAGGAGAGTTTCACTTAGTTCAACGCGGCTCATGAATAGGGCGATGAGAATCAGTGCGATCGCGTGATACATCTGATAGCGCGCCCCAGTTTCAAAAATGCTTAAAGCTCGATCGTCTAATTTTGCTCGTAAAGCATGAGTTGCAAAAGCCCCGAAAGCGACTGACAATCCTGCTAGCATTGCTCCTGAAACTAAAAAGAATCGAATCATGAATACTGCATCCTTGTTTGAAGAATTTGTGAGATTTGAGATGATTACAATTATGCTTTTTCTAAATAGGTCTGAAGTTTAGCAGTATTCAAGAAGGTTATCAGGTGAAACTTCCCAATCCTGACGATGCAGTGATTCCGTTCGAGAAATTGGCAGGCTACTCGCTCAATTTTAATCATTCCGAAGGTCGTCATAAAGCCATTGTGTTTCAGTCTGCTTTGGATATTAGGCTAGAAGATGCGGAAGAATTACGCTACGCTCTTCGACAAGCACTTACAACTCAAGAAGCAGTTCCTACAAGCCGTAATCCTTATGGGCAGAAATACCGAATCGATTTTGAAATGACCCGTTCTAATAAACAAGCCATGATTAGAAGTATCTGGATTGTCCGAGATAATGAAGATTTTTCTCGTCTTGTCACTTGCTACATTCTTTGAACTACAAGGAGCAAAAATATGAAACTTTTAGATGTGGTTGCACTAACGAAAGATTTACCAGAACAAAGTCTCTATAAAGGACAGGTTGGAACGATCGTAGAAATTTATGATCCTGAAACTTTTGAAGTTGAATTCGTTGATCTTCAGGGAAAAACCTATGCAGTTGAGACTTTGAGTGCAGATCAAGTAATACAACTTCACTATGCACCCCTGCAATAGAACTCTTACTCTGCGTTATCTCCTAGTTGGTCTGCGGAACAATATTTTCAGAACTAAAATTAGGCTCTGAAGAAATGTTTGTCCCAGATGACTTAAAGGTTTTTGAGATGCCCTTGGGGTGGGAGCGCAATGATGCTCTAGGAGAAGTTTTTCATCCAAAACTTGCTGCAATTCAATTCAAAATCAATGAACTTATTCGTCAAGTCTATGGCATTGAAGTTCATCAAAGATATAGAACCTCGTTTTTGCCAACTTCTTCTAAAAACTCTGGCGGATATACAGGAGATAAACAGCGCTCAGATAGACCTTATCAACCTTCTAGAAATGTGCCTGATGCTTCTTGTGTTGTGTTACGCGGCAGTGGAAGTGCTTCTATTCCAAAAGCGCGAGGTGGTTTTGCGAAACAGCACTTTGGCATTTTCGGTGCATATTTAGGCGATTTTGACACGGAGGGTGTTCTGGTTGGTGCAATGCTAATGCCCTACGTGTTTTATCGATATACCCAAGATGTTAGAAATCTGTTTGTAAGTACCGCAGAGCACTTGGGTCTTCTTGAATTTTTAATCGACTATTGCAATGATTTTTCTGTAGATTTCTTCGTAACTGGCTCTTCTATTGAGGAAGCATTTTATGCTGATAGAGCATGGACTTTTCTTAATCCAATTGATCCATTGGATGCTACTTCAATTGAATATGCTTGGTTAACTGTTTCCGCTGTAGCTGCATTTCCACTGTTTGATGTTTTCACTCGCTTATGCGCTAATCCGAAACTATCTATTCAACACGATTATTGCTCGTTGTTCCATAGTTGGTATACGCATAACCTTGAAGACTATATTACTCAGTTTTCGATCGAACCAATCTCTAATGAAAGCATTTGGAAGTCTGAAGCTGAAACTCGACGAATTTTTGAAGAAATCTTCAATGCTAAGTTTCCGAAGTCTCGCCCAAGCTGGTTGAAGTCGAGTAAAGGTACATCTCTAGAACTGGATGGATATAACCAGGATCTAAAAATCGCCTTTGAATATCAGGGCGAGTATCATTACATGGAAGTTCCAATTCATCAGCAAGGAAGAACACTTGCGGAGATTCAGCAAACGGACAAGCTCAAAGAAGACCTGTGTCAGAGATTCGGCATTACACTAATTCAGGTTCCTTATTGGGAGAAGGGAAGGAAGCAATTTATTCTTGAGCAGCTTCGATCTGTTGGAAAGTTGAGCGCTTAAATAGAGATTCCTAAGTTTCTGAAATACAAAAGCTCTCCTGAGTATTCAAGAGAGCTTTTGAAATTGAATTCGAGAAGCTTAGTAAGCGTCCTGCAATTCGTAGAAATCGTGAGCAATGTAATCTTTGCGAAGCGGATAGCCAACCCAATCTTCTGGCATCAACAATCGCTTCAGATTGGGATGTCCTTCGTAGACAATCCCATACATATCGTAGGATTCACGTTCTTGCCAATCTGCTCCTTTCCAAATCCAGAACACCGAAGGCACGCTCGGATCTTCACGCGGCAAAAAGACTTTCAACCGAACTTCATCCGGTTTGACCACATTGTCGCTCACCTTAATCAGATGGTAAAAACTCACCAACTGATCGCCAGGACCGACATCATAAGCACCTTGACACTGAAGACAGTTAAACCCATACGCTTGAAGTGCTGTTGCAAAAGGAATCAGCAATTCTGGCTCAACTTTGATCATTTCTACACCGCTTGCATCCAAGCCGATGAATTCATGATCAAAACCGTTCTCAGTCAGCCACTTTGAGGTTTTACCCGCTTCAACGATCGTTGATTGTTGTTCTTCAGCCACGATCGACACCCTCCTTTGCTTCTTGCAAGACTGCCGGGACTTCTAGACCCATTGCTTCAGCCAATTCACGCGGCGGCGCAATCCGGCTTTCAGCTTGGAGATATTTCCCATCGTGAATTACTTCAGCAGGAATCATGCTGTGAGTCGTGCTGTAGTAGCGATGAGTTTGACGCAACTGAGCACGTTCTTGAATCGATTCGTTAGAAACTTTTTTGCGCAGTTTGATGATCGCATCCACGATCGCTTCAGGACGAGGAGGACAACCGGGTAAATAAATATCTACCGGAATCAGTTTGTCAACGCCTCGCACTGCGGTCGGTGAGTCTACACTGAACATTCCACCCGTGATTGTGCAAGCGCCCATTGCGATCACATATTTCGGTTCAGGCATTTGTTCATAAAGACGAACGAGCGCCGGAGCCATTTTCATCGTGATCGTGCCAGCCGTAATAATCAAATCAGCTTGGCGGGGGGTCGATCGCGGAACCAATCCAAAGCGATCGAAGTCAAATCTTGAACCAATCAAAGCTGCAAATTCGATAAAGCAGCAAGCGGTTCCAAACAACAAAGGCCACAGACTCGAAAGTCTTGCCCAGTTATACAAATCGTCTACCGTCGTCAAAATGACATTTTCCGACAATTCTTGCGTCACACTAGGACGCTCGATCGGATTAATAATCGACCCGCCATTGAGCGAAGCCGCTTCTGGATTCATGACCATTCCAATGCTCCTTTGCGCCAAGCGTAGACGAGTCCAACAACTAGAATTGCAATGAAAATTAGGGCTTCAATAAACGCTAACAAGCCTAAACGATTGAAAGCGACCGCCCAGGGATACAAAAACACCGTTTCCACGTCGAAGATCACAAAGACCAAGGCAAACATGTAATAACGGATATTAAACTGAATCCAGGCTCCGCCCATTGGCTCCATTCCGGATTCGTACGTCGTACGGCGTTCAGGACCTCGACGGCTAGGGCGAACTAGCTTAGAAGCCAGAAGAGCCAGAACCGGAACTAAGCTGCAAATCAGCAAAAAGCCTAAAAGATATTCATAACCACTTAGGACATACACAGGTATTCGCCGCCTCTCGTTCTACAAAAATGGACTTCGCGCTTTACACTCTCATTATTATAGTGTGCTGCAATTTCTCATGGTGCGCTGAAATACTTACTAAATCAAGAACTTTCAGAGATCGCTTCTAAATCGAAGCCATCAAGAAAAATCTATCAGAATCAGATTCAACTCCCAGATCAGTATATGTGATACGCAATCCCTCGATCGACGTTCAGAATGATCGCAAAATGTCATAATAATTAACGTACATTTTAAGGTTTGGGTAACTCCCTGACGTTTGCCATGAGTACCGAATCTGTTGAACCCCAAGAGAATGCCGTCGAAACGCCTGCACCGCTTGAGCCAAAAGATATGGATCAACATGAGTGTGCGGCTTGTGGATATATCTATCAGCCGACCAAAGGCGACGATCGCTCAGGCATCGCTGCAGGTGTTGCATTTGAGGAATTGCCAATTACCTGGAAATGCCCAGTCTGTGGCGCTCCTAAGAAACGCTTTCAGAATATTGGTCCGCTCAATGCTCCGTCTGGATTTAAGCAAAATTTGGGATATGGGTTTGGGGTGAATACCTTAACACCGGGGCAGAAAAACCTGCTAATTTTCGGTGCGCTGATTGTTGGATTTATTTTCTTTTTAAGTCTTTATGGCTTACAGTAACGAACCCTTTTATTTATTGAGATCAAGTGCAATGTATCGGATTTTGAGAGCCTGGAAACAGTTTGTAATATTATTGGCAGTTGTCTTCCTGGCGACTGGATGTAAAGGGTTTTTGCCAGCGGTTGTGAATAATCCCTGGCAGGTGGTTCCGTTACCGATCGAAGAAAATATGCTCGATATTAGCTTCACCGGTGACAAGCAGCATGGCTGGATGGTCGGCACCAATACGGCATTGCTCGAAACTACAAATGGCGGAAAATCCTGGAAGCAAAAGATTCTGAATTTAGGTGAGCAGTCCTATCGTCTGACTTCAGTAAATTTTTCTGGAGATGATGGTTGGATTGCTGGACAGCCTTCGATTCTGCTGCATACGGGTGATGGCGGTAAGTCTTGGGCACGTCTGCCATTGAGCAGCAAGCTTCCTGGCTCTCCTGAGAAGATCGTTGCATTGGGCAAAGATACGGCTGAGATGACCACGGACGTTGGAGCAGTGTATCGCACAACGGACGGTGGTAAAAACTGGAAAGCTTTGGTGAAAGAAGCGTTTGGGGTGATGCGGAGTATCGATCGCACTCCCGACGGAAAATACCTTGCAGTATCTTCGACCGGAAACTTCTTCTCAACTTGGGAACCCGGTCAAGACATTTGGCAGCCTTTCAACCGGAATAGCTCACGCAAATTACAAAATATGGGATTTGCGCCAGATGGTCGGCTGTGGATGTTGGCAAGAGGCGGGCAGATTCAATTCACAAATTCAGCGAGTCCTGAAGACTGGTCAGAAGCACAGAATCCTGAATTCTCAACCAGTTGGGGTTTATTGGATCTCGGCTATCGCACACCGAATGAACTCTGGGTCGTCGGTGGCAGTGGCAACCTGTTAGCTAGCTTCGATGGCGGTAAATCTTGGCAAAAGGATCGCGATGTTGAGAACATTCCAGCGAACCTCTACAGGATTATGTTCTTTGACTCGAAGACAGGTTTCATTATGGGACAACGCGGCACGTTGTTGAAATATGAGCCGGTGGCTTAGAAATTAGGGGAATAGGGGAAGGAGTGAAGGGTGACTATTTTATAAACTCCCCCACTCCCTATCTCCCCAATTATGAGAAACACGGGATCAAATTTTAACGATCGACTTGTGAGGGCATCTCCCGTCCCGTATGATACAGATAAGGCTTTTGTTCGTTGACTTCTGGAGAGAGCAAACATGGCAGGTACTACTGGTGAGCGCCCGTTTGGCGACATTGTAACTAGCATTCGCTACTGGATTATTCACAGCATCACGATTCCGGCATTGTTCATTGCGGGATGGTTGTTTGTCAGTACGGGATTGGCGTATGACGTGTTTGGCACGCCTCGCCCGAACGAATACTATCCAACTGCACGTCAAGAGCAGCTTCCGATCGTCAGCAACCGCTCGGCTGCAAAACAGCAAGTGGATAAATTTGCTTCGCAAGTTGGAAAGTAGTTTTGAGTCAAAAAGGTTGAGAAAATTATGACAGGCAACACCCCGAACGAACCTATTTCATATCCGATTTTTACAGTCCGCTGGTTGGCAGTTCATACTTTGGCTGTGCCAGCAATCTTCTTCATTGGCGCGATCGCGTCGATGCAATTTATTCAACGATAGGAGTTTGAACCGTGGCAGGAATTAAAGGCGCTCCCAACCCTAACAAGCAGCCCGTTGAACTTAACCGGACTTCTCTGTATTTGGGGCTTTTGTTGATTTTTACGCTGGGAATTTTGTTCTCTAGCTATTTTTTCAATTAGTGTTTGATTGTTCAGATTGCTGTTTTAGTTAGGAGGTAAGACCGTGCAGACTGGTGGAAGAATTCCCCTGTGGCTTGTAGCAACTGTTGCAGGCTTGGGCGTGATCGGTGTAATGAGCTTGTTTTTCTATGGTTCTTATACCAGCATTGGCTCTTCGCTGTAAGTTCATTCAAAGATAAGAAAAAGCCGCCTAGTACTAGGCGGCTTTGTTTTGCTAATGCGTTTGGAACCAAGAGGCTTAGATGCCGCTTGGATCTTCACGTTCGATGTACAAGAACAACAAGCCCATGACAACCGTGGGAAGTAACCAGGTCACAACGGGAATGAGAATCCAAGGCAGATATGAAGCTGCATATGAACCTGTCATAAGAAAAGTTTCCTATTCGTTAGATGATTCCATTTGTGAATTTACATGCCTTGGGTAACGCTGAGCGCGTTGCTCTTAGAATTCTTAACATTAGAAGACGTTCTGACAGGGACAACTGCTTTTGGAAAAGCTCAATGGTTTCAGGTTAGGTTTGTCAGAGTTGGGCTGAGCTATAAGGAAATCGAGTCCGTATCGAGATCGTCGAGCCATAAGTCCGGCAGTTCTTCCGGGACAACTTGGCGAGTCACAATAACCTTGTGGCTTTCTCGATTCGTCATCACTTCAACGGCGATCGCTTCGATTTGAATTTCAACACACTCAAAGGGGACTTTGATTTCGGTGGTGGCTTCAAGGTTGCCATGTCCGTCCGGTTTGAAGTCGATGATCCAGCGTGAGGGTTCGATTAAGCTGCGATTTTGGCGATCGCTCACCCAGAGCTTGGCATAAATTTTCGGCACAATGTCTGGGAGTTTGAGGCGGACAGTCGTTGATTTTCCACCGATGAGTTCTGGTTCAGCAATCAGAACGATCGGATCGGGGACAGGCTCCGTTTCAGGCAGCAGCAGTGGATTACGGGCACGTTCAGATGCGATCGAGTGATTACGACGCGAAATAATCAGATCATTCAGAGGTAAAATCGGCTCGTCATCAACCACAAACTCATTGACGACCTCATCAGAACTAGGCTGAAGATTGAGTGTGGCAGTTTCGGGGATGGAATCTCGATCGTCTGCTTGAACTTTGAGGTCGCTGGCAGGTGCAGATTCTTCGAGCGGCGCGAGATAGAGATCTTCTACCTTAGGCGGTTCTGGCTCTTGAATCGGTTCTGGCTCTTGAATTGGGTCTGGTGTGACTTCAAGTGGGACAAATGCGCCAGAGAGCGGAATTTCTAGCTGAGTTCCATCGGTGTATTCCGGGTTCGCGACATCAGGCTGAATGCCAAAAGTAGGAAGGTCGAGCTTGCGGCGGACATACGGATTGGGTTGGTGCAGTTGCGGCGGCAAACTGGAAGATTCTTTGACCGTAAAGTTTGTGCCTTCAGATTCTTTGGCAGTTGTGACGAAATTCAGAAATGTGAGATTGAGCGGGGGATGTGCAGCAGTGGGGTGAGTCGTCGGGAGATCGAGCATGTCTTCTGCCATGTTGCGATCGCTTCGCTTCGCTTCGTGCATCGCATCGACTAGCTCATCTACAGCAGACATCAAACTAAAAGATTGGGTTGCTAACGCAGGATGACCTTCCACTCTGAGATCGTGCAGGGTGATCTCGCCCAAAATGACCTGAGTCTTGAGTTCAATCGGCAAGGTGACGCGATACTTCAACTGAAAGGGTAAAGCTTCGTTTTGAAGCATTTCGCGGGTTTCTAGAAGCATTTTCGAGCTTTGGGGATCACGCAGACAGATTCGCAGTTCTGCATGAGCGATTTCGGTCAATTCTTCAGACGCAATTTGCCCCGAGATCGTTAACGGTTCACCGCGATTAGCAATAAAGGTGTCTTGCACGAGCGCGATCGCCACAACAGAATCCGGCAACATCGGATTCTGTGGCACTCTGAAATCTTCATAAGGCGATTCTGAAACTAAGCCATATTCTCGTAAAATCTCGTCTGCGATCGTGCCGGATTCGGATTCGGCATCCTGCAGAATATCATCGATAGAAAGTAAATCAGCAGACGTTTCTTTGGGTTCTAACAGGTCGGATTCTAAAGCAGGGGCGACAAATTCGAGCGTGGCGTGCTCTGCGTCTTCCCAGTCAGGGTTCCAATCTTCGACGAGATCAGCCGCGATCGATAAAACTTTCAACTGCATTGACTGCACGGTTCCTGTTTCAGAGGTGCATTGAAACTCCCAGAAACCGGGAAGGAGGGTTGTGTAGGGAATGACTACCATCAGTCCTTTCTGGTTGGTCTGCTGAGTGCGAGTCTGAGTCCGGCGTTTGGGAGGAATTTCGTCGATCGCATCGTAGCGGACTCGGACTGAAACCGAGGTGTTTTTGAGTAGAGATTTTGCGGCGATGCGATACCGACCTTCGAGAATCTCGACATCGGCGGTGTCGAGCGGTAGCCAAGCGCGATCGCCATCTTGCTGAATTAAAAATTCCCAGGGTTGCATGTCAGGCATAGGTCGGTAAAGAGGCGTTCACCAGAATTTGCAGTTAACAGGGTATACCATGTCTGGCGGATTTTGGCGAATTTATTGCATTGATTTTAAGTGAGAGAGTGGGGAGTGGGGAGAAAGAGCAATCGCTTATCTTTTCAGGGCTGTAGGTAAGGCAGCACAAAAAAGCTCGATCGACAAAGGCGATCGAGCTAAATTGGCAAGATATTTCAGTACGGGTAGAAATCTAGTTAAACTCTAGTTAAATGCGCCCGTGAAGATTTTATCGATGATCGGGAAGTTCGATAGGAGCAAGAAAGCAACGGCTGCGCCACCGGTTGCTCCGACGAAGAATCCACCTGCAAATTGGCTCCAACCTTCAGAGGTTTGCAGCGAATCTGTTGCGGAGTCATTATCTCCTTGGAAAGTAGCTAAGCCATAGGTTGAAAGGCAAGCCGTTGCGATCAAAATCAATGCAATTGCAGAAATTAATCCGCCAACTGCTGCATGATCAGAGTCGCGCAGAGGACCTAGGAGCGTCCAAGGACCGACCAAAAAGTACCCATGTGCCATTCCGATTTCAAGACCGCGCAACAGGGGCGATAAGCCTTTCCGGTAAGCCGGGAGGTTACCGATGAAAGCGCGGGTGAAGCCAGAATCACTGATAGGGGTCGAGAGATGTCCTGTGAACGGATCGCCGTTGTAAGGTTTAATAAGCTCGTCAGCCATATCTTAATATTTCCTAATGATTCTGAAGAGAACAAAAAGAATTCGAGACCATTGTAAGTATGACGGGGGGCTGATCCTGACAAATGCTTCAGAAAAGTTCACTATCTGAGATAAGAAGGAAATGATTTGGTTTTTGCGGCTACAAATTGCTCTAACACGGTTTGGCGGAGTAACTGTTGCGGCATAAAACCTTGAGCCAAAATAAAATCGTGAAAAGCAGTTTGATTAAACTGCTGACCCATCTGTTTTTCGACTTCTTGACGAAGCTGCATGAGCTTCTGATAGCCGTAGAAATAAGAAGGCGCATGACCCGGAAGTTTCACCGTGTAACGATTAATTTCTTGCTGAGCAAAGAACTTTGAGAATCCAACATCTTCAGTCAGAATTCGCATGGCTTCGTCGATCGAGACTTTTCCGAGATGCAGTTCTGGCTCCAGAAATGCTCGTGCTGCTCGGAGTAACTGAAACTGGAGCGAAATAAATTGCCCCTCGATCGGCATAAATGGCAACGTAATGGCTTCTGCATATAGTGCCCATCCTTCATGATTTGCAGGATTGTAACCAAAGCGCGATCGCGCTTCTGACGTGCCTTTGTCCTGAATCGTCGTGAATTGTAAATCGTGTCCGGGTCTACCTTCATGTGCGGTCAGTGTCCAGGCAACGGCGGGATAGGTAAAGTCATCGTAAGCTCGCGGCTGTTTGTCAGGTTTTAGCAGTGGAACAATGAACACACCCGCAGTTTTTTGCGAGGATTTGGGCGGGAAATATTGGGGAACTGGGAAATTGGTGTTTTCTCGATCGTTGGTTAAGCGAATGGTCAGATTTCGTTTTGGCAATGTGACAAGCTTTTCTCGTCGAATGATCGCTTCAAGATCCTTTTGGCGTTGTTCATATTGAGGCAGAATCTTGTCTGCGGGTAATTGTTCTTTTTTCAAACTGCGAATGACTTCTCGATATCCTGTGGTTTGTAAGCCTTTTTGTTTCGCAACTTGAGCCGCGAGGACATCCATTTCTTGTTGGATGGATTCAAATGCAGTGTGAGCTTGCTTGAGCAGTTCATCGATCGAGATTTCAACGCCTCGTTCTTGTAATTCCAGTGCGTAAAGTTCCGGTGACAATCGAAAATCTAATCTTGATTTCGGTAAAATTTCTTGTCGGACAAAAGTTGTATATTCTGTGATTTGAGCTTTCAGCTTTGTATAACTTTCTTGATCGATTTTCTGTTGCTCTAAGCGTTTCTGAATTCGCTCTAGTTGAAAGGATGTATTCGATAAATCCTTCTCGATTTGCGACTTAGAGGGAAAGAAAATATTGGGACGAGACACAGATCCGCGCAGATTTTGAATGGCTAAAGTCGCGATCGCTGGTTTTCCCGTTTCGTCTCCATTCAATTGCTGCAATAGTTTCACGAGATCCGGTCTGCTCAAATCATCTAAGCTATTGTGAATCTCTTTAGCTAAATCGACATAAGGTAGGCGAAGTTGGCGATGGAATTCATCTGATTTCAATGATTCAGTTGCAGACTGGATCAGAATTTCTAAATCGAGTTTTACGGCAGGATCGCGTTCTTGTTTGAGCTTCGTCTGAAACCTTTGAAGGAGAGTATTGATGCCTTTCTCACGGCACTGTCCATAGTTTGAATCCAGTTGCAGCAGGGATTTGCTCAGGGCTAAATCGCTACATTGTTTGGCTGATTCGGCTTCGGTCAATAAATTTGTATTCTCGTTGCTACGCTTGATCCAATCGGGTTGTGCAGATGCGATCGCATCAACGACCGAATGAGACATGATCGCAAAGACAAAAGTCGCGATCGCCAACCATAACACTGTTTTACGTGAGACTCGCACGACACGACGAATAATCTTCACAATCTAAAATCAACCTCTAAAATCTAAGCGCGCTACTGTTTACACTGAAGCGAATCAAATACAGTCGAGGCTTTTTCTGCTGCCGTTTTGAGATCCTGTCCATTCGTCAGCAAATTCACAACATACCGACTATCTTCTAAATTCACACTAGCGCGATAAATCACGGTAGCTTGCTCAGGAGAATCGGGGTACTTCAACTGCCCTTCGCGAATCACAACTGAGGTAGACGTGCCACAGAGATTTTTGTTCTCCACCCGCACGGATTTAATCTTCAGTTCTTCCTCATCCGCACCCAGGGCAATGCTATCTAAAATGCGATCGACTTGCTTGCGTCCCGATTCTTGTTCGATGGGAACCCGTGCGACTAAGAGCTGAATGTCCGGCTCATCTCCTTCGCTGGCGATCAATGCCACTTTCGCCCCTGCAAGATTCACGCCCAATAAGCCCTGTGATGCTCCTGGCAGTGAATAACCCATAATATTGCTGGCGATCGCTTCTGCCCGTTGGGGGGTTGCCGCGTTGCTCAAAAACTTGAGCGCTAACCCTGTTAAACCAACTCCTAATGTGGCGATCGCGCCGAGTACGATCGCGACCGTTTCCCAAATCGAGACTTTGTACTGTGGAATTCTAGATGGTACTTCTCTCATGAGGGCTACTCCAAATCCACGCCTAAAAAGCGATCGAGAAACCGAGTTCGCCAAGCGAGTCGCACGATCAATCCCCACTCTAGCGCAACTAATCCTAGGAAGAGACAGTCCTGCACACTAATTTGAGAAAGCTCAAAAAACGTTCGGAGCGGCGGAATAAATAAAATGAGTAAATAAACAACCAGCAGCGCTAACGCAACCCAGGTATAGCGCCAATCTCCGCTCAGCGGTTCTCCTCCCACCCAAGCGGTTGTCGGTGGTTTTAAGAATGGGATTAACAGCAGTTCACAAAATACTAAAATTGTCACAAGTGCAGTCCGAGGAATATTGAATTCGATCTTAGTTAGACCAATATTCGGAGGTAAGTCTAAAGCAGCGCTGACTAAATAAAATAGATACACTGTCAGTGACACTAAAGTGATGGTAATTGTCGCAGGAATCACAAAATGGAGCATTGATCGGACTAAACTCCGTTTCTGGCATTCTCCCGGTTGCGCCCAGATTGGAATAAAAGTGGTTGGAATGCCAACTCCAATCAACGTGACGATCGCACTATGTTTGTTTAATAAGGGGAAGCTATCTGAGACAATCGCGATCGCAAAAATCAACAACGCGACACAACTCAATCGCACCATAAAGAGCTTAACGACATCTCGAATGCCATTCTGGATCCGTTGTCCTTCCAAAAAAGTATGCGGTAACGCTTCAAATGTATCTTTGAGCAACACAATGTCCGCAATGCTGCGAGTCGCTTTACTCCCGCTCTCCATTGCGATTCCGAGATTCGCCTGTTTCAGCGACAGCACATCATTCACACCGTCTCCAGTCATCGCGACATAAGAACCGCTGCGTCTCAGGCTGCGAACGAGTTGTGCTTTTTGCTGAGGTGTAATGCGCCCAAATACGTTGTAATTTCTTGCCGCCTGCACAAATTGAGCGTCATCCATTTGAGCCAGTTCTGCGCCTGAGATGACTCGAACCTCGTCGGTGAAGCCCGCCTGTTTTGCTAATGCTGCAACGGTTTGGGGATTGTCTCCTGAAATGATTTTGAGCGTGATGCCTGCTTTGACAAAGCCTTGTAGAGTTTCCTGTGCAGAAGGGCGAAGTTGATCCGAAAAACAGAGAATTCCTAAGGGTTTCAGAGGCGGAAGCGTCGTCTCTATCTCAAATTCTGTATGGGCAAACAAAACGACTCGAAATCCCTGATTTACCTGTTCATCGATATAGTTCAGAATTTCGTCTGTGACCGCGATCGACTTCATGAGGATTTCTGGTGCACCCATCACGTAGGTTCCGGGGAGATCTTCAAATGCGATCGCGCTCCATTTCCGCGCTGATGAAAAGGGAATCTCATTCCGAATCGGCTTTGCATATCCAGAACAGGCAATTAAAACAGCTTCACTCGTCCGATTTCCAGACGCAGTACTCGCTGCGAAATCCCCAATCAACCATTTCAGTTCTTCCTCAGGAATTCCTAATGGATGGAGAGAATGAAGTTCAATCTGATTCGTGGTCAATGTGCCCGTCTTATCTAAACACAAGACATCAATATTACTGAGTGACTCGACGGCATTCGTTTGCTGAATCAAAACATTTTGTCCTAACATCCGAATTGCACCCATGGCATATGCAAGCGTGATTGCTAATAACAATCCGGCTGGAATCAATCCAGCGATCACGGCAGCACGCTGCACAACTTCATTGAGAGTTTGCGATCGACTAATAAAACTAATGCCAACGAGCAACCATAAGAACGATGCTAAGAGTAACAGAATCCGAATGATGAGATTAATCTCAGCTTGCAGCGGCGTATACACTTGGCGAAATTCTCGCGCTCCCACTGTAAGCTGATAGGCAACCGTATCCGCTCCAACTTTCTGCGCCTCATAGCAAGCCGTTCCACTGACACAAAAGCTGCCCGAATAGACAGGTTTCTCTGCGACTTTTACGATCAGATCTGATTCTCCAGTCAACAAAGATTCATCAATTTCGACTCGCCCCTCTCCAACAATTTGTCCATCGACGAGGACTTGATCACCTGGGCGCAGCACCAGTACATCGCCGAGAACGATTGCACAGGGATCGATATTCACCTCCTGCCCGTTGCGAATCACGGTTGCATGAGGTCGATTCAGCAAGGCGATTTCGTCTAACTTTTGCTTTGCCCAAATTTCTTGCACGATTCCAATTACAACGCCGCTAAAAATAATCACCGCTACGAAGACGGCATCACTCGGGCGTTGTAGCAGAATGAAAACGCCGCTAATCGCAAAAAAGACGGCGTTAACAAAGGTAAACAGGTTTTCTTGCAGGATGCGTGCATACGATCGACTGGTTGGCAGTTTTACGTCGTTCGTGTTGCCTGCTAACTGTTGTTCTCGAACTTCTCGATCGCTTAATCCGGGGAGCATCGCCATGAATCACACATTGTCTCTATCAGGTGATGACCATTATCATAGATGCTCTTTCCCGGTTCAAATGATTCGTTGCAGATTGCGATCGCGCAATCCCAGATTCAGATCAATTTGTAGCTGAGGTAGTGATCAACTAGTCTCTAACTGTTTACGATCGAGAAACCTGGGATCAAATCGCTAGAGGCATTGATGGCTAACGACGATATTAAAGATCGACGTGCAAAGATTCTCAAAGGAGTTCAAGAAGGAATCTCTCAAGCACTTGAGCGGCATCGACGGTTGGGAGAATCGATCGCAGTTTGGCAAGATGGAAAAGTTGTGATTCTAGAAGCGGATCAGATTCCACAGCAATTAAAGACTCAATCAGACTAAGTTGTATAGGTTCATCGCTTTTTCTCAAAGCTGTGTCTCTCTGATACCGCAAGCAATCCTTACGTAAATATACTGGAATAGTATTCATACTGAAGTCTTCATGATAACTTCATCGTTTCTGAAATAAAGTGTTCGGAATTGAGCCATCTCTCTGTGTTTCATGTTCAAGACGATGGAATCGTGAAACGGAATCAACATTTGAATCAGTGATCGAAGCGATCATACGATCGAAGCCTTGCTCGCTCAAATCTTATCCAATCTCCGTGGCTTGATGAAGACATTACGATAACTCGCGATTTCATCCGGGTATTCTGGGAGCATCGTTCCCGATGCCTGCTTTACATTCATCGCTCGATACGGCTTAGAGATAATGGCAACGACAACCAAGAAGAAACCAGCAAAAGCGAGTAGTAAAGAGCAAACTGAGCTACAGCTTAATGACCTGATTCAGAACGAAATTTCTCGTCTTTCAGAACTTCAGAGCATCGATACGAAGACGCTTCGCGATTTTGCTCAGTTTGTGATTGATAACCACAAAAAGAAATCGAAACCACCTGCAAAAGTTAAGCCTTTAACTTTGACTCAAATTAAGCAGGCAGCTTACCAACATTTTGGAGTCAGCACGACAGCAGAATTAAAGAAATCTGGATTTTTCCAGATGGCAACTGATGGGATGGGCAAACTTGACCTCACCAAAAAAGAAGGATGGGAACAACTGTATCGTAAGTTTATCGGCGTTCTTCCTGGCGAAGATAGCGAGACTGGCTATGGTTGCATCAATGGGATCAATATTTTCAAGTACGACCTACCTTGGCGAATCTTTGGACTCGATCCGAAAACAGCACAAGTTGAAGCCATTAAGTCTGCCTATCGCAACCTCAGCAAGATCTATCACCCAGATAATCAGGAAACTGGCGATGCCAAAGTTTTCCATCGCTTGACCGTCTTCTATAACAGTTTGACGGAGAGTTTCTAGACATGGCAGAAATCTATATTCCCTCCAAAGAACTGATCGAAATGTTGAAGATTAGTTCTCAAGACCTGATCGATCTTGAAAAATTCTTTGATTCAATCCCTGATGATGAATGGGAGCTTGAAGAAGGCAAAGATTACAGAATTGTCTCTAAAAGTGGATTGCGCGAGTACACCTTTACAGGTGCTTATACAATTGCACGCTACGTGGAGACGCATCGTAAACAGAGCTTTTTCGATGTGTTAAAGGAATGGTTTTTACACACGAAACGCAATATTCGTCGTGCTTTTGTTCGCAAAAAAATTCTAGATAACTGCTCGTCACTCGTTAAACGCAACAATCGCTTCTTTCTCTCCAAAGCTGATGTGATTGCAATATTCGGCACAAATGCGTCTTATCTTTCCAAAATGGCGGAAGCGGCAAAGCGGACAGACACCTCGTTGATTGAGGGTGAGGACTATGAAAGTTTTGGGGATAAAAACGAGTTATACTACTCGCTTCCTGGAGTCATGAAGCTTGCAAAACAGTTTAGTACGACACTCACTCGCAAAAATCGGCGTGAGTGGTGTGACGATGTTGGTAAAGAGGCTCCGCCTTATGTTGCAAATACAATTGTGAATCTAATTCTCGATCGAGAAAAAGCGATTCAGAAAGCAAAAGATCAAGCTAAGAAGCGCGATAAGAAGATATGTCAGGTGACTGGAAAGAAGCCTGATAAAATTCATAACTTTAATCTTGCAGCACATCATCTATATGCGTCTCATGCATATCCTCATCTTGCAGATGTTGAGAACAACTTGATTACGATCTCTTGTGAAGTTCATGATCAGTTCCATCAGCATTTTATGGGAGGAACACATCAGCCTTGCACGATTGATGATTTTATCGATTTCGTTCATCAATACTATCCAACAAATTCCAAGCTACCTGCTTGGCTCGCAAAACAGAAGGTAGTTTTGGGGCAGCAGCAACCCATTGATGAGCGTAAGCCTCATGTGCTGTATCTTCCAGCAAGTAGAGTGCTATAGAACAATAAAGAGATCGAGAAATTTCTCGATCTTTTTATTCTGGAAGGCTGAGCAAAGCCAAAACGTTCTTATCCGATCGCGATCGACCCCAACAGCCGCGCCACAATCTCATGTGATCGTCTGCCGCTCGCTGCAATCATCCGATGGGCTAACACATGCGGTGCGATCGCTTTGACATCATCTGGAATGGCGTAATCTCTGCCTTCTAGAAATGCAAAGGCTTGAACTGCTTTCTGAAGCGCAACTGTTCCACGGGGGCTGACTCCGAGAAGGATTTCTTCATCGTGTCTCGTCGATCGCACAATGTTCAATAAATACTGCTGAAGCGAAGATTCCACTCGAACTAAAGCACACTGCTGTTGCAGTTCTCGAATCTCATCCAGCGTAATGCAAGGCGGCAACTCTTCAACGCGCCGTCCTGATTGCAACCGCTCCAGCATTTTCAATTCTTCTGCTTCCGTCGGATAGCCCAGAGAAAGCGACAACGCAAATCGATCCATTTGCGCTTCGGGGAGCGGAAATGTGCCCTGATATTCCACCGGATTCTGAGTTGCAATGACGAAAAACGGCTCTGGAACTTTGCGCGAGGTTCCATCGATCGTCACTTGATGTTCTTCCATTACTTCGAGCAATGCCGATTGAGTTCTGGGCGTGGCTCGGTTAATTTCATCGGCTAACAACACATTGGCAAAAATCGGACCTGCCATGAATTCAAATTCGCCCGTGCGCGGATTCCAAACGTTTGTCCCAGTCACATCGGTTGGTAGTAAATCGGGAGTACATTGCAACCGTTGGAACTTGCCTTGAATCGATTTCGCTAAAGACTTTGCCAGTAAAGTTTTTCCAACTCCAGGCACATCTTCAAGCAGCGCGTGACCTCCAGAAAGCAGCGCAACTAAAACGAGTTGAATCGCTTCTTCTTTACCGACGATCGCGGTTGCTAAGTGTTGCGTGAGTTGCTCAATTCGATCGCGCATAGGGGAAGCTCCATTAGAACCTGTTCATCATAGCCAGAGTTCCCCAGAGTGGCGATGATCGTAATCTAGACTCGCGATCGCGCAGGTTCTGATCGCAATTGCCGCACTCCACTCAGCAAAAGCCATCCTAAAAAACACCCGATCGCATAAGGCGGAAAATCCGACCACACAAAGGTATTTCCGAGGACTAAACGACCTGGCAATGTGGCACGAATCGCTTGTAGAAAAGGAGGTTGCCAAAGTTGCAGAAACTCAATCGCACAAGAAAAACAGAACACTGAGATCGCAGTTTTGGCGATCGAGAATTTTGGAAAGCAAAACTGCACGAGCGCCATCCAAAAAATCTGATAAGCCAAGCTGCCTGAAATATCTGTTATCCAACCAGGTAAAGCCGTCGTGAATCGCACGAAGTACCCTAGTGGAACAATTAAGATAATGGTCAGCAGCACCGCAAGACGGTAAGGCATAAAGTTTAAGTTTGGGCGAGTTGGGTTGGAGTCGATTCAGATTTACCCTGATCGATCGCTTCCAGAATGCCCAAAAATTCTCGTTCAAAGGTGACTTGAGCACGATTGGTTCTGCCTCCAATGTAGATGGCTCCATCTTTCTCTAATCCCCAAATCTGCGAGTGAGAAACATAGCTCATAATCACACCGAGCATCAGTAAGCCGAAGCCAAGATAGACAATAGGAATCCCTGGATCGGCTTTGATTTGCAGTCCAGTACTGCCGATCAGATCGACGATCGATAATTTCAATCCTTTCACATCAACCGCCATGCCTTTACGCACGGTTGCGATCAGCTTGCCATCCATGTCGTAGACCAGTAGCAAGCCTTGTAAATCTTTGGCAACGAGAGACACGCCATCACTCATATCGGGCTTCAACGGCAGCCAGGTTCCCCAAATTCGCCCGCTGCCCTGGTCGATTCTTGCCATCGGCGATTGCAGGACTGGGCTGTTGTTGAGTCGCACTTGAATTGCCGCGATCGACCAATCTGCCTGATAGAGCGTCACCCCTTTGTGTTTCAGGGGTTCATTGACGTGAATGGTTTTACGATCGACTTCTTTTCCGTCTCGATCGAGCACAGAAAGATCCGAGTAAAACTGATCGATCTCTCCAGTCGGCAAGTAATCAATCCAAAATCGATTGACTTTCACAGACCAATCTTTCGGAATCTGCGGAGCCGCCCAAATTCCCGCATCCGTTACGTTGTCAATCTGAAATGTGGCTCCACTGGGAACCATTTCTTGAGCAATAAAGCCCGTCATCGCACCGATAATGCCGCCTAGCAGAATTAGCAACATCGCGGCATGAACCACGATCGGCCCAATTCGCCCAACAATTCCTTTGTGCGCGTAAAGCTTGTCACCGTCTTGAAAAATTTTGTACTTGCGCTGTTCCAGCAGCGGTAAAAGCTGATCAATTCCAGCTTTGGGGAACTCAGCACTTAACGCAAATTTGCGAAACTGGCGCGGCTGACTGTAGAAATTCCAAGTTCGCGAAAACCAGCGCAGCGCAGGCAATTGGCGCGTAAATGTACAAGCGGTCAAACTCGCTCCAAACAGAATCAGTAACGCTAAATACCACCAAGTTCGATACACATGATCAAGTCCGGCTGTCAGCAGAACTTTCCAAGTGAGAAAGCCGAAGAGAGCAGGCTTTTCAGGGTAATTCGCTTGATAAAACTGAACGGATTGTCCTTGCTCAATGATTGTTCCAGCGATACTAAAAACCGCGATCGCGAGTAAAAGCACGATCGCTAATCTCAAATCGGCTAAAACGGGCAGCAATTCTTTTTTCAAATACCGCTTGGGAGCGTTCACTAATTCTGTAAAAGTCATCTTCTAAAACACAAATCGCGACATTAACGAAAACACACCAAATCCCACAAGCAACACACCACTTGTCGGCGTAATCCAACCCGACCAACGCCGCAACTCCAATAATTTCTTAATCGCTGCGGTGAATGTTCCGGCAATAATCAACGGCGCAACATATCCAGCCGTATAACACAGTAAAAGCGATCCACCCAGAATCGGATCTTTTGTCGTACTAATCCAAGCTAAAATTGTCGCCAAAACCGGGGTGCTACAAGGCGACGCGACTAAACCGAACATCACTCCTAATAGATACGATCGCACACCTGTCGGCAATTCTTCAGAGATCCAATCTGTTCCTCCAATCGTCGGCATCTGTAACGGCAACGCTTCTAATAAATTCAATCCCATGATGATCGCGACAACGCTAATCACGATCGGTAAACCTGTCCCAACCTGCCCATACACTCTGCCAAATAGCGTTGCTGCAATGCCCAGTCCTGCTAAAGTCGTCGCCAATCCTAGGGCAAACCAGGTGGATTGTGCCGCAGCCTGTACCCGAGATTTTGCTTCATACCCGCCGATATAGCCCACCGTAATCGGCAACATCGACAGCGTACAAGGCGTTAAACTCGTCAGCAAACCTGCCGCAAAAATTACCCCAATACTGACCGGAGTAATATGCGTCAATTGGCTAGAAACTAAGCGATCGGCAAATTGCGAAAGCTCATAAAGTTGAGTCTGGAACGTATCAAACATGGTTAAGCAATCCGAAGCGCCTTTCCCATTCTACCGACTTAGCGCGACGGTCTGGGTTTCATTCGTCGGGTTCTCGCTTCTGCAAATGAGACAACTTTGGGATTTTCGGAGATCGGGGACACGCTCGCTTCACTACTTTCTCGTGCGACCCGAATCAACAATGCTGCACAGACGAGACTAGAAATCATTGAACTCCCACCGTAACTAAACAACGGCAGAGGTAATCCAGTCGTCGGTAATGCACCAGTTGCTACGCCAATATTCAGCAAAGACTGACCAACCATAATCACCATGACCCCGATCGCGACCAATCGATGAATGGCATTTCGCGCTTGTTTTGCCACAATCAATGCCAAGGTCGCATAAGCAATCAGCATCACCATAAATGCGAAACACCCGATTAAACCAAACTCCTCAGCAAAGACTGCAAAAATGAAGTCGGTATACTGAATCGGCAAATAAAATAATTTCTGTTGAGAAAGCCCAAATCCTGTTCCGGCAAATCCTCCTGAGCCGATCGCTAACAAACTTTGGATGAGTTGATAGCCATCTTGCAAGGGATCAGACCAAGGATTGAGAAATGACATGACTCTGCGGCGTTGATACTCTCGAATACTAATACTCAAGGTCGCCAAAAATAGCCCTCCAACCGCTGTTCCGCCTAAATAGAGATAGGGTAATCCGGCAGCCAAAGCAACGAGCCATAATGCCATTCCACAAAGAGCAGTGGTACTGAGATTCGGCTGAAGGAGAATTCCGATCAGCATCAGCCCAAACAGTCCAATCCAAGTCAGTCGCACTCGCCAAGTCAGTCGTTCCCATTGTCCAAAAATTCGAGCGCTCTGCAAGACCAGAAATGGCTTAATCAACTCCGAAGGCTGAATCAAAAATGGACCGACTTCAAACCAACGCTGTCCTCCGTTTACTTCTCGCCCGATCACAGTTGTCAGAAAAATTCCGCCGAGCAGCGAGATAAATCCTAAACTTGAAACGCCCTGAATGTAGCGCAGGGGAGCGTGAATTAGGACGTTAAACAGAATCATGCCTAACGCGATCGCGATTAGTTGCCGTTTAAAGTAGTACAACCCATCGCCGATCGCGTCTCCGACAGGATATGAGGCACTAAACATTACCGCCAATCCTACAAACAACCACACAAAGGTCAGCCAGCGCAACAAGCGAGGCGTGACTGCCCAGTCCATTGCAGTTGTGTCAAAAAACGGAATGAAGTGCCGCCAGTTCATCGATTTGCTAACTCCGATCGCAATTTTTCCAAGTCATCGAGTAGAAACACCGTCAATTGTCCTGAGTAAGCTTTGCCGACATCGGTTTGAGCAATCTCAAGCCAGTAGGCAAATTGTTCTCCCTGCCGTAATTCTCCTTGCAAAGCGGCGATTTGAGGGTTTTGTTTTTGCACCGCTTCTTGAATTCGGGAGTCTGTGGGATAAGATTTGACGATCTTTGCTTGCTCAAAGTCGCGAGCGATTTCAAATCCGTAGATCGATCGCACGGATTCTCTGAGTCGAGCTAGGGTTACGCCATTTCGCATATCAAACAGAGAGAGAGTTTCACTGCGAATGATACGTCTTCCGGGGGCAAAGCGCGCCAATTGTCCCGGAGGATTTAACGACGCATGAAATGTAAACTGCTGCGCGGACGAATTAATGCGCCGCACTAAAAATTTTTCATTTTGGCTCGGTCGCACCGTGGAATTAGATTTCATCCATACGGCAGCTTCGTCGAGTGTTTGTCCTGGAATGGCTTGAGCCGGAGCCGCCATCAGCAATATTCCACTCAAGATTACGCCAATCTTTCTCATATGTTGACTCCAAAAAAGACAGGCTTATCATTCACCGTCCCGATGGTTTTCGAGTCAGATCATTGTAATGGAGTTGTTTGAGATTGGCGGATTTTTTGGAGAGGGTGTTTGTCGATCGCGCTTAAAATAGAAACAATTCAATCGATACAGAAATATGGCAGAACTCACACTGCAATTAGATCCAGCACTGCTCCAGAAAGTGAATCGCTGGGCAGAGAGTCGAGGAATGTCTGTGAATGAAGCAATCGCAGATTTAATTGGGCAGATTCCTGATTCGTCTTCAAAATCACTAGAACATCGAAGAGCATTTCTTCAATTGCCGATCGCAGAACGTCGTCGCATTTTGGCAGAGCAAGCAGATGCAATCGCGTTTCACTATGAACAAGATAGTGAGTGGAAAGAGCTACAGGCAGGAGACATCGTTGAATATTAGTCCGAAACGAGGGGAAGTGTGGCTGGTAAACTTCGATCCGACTGTGGGATCAGAGATTAAGAAGGTTCGCCCTGCAATCATTCTCAGCTCGGATCAGATTGGGCGATTACCCATCAAACTGATTGCACCAATTACAGATTGGAAGGACTATTTTGAGCAAAATCTTTGGCATGTTCAGATTCAGCCGGATGCTCAAAATGGTTTGTCTAAAGTTTCAGCGATCGACACCTTACAAATTCGAGGCGTTGATACACGACGATTCATTCGCAAATTAGGACAAGTGCCGGAAACGACGATGCAGGAGATTGGTGCAGCGATCGCAAGTTTGATCGAATTTCAAATCGAACTAAGTCCCTAAGAGTTCTTCGACAAACTGATACAGTTCAGCCGTTGCTCTCTCTTCTAACTGCATTTCTTTCAATCCGATCAATCCCTTTGCTAATTCGGGCGCGCGATTTTTATAGTGATTATGCGCTGTCAGCAAATCTGTGAAAATCTCTTGCTCAATCTGAGTCCGACTTGCATCTTCTGGAATTGGAGAGGCAAACTCCACGGACTCTGCCTCATATTTCAACAGGAAAATGAGTGCGTTACTAAGTTGCTGTAGCTCTTGTTGAAGTTTACGCACATCGAGATCTAAGCGATCGAATCCAACCTGTCCTTCAATTCGCAATTCCACCATGGGACGGGCATCGGGATTCAGTTCTTTGGATCGAATTGCTGATTGCACAAGTTCGATCGCATTTTCCTGAATCTGCTCTAAACTTTCCTGCCCGCGTGCTTTCAATTTCAATCGCACCCATCGCCGCTGCTGATAATCTTGTTTCAGTTGAGCATCAATGCCTTGTTCGCTCAGTTCAACAAGGAAAACACCGCGATCGTATTTTGCTTCTTCGACGCTATTTGTCTCAGTTGATCCAGGGTTAAAAATCCATCCCTGCTCAATGTAGCTTTTATGAATATGTCCTAAAGCCAGATAATCTACGCCTGCCTCTTTCAACGGCAGCAAATCGTTATACTTTAATGCACCTTGATATCGCGCAATCTGACCTTCTAGCCCTTGATGAAACAGCATTACGGTATGCCCTGGACTCGGCGGAAGCGCTTGCATGGCTTCTGACAATTGCAAAATTGCTCTCGGTGCAGATGCTCCATACCAACGCGAGCCTAAAACTCTCACCCCACAAGGCAAATCATAATATCCACCCGCAATGCCATCCCACGGTTCGTAAACAATGCGATCGTCTACTCGGTCAGGTTCTAGCAAAATGACCAATTCATCTTCAGCTAGATATTTCAGCCAACTGGTCACAGTTCCATAGGGGCGATTATCGTGATTTCCTTCGATCGCAATCGCTGGAATTCCAGCCGCTTTCAACATCTGAAAACAAATCTTCGCCTGATTGAGAATATTCGGCTGAATTACTCGATGCTCAAACAAATCGCCTGCAATGATCACAAAATCAACTTGAGTGTCGATCGCATATTTTTGCAGCGCATCCTCGAACGCCAAGTAAAAATCCTTCGTGCGTTCTTTGCTGTCGTAGCGATCGAACCCCAAATGAACATCAGCCAAATGTAAAAATCGCGGCATTGCATTCATCCATGAGCAGTAAGAACGAGTTTACTATTAAAACCCAAAAGCTGTAATTTGAGTCTCAGATTATCGCTGCAAGTCTTATGAGTCTAGCGATCGCAAAATGAGTGTAAAAACTGTAACTGCCGATGGAGTTTCGGATTTCTGAGAATGGCAGCTACAACTGGAACGATTGAGGCAATTGCATTTCCAGCAATTTTGATCTCAATCGATCTCGTGATCGACAGCTAGAGAGATAGCTCGGTGTCGCATAATAACGATATGGCTATCACTCTTACTCACTACCAAGTTCTTGACCTCCAACCAACCGCGACGCAAGCGGAGATTAAGCAAGCCTATCGGCGGTTGGCAAAGGAATTTCACCCCGATACCAATCGGGTCAGTTCGAGTCATGAAAAAATTTCTCGGATCAATGCAGCCTACGAAGTTTTAGGCGATCCCCAAAGACGGCGTTCTTACGATCAGCAGCTTCAGTATGCAGAGGTCGGCTACTCAGAAGCAGGTGTGCGATCGCGAAAAGAACGCACCGAAGCTGCGCAAGCTCACTATCGCAAGCAAAGACAAGCCGAGCAGCACGAAGACAATCAGTTAAAACTGTGGTTAAAAGCGCACACATCGATCAATCGTGTTCTGAATCAGATTATTCGTCCTTTAAAGTCTCAAATTAATGAACTCGCAGCCGATCCATTTGATGACGAGTTGATGGAAAACTTTCAAACGTACTTAGAAGAATGTCAAGAGTTGCTAGGCAAAGCGCAAAAAACATTTCAGTCTACTCCTAATCCCCCGAATGCCGCCGCTGCTGCAGCCAATCTCTATTACTGCTTGAATCAACTCAGCGATGGTATTGATGAATTATTCTACTTTACGAATAATTATGACGATCATCATCTTCGCAATGGGCGCGAACTGTTTCGGATTGCAGAAGGATTGCGTCGAGAAGCACAAGCTGCCGTCCGCGAAATTCCTCGTTAACTTCTACTTAACCTCAACGCTAACCTAAACGGCAGATGTAAATCGAGTCTGGGATTGACTAGGATTAATCTCAGTCGTGATCTGAGTTACAGAATCTTCATAAATGATTAGGTTAACATCTGATTAAGAGAGGTTAAACTGAAAATCTTGATAGATTCAGAGATCCTTTCTTCCTCTGTTGTAGGAGTTACTCGCACCGTGCAACCCAATGAGCTGAATCGCCCATTGAAGCGCAAGTTTAAATTTTGGCATTTGGAGATAAGAACGATGGCAGACCAACACAATTTCTTTTACCCCCGCAGTCGCTACCGGGGTCAAGTTAAACCGGAGAACTTGGTGTTTAATGCGAACTTGCAAGAATTTTCTCAGCGAGTGTCGTATATCTGCTGTCTAGAGACAGGCGGTAAGATGACGCCAGAAGAGTCTTATCAAGAAATTCGATCGCTGTGGAAACAGTTGAAGAAAAGCCGTAAGCAGCTTGGCATTTCAACCGGATCTTCTCCTGACTCCGGTGATATGGCAGTCTAGCACGATGCAATTGAGAGAAAACGCGATCTTCTCACTGAGAAGATCGCGTTTTACGTAGTTGAGTAGATTTAATAGCTATCTTCTCCGGGCACTTTGAAGGGATCTTTCTGACTGGGCAGTTGTTCGAGAGAAGCGTCTCGAATCGCTTGCCAGAGGGGGAGGGATTCTTCTTCAGTTTGCCAATCTGTTGCGTTGTAGCGTCTTACCGCTTCATCGACTTCCTGTAGCGTGTGGAGAACGGGTCTGACCTGTGCATCTGCCATACAACACCTCTATGTCTTCTAGAGATTTGGGTTTGACACCATTTTACTCGTCTTAGAAAAAACGATGTGACATGCGCTACAAATTCTCCAACTTATTGAAGTTTGTACGCATTCGGTAACGAAAATTCATAAATATCCGTAATGACTTGTATCCATCCCGTTACCAGTGCCGCTAAAAGACGATCGCCTTTTTCTTTAGATGCAGTTGTGGGATCTCCTAAAACGCCACTTTTACTCAGATCGCGAGTCATCCAAGCAAACGGAAGCGCCCCCTCCATACTCAGCACACCGTTTTGTGGTTCACCGAGCGGATATTCTGCGGCGGCGCGATCCATTTTGACCTGATCCGGCAAAATCGAGAGCAGCAAGCTCGTCTCGGCATCACCCGCATGAATTCCTAGCTCTAATTCTTTCGGCGTGAGCAGCTCGGTCGCGATCGCGCTAATGGTCGGAACTTTCCAGGTGAACAACGGGAAAACTGCAAAATCCTCGTACTGCTGATGCAAATCCCGTGCAGCAATTTCGAGAATTTGGGGCTGTCCTCCATGAGAATTCATGAACACGAGCTTACGAAATCCAGCTCGATAGATGCTTTCTGCAACTTCCATCAAAATTGCGAGTAAGGTCTGTGTACTCAGCGTAACCGTTCCTGGAAAGTGCCAATGCTCATTCGATTTGCCATAGTACAACGGCGGCAAAGCATAGGCTGGAATGCTTGGATCTAACTGCGCTAATGCTTTGCCAAGAACGGCGACACTGATCGCAGAATCAACGGCTAAAGGCAGATGTGCCCCGTGTTGTTCGATCGCACCCATCGGCTGCACAATCACGACATTCTCCTTATTAGGCATTGCTTGGATATCTGTCCAAGTGAGATAAGGAAAATAGCGATCGCTCGGGATAAACCCATGCATCATACAACCCCCGGTTCTGCATAGCCTTGCAGACTTTCAGGATCAAATGCTCTGAGACTGCGAGTAGCTTGCCGCACTAACACATCTGACCCGTTCACAACAATCAGATACTTTCCAGCATTGATGCGATTTCGATACGGCAAAGCATCTCCGCCACCGATGACTAAACCAACTCCGCCTCCGACAAAGACACTGCCCATCAGTCCTGACAGCGCACCTAAAACGCCAGCAATCAAAGGACTACCAATCTCACCTGCCCAAGCAAATGTATCTAATCCGGTAATCAGATTGAAGGCACTCCCGCCGACAAACCCAAACGGCACAAGCCAAGATGCCATCAATCGAACTTGCTTTCTTGCTTGTTCATTTGGATCGATCAATCCGTATTCATCAGCACTCTGATAGCCGCGACCCAAAATTGCTACTTTGTCCATCGGTAAGCCTTCTGTTTCTAAGGCTGAGTAGGCTGCTTCGGCTTGTATACGATCTTTCAAAACTGCAACGAGATAAGTCATTTTCTACCTTTTAAGATTGCTTCTGCGGTTCATTCTAAGACTGACATCATTGGCGAAGGATTTTGAGTCACTCCGCTCAATTGCCCAAATTTACATGAGTCTGATTGTCAGGTCTAAGTTCGATAAAATGGGATTTTCTAAGTCGATATTGTTATGTTACCAAGGGAAGACCTTCTGAAAGGGGTAGAAAATCGAGAGGCGATCGCGCGAGTGATTGATCAGGCTGAACAAGCGATCAAGACTTGGGAAGTGGTCACCAGTGACTTTCTTTCGCCTCCAGAACTCGCAGAGATTCAACGATCGTTTAGTCGGCTGACCGAAGTTCAGCTTCTCGCATGGGGTGGATATCCCCAGGCAGAACGGCAAAGACTCGCGATCGCTCGATCTGAAATTCCCTTAGATTCGTCTCAAGTTGAGCTGGTTGCCCTAGACATTGCTGGGAACTTCCTCTTCGATCCGGCAACGCATCGCGACTTTCTCGGTGCAATCTTAGGAACCGGAATTGTCCGCGATAAAGTTGGGGACATTATTGTGCTCGGAGAACGAGGAGCACAAGCGATCGTCACTCCTGAACTCGGAGAATTCTTGCAAACTGCTTTAACCCAAGTGCGATCGGTTCCGGTGAAAACTCAACCCATTCCGTTTGAGGAATTGAAGATCCGGGAGCCGAAAAAGAAAGAAATCACAACGGTTGAAGCTTCGATGCGATTAGATGCGATCGCGTCGGCTGGCTTTGGAATGTCCCGCAGTAAGATGGCAGACTTGATCACAGCAGGCGATGTGCGCGTTAACTGGAAAGAAATCACATCCTCTAGCTACTCGGTCAAAGCAGGAGATCTGATTGCGATTCGGGGAAAAGGGCGTGTTGAGGTTGGAGATGTGATGGTCACGAAGAAAGACCGTTACCGAGTTCAACTCACTCGTTTTGTTTAAGAGCTTGCACCCCGAACAAGGATGACCGTACAGTCACAGCGTTTGGCGATCGCTTCTGGAATATTTCCTTGGATCGCTTGCTGTAATAGCCCTTCACGCGTTGCTCCCAGCACAATCACATCACACTGATCTTTCTGTGCCAAATCGATTAGTGCGGTTGAAACCGCATTGGCGCAGACAGGCATTAATGCGATCGGGCAAGTTAAGCGATCGCCCAAAAATTCCATCGCTTCATTCAAGACATTGAGATCGGGTAGTTCGCGTTGCGGGTGATGCACTTGGCATAAACAAATTTCAGGCTGTTCTGCTAGTTTTGTCAGCGCAGGTAACAGCCGAATGGCTTGCCGAGAATTTGGACCACCCGCAGTCGGAACTAACCAGCGATCGAGGGCAGGGCGTTTTCCAAACTTGACAAGAACGACATTGCAGCTCGCTTGGCGAATCATCGTATCGACAACATTGCCAAAAATTCGACCTGGTGTAGAAGTTTCGCCATTCCAGCCCATGATTAAGAGGTCGATATGACGTTCTTTAATTGTTTCTAGAATTGCTTCTGAGATGTCATGCGTCACCCGCACTTGGGTATGAACGGGAATGTTCCATTGTTTGCCAAGCCGACCTGCTTTCTTTAATAATTTTCGACTGATTGCAGTTGAGACAGGCGTTTCGGCAGGTGTGTAATGACGCGCGATCGGAATTGCCTGTAAACATTCCAATTCATATCCTCGCTCTTGAGCAATGGCAGCCGCCATTTGCAGTAAACTTCCGGCAGTTTGAGGATTCGCGATCGGCACTAAAACTCGACCCTTTCCGGTTTCCGGCGCACGGGTTTGATAAACCACATACGATCGCTCTTTTTGAGATCCGAGATTGGTTAGCTTATCCGACTCCGCTCGAATAATATCGGCGCGAGTAATGATGCCGACTAATTTTTTACGATCAACAACAGGCAAGCGGCTAATTTTATAGCGATTGAGAAGATAGAGAACTTGGCTGAGTGGATCGTCAGGATGAACTGTGACCGGGCGCGCTGTCATAAACTCACTCAGCCGTTGCTGCTTATCTGCGATATTCGCTAAATCTGTTTGTGTGACAATTCCAACTAAAACGCCGTCTTCGATCACTGGAAAGCCGCGATGATGCGATCGCGAAAATGCTTGCATCGCTTCATCTAAACTAATCTGGCTCGACAACGTTTCGACTCGTGGCTGCATTAAATCTTTTGCTGTCAAACCGGATAATCGATTTTCGATTTCTAAATTTGCACTTAGGTGAATGCCATTAGAAGCCAGTAAGTGTTTATAAATTGATCCACTAAAAAGACTTTCTGCGACCAGATACGCACTCACAGAGCCAATCATCAGCGGCAATACAATCGTAAAATCTGTGGTTATCTCAAAGACAATGACGATTGCCGTAATGGGTCCACGAGTGACTGCACTAAAAAATGCTGCCATCCCAGTTAGAGCAGCCGTTGTTGTAAACGCTTGAGTCAGATCTAAACCGAGTGGAACTCCCATCGTTTCTAGACTTTGCGCGCCAAAGCTAATCAAAAAGCCCAAGGCAGATCCCAAAATGAGTGAGGGTGCAAATAGTCCTCCGGGTGCGCCTGACCCAAAAGCCAATAACGTGAGCACAAATTTAGTCATAAAAAGAACTGCCGTAATCCTCCAGCCTAATTCGCTTGTGAGCCAAACTTCTTGAAGACTGGCTGTGCTCCGCAGTGCATCAGGAAGGATGGCGATCACAAGTCCTGACACTCCTCCGGCAAAAGCAATCCGCAGCGGCAAACTCCACTTCAGCACTTTGCGATTCATCCTTACACTCAAAAGAATGCCGCGCATAAACAGCGATCCCAGCACGCCTGCCGATATTCCAACAATCAACAGAATTGGAATTGCCTGAACATTAAAGCTCGTCATCAACTCTAGCGAGGAAGATGCACCATTAAATCCATTGCCTCCTAACAACCTCGAAACCACTGCCCCGACAAATGACGCTAAAATTGCAGTCCCTAACGTCAGTCCAGACACATCTTGTAGCAATTCTTCGACGACAAATAAGACACCCGCGATCGGGGCATTAAATCCAGCGGCTAATCCCGCGGCGGCTCCGGCGGCAATTAATTGCCTACGATGCACAGGCGAAGTCGGAACCCAGTCACTCAACTGGGCAGCGATCGCGGCTCCAATCTGAACGGTCGGACCTTGCCGTCCCAAATTTAATCCCGATCCTAATGACAGTAAGGTTGTAACCAGTTTCGCGATCGCAACTCTTATTGTCAGCGCGCTTGAAACGCCACCCAAGGCAGCCTTCACTTGCGGAATGCCGCTGCCCGCTGCTTCTGGGGCAAACTGCTCGATCAACCATCCGGCGAGCAATCCGCCTACGAGTCCCACAAGAGGGAGTACCATCCAATCTGGATGATCGGTTGCGGCTGACAGTCGCCACTTGCCGAGCCAGTTCACACCTTGTTTTAAAACAACCGCTGCCACCCCTGACACTAATCCGATTAGACATGCCTCGAAGATGGCTAATCGTTTTTGAGAAATCGCACTGAGCCTGAATCTCGATTTCCACATATTTCATTCAAGTGTTCAACTCTCTTTCGCCTGACAGCGATCGCACATGCCAAAAAATTCCAACATGTGATAGTAAATCTTAAACCGATGTGATTGATTCAACTGCTTTTCTAAATCGTGAACCGGACACTCGTCGATCGCAATTGAGTTGCCACATTGTAAACAAGTCAAATGATGGCGATCCTCTTGAATCAAGCTATAGAGCGCTTCTCCATTCGCCAACGTTCTCACCTGTACCATTCCTTCGAGCTTCAATGCCTCTAATGCTCGGTACACCGTTGCCAAACCCAAACTCTGATCGCGATTTCGCAACTCAACATAAAGATCCTGAGCAGAAATCGGTCGGTTTAAATGCTTCAAAATATCGAGAATGCGATCTTGGCTGCGGGTTCGGTGGGATTTCATAGCAAAGAAAGAAGATCAGACCTTTAACATTGTACGTTTTGAGCCGTCGCAGTCTTAGAATAGATGAGCTTTGGAACCTTCTTCACGTTCAGGACAACGACTGTGACTCAAAAATTTCAGGCTCAGATCTATGTTACTCTCCGTCCGTCGGTCTTAGATCCGGCGGGAACAGCGGTACAGTCAGGACTCGCCCACATGGGATATACCAATGTGGAGCAGATCCGAATTGGTAAATATGTCGAATTATCGTTGACTGCCGAAAGTGAATCGGCAGCGCGATCGCAACTCGATACGATTTGTGACCAGCTATTGGCAAATCCGGTAATCGAAAATTACCGCATCGAATTGCAAGCTCTTGCAACCGTCTAGGAGAAAGCGATGAAGTTTGGAGTTTTGGTGTTCCCAGGATCGAATTGCGATCGCGATATTCTCTGGGTGACTCAAGGATTGTTGAATCAGCCGACTCGGATGATTTGGCATGAAGAAAGTGATCTGTCTGATATTGATGTAGTGGTCGTTCCGGGTGGATTTAGTTACGGAGACTATTTAAGATGTGGCGCGATCGCTCGGTTCTCTCCCGTGATGCGAGCGACGATCGACCATGCCAAGGCTGGAAAACTCGTCTTGGGGATTTGTAACGGATTTCAAGTGTTAACCGAAGCGGGATTACTGCCGGGTGCATTAGTGCGAAATCGGGATTTGCATTTTATTTGCGATCGCGTTCCGGTACGAGTCGAGCGAACAGATTTACCTTGGACACAGGGATATGAATCGGGGCAAGTGATTGAATTGCCGATCGCGCATGGAGAAGGAAGTTACTATGCAGATCCCGATACGCTGAAAGCACTCGAAGACAATGGGCAAGTTCTATTCCGTTACTCGGATGCAACGGGCAATATTACAACTGAGGGCAATCCAAATGGTTCGCTGAATAATATTGCAGGCATTTGCAATCAGCAGGGTAACGTTTTGGGCATGATGCCACACCCAGAGCGCGCTTCAGACCAAGCATTAGGACAAGTAGACGGACTTGCATTGTTTGAAGGAATTTTGAAAGCAGTGCCGACTCTTGTCTAACCCTTTTCAAACGAATTGTGACGTTCTACCGGAAGGCAAAATCTTGCCTTCTTTTTTATGGATAAGCCTTAAAACCCTTCACAAATCAGCTTTGCTTAAAAACCCTAAGCAAACTAACAGTATTACTCGAATTAAATTTAATAATTTGATCCAATTTCTGTAACTTGAGGTTCATGAAGATATTTAAACTAAATCTGTAAATTTATATTTCTGTCACTGCTGTAATAATACTAGACTAACGGATTAAAAGGCATCAATCTCATCGGATTTACTTTCCTTAATCAAATCCGAGGGCAACAATCCTGACTAAACAAACTTTTGTTTCAAGTCATGAACAAACATGAAATTTTTTGCCATAAAATTTCACACTTAAACACTAGAAAAATGAAGATAGATTTCCATAAGATGAGGTCAGGTAAATTGCGGATTTCAAAATTTACCAAAATTCATTTCTTGTACCTCCAGTAATTATTAAAACCATGACCACAACATTACAAAGACGCGAAAGCGGCAATGTGTGGGAGCGCTTCTGTAACTGGGTCACTTCGACCGACAACCGCATTTATGTAGGTTGGTTCGGCGTATTGATGATCCCTACCTTGCTCTCTGCAACCATCTGCTACATCATCGCCTTCGTCGCTGCTCCTCCTGTAGACATCGACGGCATCCGCGAACCTGTTGCAGGTTCCTTGCTCTACGGCAACAACATCATCTCTGGTGCAGTTGTTCCTTCCTCGAACGCAATTGGCTTGCACTTCTACCCAATCTGGGAAGCAGCATCCTTAGATGAGTGGTTGTACAACGGTGGTCCTTACCAACTCGTTGTATTCCACTTCTTGATCGGTGTCTTCTCTTACTTGGGACGTCAGTGGGAACTTTCCTACCGTCTCGGCATGCGTCCTTGGATCTGTGTTGCTTATAGCGCTCCGGTGTCTGCAGCAACCGCAGTCTTCTTGATCTACCCGATTGGACAAGGATCGTTCTCCGACGGTATGCCCCTCGGAATCTCTGGAACCTTCAACTTCATGATCGTGTTCCAAGCAGAGCACAACATCTTGATGCACCCGTTCCACATGTTGGGCGTAGCTGGTGTATTCGGTGGTAGCTTGTTCTCGGCAATGCACGGTTCGTTGGTAACTTCTTCCTTGGTACGTGAGACGACTGAAGTTGAGAGCCAAAACTACGGTTACAAGTTTGGACAAGAAGAAGAGACCTACAACATCGTTGCAGCACATGGCTACTTCGGACGGTTGATCTTCCAATACGCATCGTTCAACAACTCTCGCGCACTGCACTTCTTCTTGGGTGCATGGCCGGTCGTTTGTATCTGGTTCACCGCATTGGGCGTGTCCACGATGGCGTTCAACCTGAACGGATTCAACTTCAACCAATCGATCTTGGATTCTCAAGGTCGTGTGGTTTCGACTTGGGCAGACTTGATCAACCGTGCGAACCTGGGTATGGAAGTGATGCACGAGCGTAACGCTCACAACTTCCCGCTCGACTTGGCTGCAAGTGATGCAACTCCGGTTGCTGTTCAAGCACCTGCAATCAACGGCTAATCAAAAAAGTAGGGTTGAATCAACAACCCCACGGCATACCCCTTGATTACAAGCAATCCCTCAGCTATGGCTGGGGGATTGCTGCTTTAAAGATCAGTTTAACTTAACAAAAGTTGATTTACTACACAAACGATTTCTTTGAGTTTGAACTGGCACAGTCAGAAAATGACGCAGAAGAAAGACTGTGAGATGATGACTAACGTTCTCGCAATCCGCTGCATGTTGTGAATATTCAACCGTATCTTAAAGTGTTTCGGAGCCGAAAAATGGCGGCTCTGAGTTTGTTGGGCTTCTCATCTGGTCTGCCATTTCTGTTGACGGGGACGGGACGAGCGTTGCAGGCTTGGCTAAAGACGGCGGGGGTTTCGGATACGATGATTGGGCTGTTCGGGCTGGCGGCATTGCCTTATTCATTGAAGGTGTTTTGGGCACCGTTTCTCGATCGCTACATACCACCGCTGTTCGGCAGAAGACGGGGTTGGTTAATTTTGACGCAGATTGCACTGGTGGCAGCGATTTTGCTGTTGAGTCGGCAAGATCCGATGAGCCTGACACAACTGGGGGTCGCTTCGACTGAGGTTTGTGCAAGTTCAGCGGTCAAAGGTTTGTGTGAGTTTGGACAATCGTTTAAGACGCTGATTCCCAGTGCATTTTTTCAGATTGCTTTATTGGTCGCGTTTTTGAGTGCAACGCAGGATATTAGTGCCGATGCGTACCGCACGGATGTGCTCAATCCAGCCCAGATGGGAAGCGGGGCGGCTTTTTTTGTGACAGGGTATCGGATTGCGCTGGTGATTGCGGGTGGGATTGCGCTGATGATTGCAGATCCGAAGAATCCTGGGCATTGGGCATGGTCGCAGGTTTATCTGTTGATGGCAGGATTGATGGCGATCGGGATTATAGCTACAGTGTTCGCGCCGGAACCGAAAAACTACGCGCCACCCACAACAATGCAGGCAGCCATTATTCAGCCTTTTCAGGATTTTATTCGGCGGTTGGGTTGGGGACGGTTGTTGGCCGTTTTGGCATTTGTGGTGCTGTATCGGTATGGCGATGCTTTACTCAGTGTGATGGTTGTGCCGTTTTTGTTGGGAGCAAAGTATAGCCAGAGTGATATTGGAGCGATTCAGGGATTTTTGGGAATTTTGGCGACGATCGGGGGGACGATCGTGGGGGGTGGAATTTTTAGCAAGATTGGGGTGAATAAGTCGCTGTGGATTTTTGGGATTCTGCAAGCGTTGAGCAATGTGGCTTATTGGCTGCTGGCAATGTTGGGCAAGAGTGGAATCATGGTGTGGATTCCGATGTTGATTTTTGATCAGTCAATGTCGATCGGTTGGTATCAAACGGATTCGGGGCTGTTAGCGACGATTTTTATTGAAAATTTCTGTACAGGCTTAGGGACAGCGGGATTCCTTGGTTTTATGATGACGGTTTGTAATCCGCAGTTTTCGGCGACGCAATTTGCGCTGTTGTCGAGTTTGATGGCAGTGAGCCGCGATATTATGGCTTCTCCGGCGGGGGCTTTCTCGAAGTCGATGGGCTGGAGCAATTTCTTCTTGGCTACAATTTTGGCGGCGATTCCGGGGTTGTTGCTGCTCCCGTTTTTTGCGCCTTGGAATGAGAAGAATCCTGAGTGATGGCTTATCAATTCTTACAGTTGTGAGGGGATGTAAATGATGAATTCTGTTCCCTCTGGGAATTGAGAGTGATCAATGTCCTGTTAATCTTATGGCTGAAGCTTTTGACGTGCCTAGACATTGTGTCTTTCCAGCGAGCTTTTTATTTCCTTTGGTTTTCCCATTCGGACTTGTGAATTCTCAAAACTCGCCCCGATCGAAATGCTTCTATCCCGTTTGGTAATCGCATCAGGAGCCGTCCTTCTTCATCGATTCCTGCTGCTTCTCCAATTAAGATTTCATTGGAGGTTTGAAATTCAATGATTTGTCGATATAGAAAATCTTTAGCTCGAAGTTCTGGAAGTAATTCTGCTAAAGAGTGCTGACTGAATCGCAAGAGAGAGTCGCGCAAGTGAGTTAGTAATTCTTCTTCGTCTGGCACGGTTGCTGAAAGCTGGCTGAGACTAATGGCTTGAGTGACGAATTCTGGAACACTGATGCGATTTAATCCAACTCCGACGACGAGGCGCGCTTGATCTGCTTGCAGGCGTGATTCGCATAAAATTCCTGCTAGCTTTTGACCTGCTGCAAACACATCATTTGTCCATTTGAGTTGAAGCTTAATGGGCAGTAGGGATTCAATGGCTTGAATCACAGCAAGACCAGCAATGAGGCTGAATCCAGATAATTGCGTGACTGGTAAATCTAGTACAAAGCTGGCTGTGAGTATTCCAGGCTGTGAATGCCAGACGCGATCAAACTGTCCCCGTCCTGCGGTCTGCTCACGGGTAAATACTACATCCCCATGTTTTAACTGAGAAAGTTGTTCTAATGCCCAAGTATTCGTACTTTCGCAGCTTTCGAGCAGACATAGCCAATCATACACAAATTCATCAACCGATTAAAACACCTGTGATCATTGTAATCTCACTGTGTTCCCGCTCTATGCGGCAGAATCCCGCATTCCACAACTCAATAAGCGTTCGGAGTCCGATTCGGGCTGATGGATCGGAATTTCAATCCCAAATTCAGTTCCCTGCCCCAGAATCGATCGACAATACAAATTTCCGCCATGCTTGCCAACAACAATCTGATGGCTAATCGATAAACCTAATCCTGTCCCTTTGCCAACTTCTTTCGTTGTGAAAAATGGATTAAAAATCTTTTGTTGAATTGTTTCTGGAATACCTGCACCATTATCAATAATGCGAATTCTAACCGAATCTGCACCAGCAAGTTCAGTCTGAATCCGAATCTCAGGCTGGGCAATACGTTTACTTTCTAACTCATCGATCGCATTCGCTAGAAGATTCATTACGACTTGGTTGAGCTGTCCCGGAAAACAAACGACTTTGGGTATCTCACCGTATTCTCGCAACAATTTAATCTCGGGTTGTGTTGTCTGAACCTTCAAACGATGGCTCAAAATCATTAACGTATTTTCGATGCCTTCATGCAGATCGACGCATTTGCGTTCTGCCTCATCTAGTCGGGAAAAATTACGGAGCGATCGCACAATGTCGTGAATCCGATCTGCTCCAACTTGCATCGAATTGAGCAGCTTCGGGAGATCCACGGCAATGAAATCAAAATCGAGATCTTCGAGTGCAGACTGAATCACAGAATTCGGTTCAGGATACTGAGAGCGATAGAGATTTACAAGACTTAGCAAGTCTTCCACATACTGTTGAGCCGGAACAACATTGCCATAAATAAAGTTCACAGGATTGTTAATCTCATGCGCAACACCTGCAACCATTTGCCCTAAAGATGATAGTTTTTCTTGTTGAATGAGTTGTATCTGAGCCTGCTGTAGCTCAGCTGTACGCTGCTCAACTTTCTCTTCTAGTGTTTCATTAAATTGTTTCAGCACCTCATTTTGAACTTCGAGTTGTTGGCTCAGATGGCGCAATCGTAGATGCACTTTTACGCGCGCCAATACTTCCTCATGCTGAAAAGGTTTGGTAATATAATCGACTGCTCCAACGGCTAGCCCTTTTACTTTATGTTCAGTCTCAGATAAAGCGGTCATGAAAATCACAGGAATATCTTGGAAAATCGGATTCGCCTGCATTCGGCGGCAAGTTTCAAACCCATCAATTCCCGGCATCATGACATCTAATAAGACTAAAGCAGGTTGATGATACGCCATTTGCTCTAAGGCACTCTCGCCATCTAAAGCAACCGAAACTTGGAATCCCTCACTGGTGATCGCTTCGGATAGTACCTTGAGATTCGTCGGATTATCATCCACGATAAGAATACTTTGATCGGCAGACTTCATGATCTCTCCTTATCTACTAAGTGCTGTTCTAAAAATGTACGAATCTTTTTTAACTGGAAATCTTCTGCCCAAGTGCTGATCAAGTGACAGAACGGTTTCAGCATTGGATTAGCGCTCTCTAAGGTCTCAAGCTGTTGAGTTAGATCATTCAGCAAGCCCTTGCGAGCAAGGTCGTAGAGTCCGGATAATACAGATGGATCAGGCAGTTCCACTGCATCTGAAGTCGGTGATTCAGGCGGCTGAGCAAGTTCACTTTCTGATTTAGAGTCGTCGTAAATCCATTCAAGCTGAAGCAGTTGCTGAAGTAAATCAAACAGCACATAAGCTTCGATCGGCTTCGGCAGAAAAGCATCTGCGCCTGCATCTACGCTGATTTGGCGATCTTCTTCAAACACACTGGCCGAAGACATAATCGCTCTTAAATCCTGAAATTCTGACATTTTCCGAATCTGTATGAGCAGTTCGTCACCTTGCATCTCAGGCATCATCAGGTCTGTAATGAGGAGATCAGGATGAATTCGCAGTACTTCATTGAGTCCAGCTCTTCCGGTCTCTGCCTCAAAAATCTCAAATCCAATCGGTTCTAGTAGACTTCGCAGAACCAATCGATTTTCTTCCCGATCGTCAACGATGAGAATTTTGCGTCGGCTGCCAATCATACCGATAATCCGACTCGCGTTAAAGTCAGGAGTCTGTGGAACATTGTCGATCGCAGCGGCGAGTGGAATTTCAAACCAGAATCGGCTACCCTGACCCAATTGGCTTTCAACTTGGATAGTTCCGCCCATCAATTGCACGATCGTCTGACTGATGGTTAGACCTAGCCCAGTTCCTTCTGAGCGTTTCTCAACGCCTCCAACCTGCTCGAAAGGCAGGAAGATTTTTTGCAATTGCTCAGGAGTCATGCCTGATCCGGTATCTTCTACTTCAAACCTCAAATTATAAGGGCTACCTTCAGAGCAGGTAAGGACTGAAAATGTCACTTGCCCTTGTTCGGTAAACTTGATCGCGTTGCCTAATAAATTGATTAAGACTTGTCGAAGTCGCTTTTCGTCTGCATGAACATACTTGGGCAGTGTACTTTGAAACTGATATCGAAACTCAATGCCACGTTGTTCTGCCCGAATGCTGCACATCTCGACTACACTCTGCAAGAAAGAAGAGAGTGAAAAGTCAACTGAGTTCAACTCCATTTTGCGCGCTTCGATCTTTGACAGATCTAAAACATCATTGATGAGGGTGAGCAAATGAGTTGCACATTGGTGAATCACGCCAATTCCACGTTGCTCTTTAATATCGAGACGCGTTGATCGCTGTAAAATCTGGGTATATCCCAAAATCCCGTTGAGCGGCGTTCGCAGTTCGTGGCTCATATTTGCCAAAAATTCGCTCTTGGCGCGATTCGCACTATCTGCAAGTTCTTTGGCGTGCTTTAATTCAGACGTTCTTGCCTCAACTCGGAGTTCTAATTCTTCAAATGATTCGTTGATCTGAGCCGCCATTCGTTGAAACGCAGATTCTAGAACTTCTAGTTCGTCCGCATGCTGGATGCTCGAAGTTGAAGTCTCAGTTTCTGTCAGCTCTCTATTTAAGCGCGAAAGGCGCTGAGCATCGGCTTCTGCAAGTTGGTTACACCCTACTAGAATGGGTTCTAATCGGGAATTAAGACGGCGCACAAACAGAAAAACGACGATCGCTAAAACAGTTCCTGCACCGACTGCCCCACCGACTGTAATTGATAAAACAGGCAGTAAGATAATTGATCGAGGAACAGAAGCGAGCATCGTCCAGTTTGTGCCGCGTACCCGCTCATACGCCCAATACGAACCTTCAGCTTGTAAAATCCCAGCTTGTTGCCCCTGAATTTGTTGCCAGACTCGATCGAGTTCTGGCACATCTTTATGGGATGCCAGTTTTTTTGCTTTCGCTTGATCGGGTGGATAAGTCAGAAGATTACCTTTCTCACTTAAAATCGCGAAGTAGCCTCCTCCACTCTTGACTGAAGTATATAGCTGTTCACTCAGCACAGATACGTTAATGTCCAGCCCTGTGACCCCGATTGCCCGATTTTGGTCATCAAAGATGAAGCTCGAAAATGTCGTTAGCGTTTGACCATACCAAAGGTAGGGTTCTAGCCAAATGTCCTGCCCAGCCCGAATGACATCTTTGTAGTAAGCTTTGTTGGGATAGTCGTCATCTTGAAAGAGATCGGCAAACCGGATGTGTTGATTTGGAGCGGGAAGTAATTGACCAATTTGACCGGGTGCTTTCTGATCAACGTAGAAGTAAGGCCAGTACCATTGACGATCAGGCACAACCTGATTAGAAAGTTGCCCAAACCCGAAAGCCATTGTTAAGGGTGAACGTCGTTGGAAGAGTTCAAAGACAAGCTGCTTATAGGCATCTGCGTCTTTTACTCCAAGATTGTGAAGCGTGCGAACACTAGCTTCTAAATCTTCAGTCGATTGTTCAACTTTGGCTAACTGGGATTCAATCGATCGAACTTGTGTTTTGAGACGGCTTTGAATCTCGCTTTCAGCATTCTTCTCCAAAGTCCTATAAAAGAAGTAGGACATGCCGCCCAGTCCAATCAATGCACCGCTCAAAACATAGATAAATAAGTTCGATCCAATTGAGTGTCGCAATGCTTTTTTCATAGTCAAGGTGAGAATGCTTACCACAATATTCCCTAATTCAACTCATAAACATTCCGGAGTCGGGAACACCTACTAGGTAGGTGTTTTCGAAAATGATGGCGATTCAGTTGCGAGGTTTGGAATCCAGCGCACTGAGGAGTGGGACTGGTTTTGAGTTAGGAATTTAGTCCGATCGAAATAGTCAAAGTAAGTTTTCAACAACTGAGTGTTACTAGCAGGGCAGACAATGGAAGTCCCTCGCAAGCCTTGGAGAGTAGATTGACAATCGAAATGTTGGTTACTCAACAGCGACGTTTCTAAATAAGTTTGATGGACGTCTGAGCGTTCATTGAAAAGGGCAGCGAGTGGAGCTAGCGCATTCTCTTCTGAGAGATCTCTCAGAAGAGACAGCCAGCGATCGTAGGGGATTTCTTCAATCTCGTAGCCGAATTGCTGGAGGTCATGGACGAGTTGCCCAAGCTGTGAAGAATTGGGATTGGTCAGGTGAAAAACTTGTCCGCATTCGGTCGATTGTTGTGCGAGATGCACGATCGCCTTACTCACATAATCGACTGGAACCATTGAAATGGGTCGGTCAAGAATCGGGGCAGTTTTCAGTTGAATGATGCCTTTTAAGAACCGACATAGTAAATCAGTGACGGGTGATACGCCCGTTTCGCTATGTCCAGAGATCATTCCTGGACGATAGATATTTACTGGAATTCCGCGATCGCGGGCTGTCTGTAGCAGTCTTTCTGCGACCCATTTTGTTTGAGCGTAGCCGCGATAAAGTTCATGACCGTGAGTGAGGGGAGTCTGTTCAAAGATAGGCTGATCCTGGAAATAGGCTGGCGATTGGAACACATCCAACGTGGAAACAAAGTGAACAGATTTGAGTTTGACCCAGCTTGCCAGTCTCAAAATCTCTTCTGTCCCTCCAACATTGCTGGCTCGCAGTGCAGAGTATGGATAAGCAAGATTAATTAACGCACCGCTGTGATAGATAACTTCTGTTTGACTTGCTAGGGTCAGAAACTCAGATTCTGAGAGTCCAAGATAGGGCTGGGTCAAATCGCCGATGACTGGAATAATGCGATCACTGAGTTCCTGATTCCAAATTAAGTACCGTTCTAGATTCGCCTGAATTCGAGCGAATCCATCTCTGGCATTGGAAGCGCGAACTAAACAGTAGAGCTTAGCAGAAGTTTGCTGGAGGAGTTCATAGAGCAAGAATGCGCCTAGAAAGCCTGTTGCACCTGTGAGAAAGATTCCAGTTGGAGTCGTTGGGATGAATTCTGTTTCAGGCTTGATTTTGGGATCTAGCTGAGTTTCAGCCTCTAAGTCGAGTAGACTGTGGGGCTGGCTGATATCCAAGGACTGAATTTGGGCGATCGCATTGAGCAATCCTTTGATAGTTGGATCTTTGAATAAATAAAACAACGGAATTTCAACATCAAAAGTTGCTTTGACCTGTGCTAGAAGCTGAACTGCCAACAGCGAATGTCCACCAACGTCAAAGAAATTGTCCTCAATGCCAATCGCATCGGTTTCTAGAACCTCCGCCCAAATTGCTGCCATTTGCTGCTCTTGAGGAGTTTTGGGAGCAGATGAACTGCGTTCTGCATGCACAGTTTTGGGTTCTGGCAACGCACGACGGTCAATTTTTCCATTTGGCGTGAGTGGAAGTTTTTCTAGCCACACAAATACTGACGGAATCATGTAGCTGGGCAGTTTATCGCGAAGAAATTGGCGAAGTTGTAGCGTGAGTTGAGGTTTCTCAATGACCTGAAGTGGAGAATTCGTATAAGCTTCTGGAATCGGAAATACTGCACTTGGAAATTGACAGATTTCAGATTGATAAATCCAAGCCTCGTAGAATCCAGGCTGGTCTGAACACATCAGCTTAACTTTGTAGCCGAATGCTCGGCTGATTAAGTCTTCCGGATGAATCCCAGAATATGTTTGGGGGGCTGTAAGCAACTGCTCAATCGTGGCAGAATCCTGTGCATTTTTGAGCAGTTCTACTGCTTGTAAGTCTGCTTGTAGGCGAGCATCTGGAATTCCAGTAATCCTGAGCGGCATTTTTCCAAAATGCGATCGCAGCGTTGCTAAGCTGACTCGATCTCGCACCCAATCCAATTGATGAAATTGAGAGATACTAGGCTGTTCGGACTCAAGGTGTAAGGTGACATCATACCGAAATCGGTTCAGTTCAGAGTCAGATCGACCTCGTTTTAGCTCGATTTCAGCAGTCTTGAGGTGGGGAATACGCTGAACAAGATTCTGGAAAAATGCAGGATCAATGACTAATTCTTTTTCTTGAATGATGCGATCGTATACTCTCGATCGAAGTTGCGTCACCGAGTCAACAGGTTGCCTAAGCTGAACTGACGTGTGGAATGTTTCGAGTAAAGGCAAACTACGCACATCGCCAATAAAGATGCGTCCCCCAGGTTGCAGAAGTTTTACTGCTTTCTCAATCACTGTTGTCAAGTATTGTGCATTTGGAAAATACTGCACAACAGAATTGATAATAATGGTGTCAAAGCTTTCTAAATCGTCAATTTCATGAGCAGCACATTGAGCAACGGTCACATGTGCCCGTCTGCCCAATTGGTTGAGTTCTTGGCGTTGAATATACTTCACGGCTTCTGAAGTCACATCAATTCCGTGATAGCGATCGCAGTGCTGAGCTAAGCGGAATAAAAGTAGACCTGTTCCACACCCAATTTCTAGAATTCGTTTTGGACGGAGTGCCAAAATGCGATCGATCGTCAAATTAAGCCATTCCTGCATGACTTGTGCGTCTGTTCGTAATCCCGTGTAGCTATCTATCCAGCCTTGGAGATTAAACGTACTATCTTCGACTGGAGTCGTCTGTTGATAGGCATGATCCCATACGGTTTTCCAGTGCTCAACTTGCTGAAATTGCAGTGTTTTTTCTTCGCTTTCTTTTGAGACGATGTAAGCAATTAAGCGCTGATTTCCAGAACTATCTTCTTTTGCGATGACTGCTGTTTCTTGCACGATCGAGGATTGACTAATGGCAGCTTCGACCTCGCCGAGTTCAACTCGGTAGCCCCGGATTTTTGCTTGATGGTCAATGCGACCAATAAACTCGATTGTGCCATCTGCTCGATACCGCGCTAAGTCTCCAGTTCGATACAATCGATCTCCGGTTCTGGTGCTAAATGGATCAGCAATGAATTTTTCGTCATTGAGTTCTGGACGCTTATAGTAACCTCTTGCAACTCCCTCACCACCGATACACAATTCGCCCGCCACACCGACCGGGACTGGAATAATTGGATCAGTTTTTCGTCGCGATTTCGTCTCGATGAGATAGATTTGCGTGTTGGCAATGGGATGTCCAATGGGAACGGACTCAGTGCCAGGTTCTACTCGATGTAGTGCAGACCAGATCGTTGTCTCAGTTGGACCGTACAGGTTCCAAAGCGACGCACCTTTGTCTAAGAGTTGATTGGCAAGCGATCGAGTCATTGCTTCGCCGCCACAGAGCATCTTCAGGGTTGGACGACCTTGCCAACCGGATTGCAAGAGAAGTCGCCAAGTTGCTGGAGTTGCCTGCATGATGGTTGCCTCGAAAGTATCGAGGAGTTGAATCAGACGTTGCCCATCTGCTGTGATCTGAGCCGGGACAATATTGACGCAAGCTCCAACGATTAGCGGCAAAAAGAGTTCTAAAACTGCGATGTCGAAGGAGATCGTCGTAACCGCAAGCAAACGATCGTCAGATGAAATCCCCGGCTCTTGCTGCATCGAAAGCAGAAAATTTACAACTCCTCGATGAGTAATCTGTACCCCTTTCGGGTTGCCTGTAGAGCCAGAAGTATAGATCACATAAGCAAGGTGATCAGAATGACCTGTGATTTCTAGGTTGTGAGTTGGTTGCTGCGAGATAGTTGCCCAGTCTGCGTCAATATCGAGAGTTTGGCAGTTTGAGAAAGATGCCAGATGAGATTGGGTAATGACGATCGAGAGTTCTGAGTTCTCTACAATAAACGTCAGACGTTCAGCAGGATAGTTCGGATCAAGGGGGATGTAGGTTCCGCCAGCCTTGAGAATGCCGAGCATGACGATCAGCATTTTCAGCGATCGCTCAACACAAATACCCACGAATGTTTCTGGCGCTACCCCAACTGACCTTAAGTAATGTGCGAGTTGGTTGGCACGCTGATTCAGTTCTTGGTAAGTGATTGTTTCTTCATCAAAGATGGCAGCGATCTCATACGGAGATCGAATGACTTGAGATTCAACCAATTGGTGAATGAGACAATCTTGAAGAGCAGTGCGCATATGTTTTCTGTAAAGTTGAAGAAAGTAGGGAGACTATCGCATCTTTCCTACAACGAGAATTCCCGAACTCAAATTAATAAAGACTCAACTCTTTGAGATTTATAGAATCAAGTCATAGATCAAAAAAATATAAAAATCACTCAGTTTTCCGGAATTTACTTGAGGCTGGGAGATATTAAACTGGGTTGTGTCAAAATCTGCCTCTGCAGATTTTGGATAGGCTCTAAACTATATATTTCCCAGCCCATAGAATAATTAGTCAGGGATATCTAAAATTAGGAAATGTACTCAGAAGCAAAGCTGAGTAGGGCAGCTAAGAATACTGAACAGACAGAGGAAGATACGCTCAACTCAGAGATACGGTACACCGCATGGATAATTGAAGCACTTAGGTAAAATCAAGGCTGATACTTAAAGAATCTGTATAATTCAAGGTCTTCTTTTCAGCGAATATTCAGAGCCTGACTTAAAGATAGTGATCAACTTATGCATTTTTTCTACTTAACAATCTGCGCTAATTAAGTAAAATGCCACTATCTTAATTAAGATGCATTTCTTTTAGTGCTAGTAGCACTTCCTGCTTTGATTTTGTTTGAGGCTTTTCACTTGAGTTAATAGATGAAATTCTTTAATTTTAAATTTCTAAAACTTGTGAAATTTCAAATTGAATCGACTTTAATATGCTTTAGCTTGAAAAGAAGCATGCTTTATTCTAACTATGCAAGTGCTAATTGTAAGAACACTAATTAATGTCGATCTAAAGTAGTCGATCTCATAGTTTAGATTTCTCTCAAGTTTTAGATGAGGGGAGCAAGAACTATCATTTCTAGCATCTCTCTCCCCTCTCTACCCGCTCCACAACATAAATGCAATTGACGACTAGAGCCATCATCCCTTATGGTCAACTCTTTCTCTTCGCCCGCTCTAATTCCTGGGTAAAATTCTCAAATCGTCGCATCAAATATGCAACCCCAAAATCCCCGTGCGAATGCTTCTCCAACTCTTCTGCCAACGCAAACACTCGGTGTGCTAAATCCTCTCCCAAGCGATCGATAGTCGCCTGCTTCTCGATCGCCAAATGCTCTCGCTCTCTCGACAAAACCTGCCACTCGCTTGAAAATAGTTGCTCGATCGCAATATTCAAGCCCATCGTTTCCAGTGCAGCCCATTCTCCGCGATCGCACCAAATTCCTCCACAACTCAAACACCGCTCTACATAAAACGGATTTTTCATCCCCACTTTGACCCGCGCCAAATAACAGCCACACTCAGGGCAAAAAGCTGCCTTCGCATCATGAGGCGATGGAGTAAATGCGACATCTAATGTTTTTGGGATCAAGTTTGCAACCGTTTTCGGTCGTTCGCGTTCTGCTTGCCACACCTGATAATTTTCCAGTGGAATCCACGCTCCCTGACACTCTGGGCATTCCTTCACCTCTAACGACTCAGCCAATCGCCCATCGTTTAGCGTAATTTTCCGTTCTTTAGGACACTGCATCACGCGACCTCAAATTCCATCCGACTCCAAAAGTACAGTGCAGTAGTTCATTAGTAAAGTCACTCGATCGCGAATCTGTCCAACCCGACCTTGCACCGTCTCTGGCTGTCGTGCTGTTTTGAGAAACATCGCATCCATTCCTAACAGCCTCATCTGTTTATTGATTTCAACCAAAACTGAATGGATTCGGTAGACATCCGATTGGATGGATTGAATTTCTTCTGAAAAGATTTTTTGAAGTGACTGCCACGTTTGAGCAAAGATTTGTCGATCGAATTCGGAAGAGTTTAACAATTGATTGAGCGATCCTAATCCAGTGTGAAACGCACGAAATAAATGTACTTGGTTCTCTGTTAACATATCTAAACTTTTTCAATTCAGTATAAAAACGGGGATCACTTACCCCACAAGACTTACGCAAAATCTTGTTTTCGTAGAATGCGATAAACCTCAGTGTAAATTCGAGCTAAAACCGAAGACATCGTGTAGAGTACAGACTCATAACTGTGAGAATTCACTGGGTTAGATTCGATCAAAAATTTTCAATTCTAGCGAGGATCTTTGGGAAGAAACGTATCGCCATTGATAAAATGAACGGTACGTGCGATCGTCTTAACCAAGTTTAAGGCAGACTCTCAATCTTCCTCCGGCATCGATCTCTGAACAACTTCTTCAAGTCCAAGTGACTTGAACAGGCTGTTTTACAGTTTATCGATTGCTCATTTTAACTTTGTTGTCTAGCAGATGGGCAGGTTCCTCATGCTAGACTCTTTCTCTATTACTTCTAAACTTTGTATAGGGCGATACGTTTTATTCAATTTCATAAATTCACAATCTGAAACTGCACTCTAGTCACGCGAAACACATGAATGTAGCGGCATCTCTACCCACCATTGATTTTGCTTTACCGGATTGGTTACGGGAGTGTTTTCTCGACCCTTCAGACGACGATCCGAGTCTAGTTTGCCGCGCGTTCGAGTTTGCCTACAAACTACACGAAGGGCAAACCCGCGCTTCTGGAGAACCTTATATTGCTCATCCAGTTGCGGTAGCAGGGATTCTCCGGGATCTCGGTGGCAGTGGCGTCATGATTGCAGCGGGCTTTCTTCATGATGTCGTTGAAGACACAGACGTTACCGTCGAAGAAATTGAAGAACGCTTTGGCTCAGAAGTGCGATGTTTGGTCGAAGGCGTAACCAAGCTTTCAAAACTCAATATTTCTAGTAAAACAGAGCGACAAGCTGAAAATTTCCGCCGCATGTTCTTAGCCATGGCGCAAGACATTCGCGTGATTGTGGTGAAGCTTGCCGATCGCTTGCATAATATGCGGACGCTCGAACATCTTGCTCCGGAGAAGCAACGCCGCATTTCCCTCGAAACTCGCGAAATCTTTGCACCGCTCGCGAATCGATTGGGGATTGGGAACATCAAGTGGGAACTTGAAGATCTCGCCTTTAAGTATCTCGAAACCGAGGGCTATCGAGAAATCCAGCAATTAGTATCCGAGAAACGAGCCGATCGTGAATCTCGCCTGAGTGAAGTTGCAGCCGCATTTAAGAAACGACTGGAAGAAGTGGGTGTGCGCTGTGTCGAAGTGAGCGGACGACCGAAACACTTGTACGGCATTTATCAAAAGATGCAGCGTCAGCAAAAAGGCTATGACGAAATTTATGATGTCGCTGCAATTCGGATCATTGTCGAGAGCAATGATGAATGTTATCGTGCCCTCGCGATCGTACATGACACATTTCGTCCGATTCCTGGACGCTTCAAAGATTACATTGGTTTACCCAAACCGAACCGATATCAATCGTTGCATACGGTTGTGATTGGTGAAACGGGTCAGCCTTTAGAAGTTCAGATCCGCACCCTAGAAATGCATCATGTTGCAGAATATGGGATCGCGGCTCACTGGAAATATAAAGAGTCGGGTGGTTCTACGTCGCAACTGACGAAAACCGATGAGAAGTTTACCTGGCTACGTCAGCTACTCGATTGGCAAAAAGACCTCAAAGACGCGCAAGAATATCTCGATGGCATCAAAGACAATTTATTTGATGGCGATGTCTTTGTCTTTACGCCCAAAGGTGAGGTCGTTTCACTCAGTCCACGATCGACTCCGGTAGATTTTGCGTATCGGATTCACACCGAAGTGGGAAATCACTGTGCAGGTGCGAGAGTCAATGGTCGAATGGTTCAACTCGATACGCCGCTGCAGATGGGCGATATTGTTGAAATCATTACGCAAAAGAATGCCCGTCCTAGTTTGGATTGGTTGAATTTTGTCGTGACAGCAGGCGCAAGAAATCGAATTCGGCAGGCTTATAAGCGATCGCATCATGATGAGAATGTCTTGCGCGGTCGAGAAATGCTGGAGAAAGAACTCGGCAAAAATGGCTTTGAAGCTTTAATGAAATCGGCTCCGATGCTGACAGCGGCTGAGCGATGTAACTATCACAATGTTGAGGATTTCGTTGCCGCAGTCGGTTATGGCGAAATCACTCTCAACCTGGCACTCAACCGGATTCGCGATGCCGTCAAAGCTCAGCAGTCTCTTGCTAATCCCGCTCCTGCTCCCTCGGATAGCTTGAATAGTGGTGTGATTCCGCTCCCGTCTGCACCGCGATCGCTTCCGGCTCCCACGACAAAACATCCGATCGCAGGTGTTGAAGATCTACTGCACCATATGGCGGGATGTTGTAACCCAATTCCTGGAGAGCCGATTATTGGCGTGGTCACTCGTAGTAATCGCGGGATTTCCATTCACCGTCAAGGCTGTCCGAATGTGGATTCGATTCCGGGTGATCGCTTAGTGCCACTGAGTTGGAATCCGGTCGAACCTGCGAAGGGACGCGCTCAAACTTATCCAATTGATATTCAAATTGAAGTGATCGATCGCGTTGGAGTCCTCAAAGATATTCTGTCTCGCTTAACGGATAACAATATCAACGTCCGCAATGCCCAAGTCAAAACCTTCCCGGATCAAACGGCGGTAATTGATTTGGGTATTGATATTTGTGATCATGCTCAGCTTGAACGTACGTTTGCTCAGATTAAGAAAATGACAGACGTGCTGAATATGCGACGGGTGAGCCAGCTAGAAGAAGCTTAGTTGGGGATTCAACTGCGCTCAATTCACGGATTGAGCGCGTTAATCGCAGTCCCTAGCTTGAATGAGCTAACCCCAAATGGTTCTGTAAAGCTTGTCGCATCACCTCGACGGGAACCTCTTGCTGCGTCCAGATTTCTAATGCTGCTGCACCTTGCTGAACGAGCATCTCTAATCCGTCGATCGCGGTTGCTCCCTGTTGCTGTGCCTGTTTTAAAAATCGCGTCGGATTCGGCACATAGATGAGATCATATGCGATCGCATTTTCTTGAATCCGTTCTGCTTGGTGATCCGTGATGGGAGAATCATCAAAATTCGGCGACATGCCGATCGGCGTTGTATTGACAATCAAATCGGCATGAGGCAACAGATCAGAAAGCTGATCCCAAGTGTGCGTCTTCAAAGCGCTTAAGTTCCAAGCTGCCTGAAATTCCTGAAGTTTACTGCGTCCCACTACATGAATTTCAGAACATCCTAACTCAGCACATCCGGCAACAACTGCCCGCGCCGCACCTCCATTTCCTAGGACAACTGCAACCGAGGGGGCGTGAGATCGCAAGGGCGCAAGAAATCCTGTGATATCGGTATTTGTTCCAATCCAGCCCGATTCCCCTTTCCACACGGTATTCACCGCGCCAATGGCTTTTGCTGCATCCGTAATTTCAGACAGCAGAGGAATGATTGCCTGCTTATGCGGAATCGTAATACTAAACCCTTGCAAATCGATCGCGGCAAAACCTGCGATCGCAAGTTTCAAATCTCGAACTCGAAATGGAACATAGATAAAATCTAAGCCCATCTTCTCGATCGCAGCATTGTGCATGATTGGGGAGAGAGAATGCTCGATCGGATCGCCAATCACCCCCAGAAGTTTCGTTTTACCCGTTATTTGCTTCATTCTCAGGCTTGAGCAAATCGAGTTGCTTATGATCAGAGTCTTCTTCAGTTAACGTTGCTTCAGTCAGCGTCAAATCTGGAACAGCCATTGCCATTTCTTCGGGAGTCGGATCTGGAATAGGACGAATTCGACGAATCGGCAAATTTGCGATCAGCGAAGTCGATCGCTGATGATTTTCGAGTTGGAACTCCGTACCCTCATCCAATTCCACATATCGCGAAACGACATCTAGAATTTCCTTACGTAATTCTTCAACTAAATGCGGCGGCAAATCTGCTCGATCGTGGGCGAGGACTAGCTTCAATCGCCGTTTGACATCATTGCGGCTATTGTCGAACCCGCGAGGAAATATTCGTTCTAGAAATTCAGTGATCATTGGCTAAAGATGCAAACGGGATAAGCGAACAAGGACGGCCCAAAACACAGGCGCTATTTTTTCTTAAATTTACCGAAGAGACGTGAAAAGAAGCCTTCGGGTGGAGCTTCGAGACTCATCAAGGGTACTCGTTCTCCCTCCAGACGACGCACAATATTGTCAAAAGCAGTCGCTGCCTGTGAGGGTGTTTCTGATAATACCAGCGGCTCACCTTTATTCGTTGAGACGATCACTTTTTCATCATCTGGGACGACGCCGAGCAATTGCACTGCCAGAATTTCCTGCACGTCTTCGACTGACATCATGTCGTTGGCTTGTACCATGCCTGGTCTGATCCGGTTGACAATGAGGTTAATCCGTTTGATGCCACTCGCTTCGAGCAGTCCAATCACGCGATCGCCATCTCGAACCGCCGCAATTTCCGGGGTCGTAACAATAATTGCTTCACGCGCAGCCGCGATCGCGTTTTGGAATCCCATTTCAATCCCCGCGGGACAGTCGATCAAGATATATTCATACACCCGTGCTAATGCATTCACCAGTTGCCGCATTTGATCCGGAGTCACGGCTTCTTTGGTGCGGTTTTGAGCCGCCGGAAGTAAGACCAAATTCTGAAAGCGTTTATCTTTGACTAAGGCTTGTTCGAGGCGGCATTGACCTGCCAAAACTTCGACCGCAGTATAGACAACCCGATTTTCCAGTCCCAGTAACAAGTCTAGATTTCTCAACCCAAAGTCAGCATCAATGACCGCCACTTTGCGTCGCCGTTTTGCAAGTGCCATGCCGAGATTGGCAGTTGTGGTGGTTTTGCCGACTCCACCTTTTCCGGAGGTAATTACGATGATACGCGCCATTAATTAAGATCAGCTTTTGAAAGGAACGGAGTTTGCCGATTACAGGTTTTATAGGATATCAGAATTCGGCATTTTTCTAAGCTCGAATTCTAAATTCATCGCAAAATAGAAAATCTTTCCGATTTTACGATCGCTTCAGCATAGCGCAAGCCAAAAAAGCAACATCGCTTCTCTACAAAGATTTACCGCTTTTGTGAATCATCGTTACGGTTTGCGAACCGCCTGAGAAAACGGCGGCTGGCAGTTCGGACAAAAATGTGCCGATCTCCCGGCTAATTTGACTCGCTCGATTGGGGTTTCACAGGTTCGGCAGCGATCGCCCTCTCGCCCATATACCCAAGCGATGCCGCCATAGTTACCATTCACACCCGATACATCTCGAAAGTCACTAAAACTCGTGCCGCGCGCGGCAATGCTATCTGTGAGCACTCGGATCACGTTGGCTCGCAGTCGTTGGGCTTGCCGAGGATTGAGATCAGCACAGAGCGTTTCTGGGTGAATTCCACTTAAAAATAAGGCTTCATCGGCGTAGATATTGCCGACTCCTGCGACAAGCATTTGATCGAGTAGAGCCGTTTTAATTGAGCGTTTTCGCCCCTGCAACTGCGCGTAAAAGTACTCGTCTGAAAATTCCGCCGAAAAGGGTTCGTGACCCAATCGTTGCAAGCCTGTAATGATGGTTTTGGGGTCTTGTTCCCCGATGACATGCCAGATTTGCCCAAACGTGCGCTGATCGACAAAGCGTAATTCTCGATCGTGCTCAAAAAAGAATCTTACGCGCGTGTGTTTCTGTAAGGGTTCAGCTTGATTCATCCACAAAAGCTGCCCGGTCATTCGCAAATGCACGCCTAACCAACCGACCGGATCGAGTTTGGCAAGCAGATATTTTCCGTAGCGATGCCATTCTCGGATGGATAATCCGATCAGACCGTCGATGAATTCAGACGATGAAGGATGAGCGATCGTGCGATCGAGTAACACGGCTCCGCCTTGGATCGGTTGATGGAGCGTCACCTGATTGAGTCCTAATCGCACAGTTTCGACTTCAGGCAGTTCTGGCACAGAAAACTCACGGGGAATAAAAAATCGGGCAAGAACAAACAGAAGAAACGTTCTTGCCCGATTTATTGTATCAATTACAAAGCCGCGATTTCTCGCCCTTTGCTTATTTTGCCGCAGCTTTAGGAGCTTTCTTGGGTGCTTCGACTTCTTCAAGTTCGCTAAGAGCGAAGTTGTTGGTATTGACACCGCTGGCAGTACCGCTGTATCCGGTATAGTTCACCTTGTCAAAACGGACGATCACTGGATATTTGATACCGCTTTGGTCGATCGACGCAACTGTGCCGATGTCGCGATACCAGTAGGACTCTTTGCGCAAAATGCGGACTTTAGAACCACGTTGAACCATGATTGTTCTTTTCCCTTTATTTTGAAAATTAACGGACTCAGTGTGGCGATCAAATGCAAGAGCGGATGATGCCAGATTTGCCACACGATGGTCAATTTTCCCCAATTTACTACGCTATCTGAACGGTTCAGCGATTGGCTTCACAGGTTGAAACATTCTGAAACATTAGCGCGATCGCGAATCGGCAGATTGAGGGGAGAAATTTGCCGGGCTAGGCACGATCGAGAACTGTAATGCCTCGGGGAATGCGGGCTGCACTTGGGCTAATCGCTGCCGCGACGAGTGCACTAGACTGAGAACTTCGCCCTTTGTCGTGACTGATCCTGTGGAAGGACTGGGTGCAGATGGAGATAGCCCGGTCTTCATCGTCCGAGGATTGAGAGGTTGAGTCACTTTCGCGGTGACGACGGGAGCGCTCATGAGCTTTGCTTGACGATCGACTTGCGATCGCATTGTCGTGAAGTCATGCGTCGATTGGTGCAGCGCGCAATATACTTGCACTTGTTCTAAGCTTGCGCCGTCGGTTCCTGCGACTTCTCCAAGTTCTGCAGGGGGTGAGCAAAGGAAATCCGGCTTGGGATAATTGGATTTGAGAAAGCGCTCAACCGCAGAAATATGGAGCAAAATTTGTCCACCGATCGTTTTGAGACGCGTTGCTTCGGGAGTCGCTGCAGAGCGTTCCACACGATCGAGCAATCTGACTTGGTCTTGGGTCAATCGATGCGCTTCTCGCCAATAATCACGCGTTGCATCCTCAATGGGTGCGTTAGAGCGGGTACTTGCTCCGGCAAATGGTGCACTGAGCAAAAAACCAGCTGATGCTAGCCCGATCAAAAGAACATACCGCATATTTCTCCGTCCCGCTTTATCTGCCACAGGTACGATTTTCCTGTTTATCCAATTCATTCAACACTGAGAAAGGGTGGCTCTGCCGATCTACATCCGTATCTTTACGGGATTTTTAATTTTAGAGTTGTAGCATCTTTTGTAAATTTCAAGCCGCATCCTAATTTTCAAATTTTCGTATGCACTTCCGTGGGATTCTTTGTCGATCGCATAGACTCAGGATGGAGCATCGATCAAGCCTCGCAATGTATACCTACGCTTTCTTTAAAACACCAAGTTCGTCCCTACAGTTGAGTGAAGGGATCGCCGGAAGACTGGAAATCATTACGATTCAGGGTTTGTCTGCTTTAGTAGAACCAGATTTCGAGTTTGAGACGATCGAGAAGGATGATACGCAATTAGTCCAAGCTGTTTTGACGCACGATCGCGTGATCTGCGATTTGTTTTGGCAGGTGACAATTCTCCCGCTGCGATTTGGGACGCAGTTTTTATCGCGCGATCGCTTACTCAAACACTTATCAAAGAATGCAACCCAATATTTAGACAAGCTGAATCAGCTTGAAGGAAAAGCAGAGTATCGATTGAAATTAACGCCGATCGAGATCGAGTTACCGAATGATCCAGAGATGAACGGCAAACTAAAGGGACGAGAGTATTTTGAGGCGAAGCGACAGCATTTCCAGTTACAACTCGATCAGCAGGAATTGCAGCGGCAGGAATTTCAACGAATTCTGACTGAGATCGAACAGATTTATCCCGATACGATGCTGAAGGCGGGGTCTGATGGAGTGGAGAAACTCTATTTATTAGTAAATAAGCAAGAAGAGATGGAGTTATATCAGCATTTGGATGAATGGCAGCAGCAGTATCCGCATTGGGAATTGGGTTTAGGTGAGGCGTTACCGCCTTATCACTTTGTCTAACCTGTCTAACGTTTTGCCAAAACCAAACCGAGACTTAAAACGATTAACGCAATTAATGCGATCCAACCCGCATTACGACGAAGCCAGACTCCGGGCTGCATCTCATATCGAGTGGGTGTACTCAGGATCGGCACGGTAATGTTGTGGTACATGGTACATTCCCGTGCATCTGGGCGCTGTGGATAGTTACAAGAATCATCTGCGTCATAAATGCAGGTTTTACACAGCGATTCAGTTCCGGTAGCACGGTGTAGGACAATACCGGGATGTCCATAGGCTTTGAGCGGTGTGCGACAGCGTGAACAGGCGATCGCGTTAGAGGGCATCGATTGACCACAACGAGGACAATTTGGCATGACTATCGGTAGCTTTACTTCACGGAATGTGCGTTAAATTTACGAACCTGATATTCTTTTTGCTCTAAAAATGGGAAGCTTTGTCCCATCGCTTTGACAAACCGTTCTTCAGTCTCTTCTAAGACCGAAGCCGGAACATTCTTCCACGCATCCTTTGTTTCCCAATGAATGACCATGGTTAATTCCGATTCATCCTGAGGATTCAACCAGATTTCTTTTCCAACATAGCCCGGATACTTTGAAAGTGTCGCTGTCCAAATCTCGGCATCTTTTTGAATATAAGTTTCTCTTAGCTCGATCGGAACTTTCACTTTCAACCATTCAATCACCATAGTTCTACCTGCAGAGGAATGACGTTAATCTGCTCAATCGACTAGCTTAGATTCTAACGCTTTCGGATAAGGCTAATGCTGAGGATGCAGGTTGAGGAGCAGTGGAAAACTGAGCTTATAGATTTAGTACGGGGTGCATCGGGCGGCTTCTTATTTGGAATTCCATTACTTTACACCATGGAAGTTTGGTGGATTGGCTCATATGTTAGTCCCGTGAGAATGCTATTCGCACTGGGATTCACTTTCTTAATTGTCTTTCTGCTGAATCAAACATCAGGGTTCAGAAATGATACGACGACACAAACCTTTGATGCGTTGAAAGATTCAGTTGAAGCTTTAGCGATCGGGATTGTCTGTAGTGGCTTAACGCTGGTTCTACTGCAAGAAATTACATTCAATGTGTCACTTTCAGGAGCCTTAGGAAAGCTGATCTATGAAAGTGTGCCTTTTACGCTTGGGGTCGCCTTGGCGAATCAATTTTTAGGCAAAGATCAATCGCGATTAGGAACCGATTCCAATCCCAAACAAGGTTCCAATCCCAAACAAGGTAGTGCAACTCTATCAGATATTTCAGCCACTTTGATTGGCGCGCTGATCATTGCATTTAACATTGCGCCAACCGATGAAATTCCGATGCTCGCTTCGGCTGCAACTGGAGGCTGGCTACTCGCAATGATGGCAGCTTCTTTGGTGATTTCCTATTGCATTGTGTTCGCAGCAGGATTTGGTCGGCAAGCTCAACGATATCAGCATCAGGGGGTGTTTCAGCGCCCGTTCGGAGAAACGATCGCTGCTTATTTAGTCTCTCTGTTTGCTGCCATGTTAATGCTAGTATTTTTCCAAAAGCTGCACTTCGATGATCCGTGGCAGCTTTGGTTGAGATACACGATCTTATTAGGACTGCCTGCTGCGGTGGGGGGAGCGGCAGGACGGTTAGCAGCTTAGGAGGATGAGATGACAGACCGGAAACCCAGAACGATCGCGGAGTGGGTGACATTTGGGATTGCCAGTTCGATATTGAGCGCGATCGCGGGACTTGTGATCTATGTTTGGGCTTCTGAGCGCCACGAGCCGCCTGCGATTTCAATCGAACAGAATCAAGAGATTCGGCAAACTCAGGGTAAGTTCTATGTTCCGTTTGCGGTGACGAATACAGGTGGAGAAACTGTAGAGTCGCTGCAAGTGATTGCAGAATTGAGAGTGAACAATCAGATTGTTGAAGCAGGCGATCAACAGATTGATTTTTTGTCGAAAGATGAGAAGGAAGAAGGCGCATTTGTGTTTCAGCGCGATCCGCGTTTGGGAGAATTAACCGTAAGAGTGACAGGTTATAAAATCCCGTAAAAAAGTACTGTGCTGTTGAAATCCAAACTTAGGACGGAACGACTAAAAAAGAAACTTCTGTTGCTCCATAAAATTTGTCGAACTGAAGATTGCCGTGTTGCGTCAAGACTTCTCCTTGTCCACTGTAGATGCGCGAGACGCGAAAGCGATGATAGTTCCTGAGGAGCGATCGCAAAATGAGGTAATGGCTCTGACTATCTGAATAAAGTTGTCGATCGAGCTTGGGCAAAGAATACCAGGGACACGTCATATCTGCATGATGAGCATTGTGATACCCAAAATTGAGCAGGATTAGATTCAGCCAGGGATATTGATGAGAGACGATATTAGAAAAAGTGTTCGCTTGCTCATAGATATTGGCTTCCTCGCGAGAAATGTTTTGAAACTTTTGAGGTAAGGGAACTCCTACAGGTAGCGATTCATAAGTATGTTGAAACGCATCCATTAACCGTAGGATGTGAATCATGCTGATATAAGCAACTAAATATAGAAGTAGCGCTTTGAGAGAAATCGCCCCGAGTACAGCAAAGAGAGCGCTGCGAATCAAAAAAATCGAGACAACCCGAATGCGATCGTGTCTGCGCTCAAATTGCCTAAAAGGAGCAAGTATCAAACGAATTCGCAAGAAGAATGCGAGCGAGGGAATGTAGAGCCACTCGCTTGCCAGAAAAGTAAATCTAAGGAGCGATGGTAGCGAGTCAAGAAATGCAACGAGATTGAATCGGCAATAGTCAATGCGATCGGTATGATGAGCAATGTGCATCTTCATTAACTCAGAGAATCGCACATAGCAACTTCCATTCAGCCACAGCATCACATTGCCTCCAAACGCATTCCAGCGCAGATGCGAGAAAACGTTAGCGTGCATAAACTCATGTGCAAGATAGGTTGCTAACGTTAAACTGTGAGTGAGAAGTAACACGCCAACAATGTTCAGCCAACTAGCAGGCAGTAAGAGAAGCCCAATTCCTGTACTATAACTGCTCAATGTATAAAAGATAGCGAGTCCATTCCAAAACAGCTTTAGGGAATGTAAATCTCGTTTTAAGTACATTGTTCTAGACACCATACTTGAACTCAATTCCTCTTGATGACTTTAGGTTAGGTCAATCTGTTCGATGAGTTACCCATCCTGAAATAAAACTGTACTCAGGTATCGCTCTCCAAAGCTTGGCTGAATGAAGACAATTAACTTCCCGGCATTCTCTGGACGCTTTGCTAGCTGAATTGCTGCACTCAAGTTCGCCCCCGCAGAAATGCCTGACAATAATCCTTCTTCGCGAGCTAAGCGACGACTATAGTAAATCGCATCCTCATCCTTAATTTGTATGACTTCATCAATCAGTTCAAGTCGCATCACATCCGGCACAAATCCTGCTCCAATCCCTTGAATCTTGTGCATTCCTGCTTGCCCACCGGATAGCACAGGACTATTTTTTGGCTCGACTGCGATCGCTTGAATCTCTGGTTTCTTCTGTTTGAGGGTTTCCGCTAATCCCGTAATCGTGCCGCCTGTCCCCACACCTGCAACCACGATATCAACCTGTCCATCGGTATCTGCCCAAATCTCCTCGGCAGTTGTTTCTCGATGAATTCTAGGATTAGCCGGGTTTTTAAATTGATTCAACATAAACGCATTGGGAATCGTCGCAACTAATTCCATGGCTCGATCGACGGCTCCCTGGCTAAATAGATGACCGGGTGTAAGTTCTAACTCCGCTCCGTAAGCTTTTAACATTGCCCGTCTTTCCATGCTCATTGTATCTGGCATGGCAACAATCAAGCGATATCCTTTAGCAGCGGCAACCATTGCAAGCGCAATTCCAGTATTGCCTGTCGTTGGCTCGACTAAAACCGTTTTACCGGGTTCAATCAGACCTGCGGCTTCTGCCGCTTCAACCATGCTGATCCCAATGCGATCTTTGATAGAAGCGGCGGGATTCATCCCTTCTAGCTTCGCCACAATCTGTGCGATGCACCCTTCTGTTTGAGGAATGCGCTTGAGTCGGACGAGGGGAGTCCGACCAATAAGATCAGTGACATCATCGGCAATTCGCATGATTTTATCTCTGCAACTTGAACGGAAATTGCTAGCGGATTAGTCAACAATCATACTCCACTCAATGATGAGATTGAGTGGAGGTGCTGCGCTCTTATTTCTGAAAGTCGTTTTACAAGGATTTCGCTGAGTTACCCTTTGGGTAATGGGACAAGGACATCGATAATTTGGGAAAACAGAAACGTGATACCAATTCCACAAATTACAAATCCAGTAGAGCGTAAGCTAGCAGAAACCTGTGATTGCTCAAGCAAACGTTTCCCTAACTTAAAGACAACCAGGACTACCCCCAACTGAATACAAGTAAAGCCGAGCAAATAGGCGAGCATCGGAGTCATCTGTGCTCCAAAAATTGCCTCGCCATAAGCATAGCCATGACAGACTCCTGCGATCGCACTCAGTCCAAAGACTGTTGTACTATTTAGGTCGTCTTTTCGAGTCAGCAAGATGCCTACAATGAGAATGGATGCAGCGATCAGGAGTTCAACCCCTGGCAAACTCAGTCCAATCAGGTGTAGTCCTGCTCCTAGCATTGCCGACAAGATAAACGCGATTGGAATCATAATCCCTTGTCGTTTCGCGACAGCTAAGAGTGCGATCGCGACGACGAATGCAAAGTGATCCACGCCAATGAGAGGGTGTGCTAGCCCCGACAGAAAGCCTTCAAAGAAGTTCCTCGGCATTTTTCCGTCCATCGCATGGTGAGCCATTGCGGGAGATGCAATCAGCAAAACACTGGCGATGCTTAGAAGAAGGACTCGCTTTGGTTGCAGAAGTTGACTGAAGGAAGCTAGTCTAGAAACCTTGCTTTGATTGATCATTCTGACCTCATGTATCGTACTTAGGATGTTATTGAATTGCAGAGAGAGCAGTCTTCTCTTGAGCAATCATTTCAGCCGTTCGCTGCTCTAGTTCTTCTGGCGAAATCAGATCAGAGTCTAACGTTAATCGCTCTAAAGCCAATAGCCAACGCATGTAATAGTCCCAATCCGGATCGTCTTTACAGTGAGTTGCTTCCCACTCTGCGATCGAAGTAATTAAGCCTTGGCGAAAATCTTCCCACTCATAGTGTCCTTTTTTAGAGAGCGCGATCGCCATCCCAAACGCGCGTCCTTCCCAAGGCCTTGCAAATAAAAGTTCTCCATTGCTGCGAGGCGGAGCATTCGGATCAACTAGCATACTCGCAGCCGCAAACTGCTCAAATTTGACCTGCATTTAACTCTCCCTCCGCTTTCTAAGCGGGAACAACAACTTTAGCTGCCCCTTGCATTGATTCAGGGGTAATGATGGCAGCAAGCTGCTCCTCTGTCCAACCCTCGGTTCCATCTGGGCGTTCTGGAACCACAAACCATCGGATTTGGGCGCTCGTATCCCAGACTCGAATTTCAGTCGATTCGGGAATGTCTAGCCCAAATTCTTGCAAGACTTTGCGAGGTTCGCGAATTGCTCTCGCTCGAAACGTCGGATCTTTGAACCAGTAGGGCGGCAGTCCTAATACAGGCCACGGGTAGCAGGAACACATCGTACAAACAATGAGATTGTGAACGTCATCAGTATTCGCAACTGCTTTCATGTGTTCACCTTCTGCACCTGCCATGCCACGCGGAAAATTCATCAATGCGATCGCAGACGGCGTATCTTCGAGCAATTGCTGCTTAAACTCTGGATCAACCCAGGCTTTTGCAACAATTTTGGCACCATTAAACGGTCCCATATCTTTCTCAAAAAACTCGATTACCTTGTCAACCGTTGCACTGGTAATGACCCCTTTCTCAATTAGCAACGACTCTAACGCTCTCACACGAGCAGCACTATAAGTTTCGCGATCAATGCTATCAGCCATGTCTCACATCCTTAATCAAACAAAATCAAGCGCACCCAAATTAAGCCGGATCTTCTAGATAGCCTTCAAAAATTTGGACGTAAATCCATGTTTTTGGCTCGGTCAAATTGCCCCAAATTTCGTGAGAATCAAATTTGACGTTGTAGATGGGCATCGGATCGCCGACTCCATCGCCTGTTGGGAAGTAATAGTTATAAGCCCCTTCATAGACCACATCAATCACTCCCTGCTTCGTGCGGAGGTAGCCTGGTAGCTTGCAGTGATCGGTTGGAGGTGGATTTCTGACCGTGACCACATCGCCAACCTTGAACTTCGGCTGAATGGCAACGTCACACTTCGGCGAATCTCCAACCCGCAAGTATTCCATCACTTGATCGTCGATCGCAGGTTCTTCTGCTTGAGGGAGCGGTGCATCTAGCTGTTCTAGGTAAGCTGCTGTTTTTGAATCCAGTTCTTCTTTAGAAACATAGCCAGATTCAACAAAGAAACCAGAGATGCCACCGAGCCACTTTTCGTAGTAGCGGTACTTGAAATAGTCGAAGGGGTTTAAACCTTCAGCACCTTTGCGAAGATGTCCCCACGTCCAGAAACTCTTAAACTGAGTCGGAACTGTCTTGACTGCTTCTAGATGATTACTTAACGCCATCATTGCCACATGAATGCCAAAGATGCGCTCTTCCCAAGGTTGCACAAAGACTCGCTTTTCAAAGCTAGAAGGTTCAAGTCCCTCAAGTCCACCCAGGTAGTGCTGTAGCTTCATTTTTTCGTTTCTCCTAATTGAACACGCAAAGGTGAATCACGATTTATCTAAACGCGGGACTGCTCTCTGGCGGAGATGGGTTGTGTGGTCATCGCATCTCCCCACATTTCGGAGAGATAGCCGAAGATTCCGCCTAAAATCATTGCTGCTGCTGCGACCAGTGCTGGATTTTCTAGTCCTGGAGTTGTAATCGCTTTCCCAGTTGCAATCGTAGTTCCAACGGTCGAGGCAAATCCCCAAACGATGGCAGGAATCGCCCTAAGTAGAGGAACTTTGGAAGCCTGCACCATCGCTGCACTGCCGATACCAACGCAGATCGCCGCGATCAAAGGATTGCTTCCCAAGGCTGAAATCGAGAGCAGTGTCAAAGATGCGATCGCGATTCCGGTGAGGTTAGAAGCAATGCTCTGCTTTAAGCCAGAAGATTTGCCCCCTAAGATAAAGAAGGATGCCCAAGCAATGAATGTCACCCACACGGGGACAAGAATCAATGTTGCTGTGAGATAAGTATCCAATGCTCCTAAAGCACCAATACTGACACTGTACGCATCTAGCTTTTTCATACCCTTACTCCCTGTTTGTGAATGGTTTAGAGAACCTTACCTAAGCGAAACTTAGGACAGACATGATTGAAATCCACTTTTCAGTTCTGATTCCGGCAACTCCCGCCCGATGAAAACCATCTCATTTCGGCGCAGTTCGTCAAATTTCCACGGGCGTCCCGGTCTTCCTTCTAGAAGCATATGAACCCCTTGCAGCACAAACCGTCGATCTTCATCGTCTACATTCAAGATGCCTTTCATCCGAAAAATATTTTGCCCTTGCATCTGAATGAGTTGATTGAGCCAAGTTGTGAGCTTATCGCCATTGACGACCCCCGGTTCAACGATTGAAATCGAGAAAACAGTGTCATCATGCTCATGCGCGGCTTCATTGAGAAACTCTGGATCAATTGATAAAGCATTCTTGAGGTCAAAAGCTTTGACTCCTAAAATCGAGTCAATTTCTACATCACAGTTGTGAGTTCGATAGATCTTGGCAAAGGCATTCATCGATCGAATTCGGTTTTCTATTGTTTCGATTTGTTGAGGAGAAACGAGATCAATCTTGTTGAGTAAGATAACATCTGCAAAAGCGACTTGTTCTTGAGCTTCACTGCTGTCCCAATGTTCCTCAATGTGTTTAGCATCGACAACCGTGACCACTGCGTCTAAGTGAGTTTTAAATCGCATGGTTTCATCGACGAAAAATGACTGAATCACAGGTGCTGGATCAGCTAATCCAGTTGTTTCAATCACCAAATGATCAAACTTTTCGCGCTTCTCCATCAAGCTGCCGATAATGCGAATTAAATCCCCCCGGACTGTACAACAAATGCAGCCATTATTCATTTCTAATATTTCTTCATCTGCATTCAAGACAAGCTGACCATCGATTCCCACATCTCCAAATTCGTTCACAATCACAGCAACCTTTTTGCCATGTTCATAATGAAGAATGTGATTGAGCAGTGTCGTTTTTCCTGAGCCAAGATAACCTGTAATGATCGTAACGGGAATAGAGCTACTCAGCATACACAAATGCCTATAATTGCGAGCGGTTGAACGACTAAGTGGCTTGAAAGAATTTACTAACTGCGCCTTTTGCTTTGCTGTATCTTACGCCTATTGATCTCATTAATGCTGGTTGAAAAAAGTAGTGGCTGAGACAAAAGAATTAGAAGGTTAAATTGTGTCTAAGATGAACAAAAAATTCAACTTTATTCATCATGAAACAATAATTTCTCCTTTCAGTTCTGATAACAAAGCCTTCTTTAAAAACTTTATCTCCTGATTTGACTGCAAGTTTTATTTCTCAATGTCGAAAAGCTTAATTGAAGCAATAAATAGAAGTCAAAGCATTTTTGATATCGTATCTATCATCAAAATAGATAGATACGATACCTTCTCTTTGTCCATTGTCTGAAAAAATCCTGTTTACTACCATTCACACCCCTTTTCCTGGACTTATGGAACGAAAGCGTCAAAGCAAGATCAAGCTGGCGCAACTTCATGCTTTTATTGCAGTTGCAGAACACAATAGCTTCAGTGAGGCGGCTCTTGAGTTGGAGGTGGCGCAGTCAGCCGTAAGTAATGCGATCGCAGCACTCGAATCAGATCTCGGGATTGTTTTATTTTCTCGTGGGCGTTATGGTGCAGAACTGACTCCCGCCGGAGAGAGGGTGCTTACCCATGCTCAACAGATCGTACATCTGCAAGGACAAATCTTGAAAGAGGCAAATTTGCTGCGGGGTCTTCAAGGAGGCAAGGTGCGCCTGACCTCGATTCGCAGCGTTGCAACTCACCTGCTTCCAACAATTATTGCCCAGTTTCAACGACAGTTTCCAGGAATCACGGTGAGTGTGATCGAGCAGTTTGATGAACAGAGCATTGAGGATGATTTGTGTAAAGGACATGCTGACATTGGGTTTACAGATGACTTGATGACGGATGAGTTTGAAACTTGGGAGTTTTTGCAGGATGAGTTTGTGGTGCTACTTCCCTTGTCTTACACAGAACCACCCTTCAAGTTGGGGTGGGAGCACCTAAAATCCTATCCCCTGATCGTCGCGACGAATGGATTCACCTCTGACAAGTATGCTTACGAACACTGTGCGAGATTTTGCAGATCGATTCAACCTGTCTATCAAGCGAAATCTGACTCAACTGTTGTCAATATGGTTGCCCAAGGTCTAGGCGTTGCGATTCTGCCTCGTCTAGCGGCTGAACCCATCCCGCCCAATGTTGAAGTTCGTAGCTTGCCGATCCCCTTTTTTAGAACCATTCGGATGGCGATCGTCGCAAATCGTCCCCTTTCTCCTCATGCCTTTGCATTCATGGAATCCTTGAAATCCTCGACAGGTTGCTTCAACTCATCTTCTCTAGGACGGGCTAGCTAGTACAAATTCTGCTCCCGATTTGCACAATCTACAGCTTTCACAAGCCGAACTATCAACCCTCTCTAACTTCAATCCACTCAGTCGTTTCCAGACTCTACTAGGATAGAATGTTAGCTACTATCGCTTTGTTTTAAATTGAAATGAGCATGATTGAACCAGTCATCCGGCAGCAGTATGACCAAATGTCGGCGATCTATGATCAACGCTGGAGCCAATATATTTCCAATACGCTCAATTTTTTGAAAGCTTGGGCAGAGCTTGCCCCAACTGACAAAGTGCTGGATGTCGCCTGTGGTACTGGAGAGTTTGAGCAGTTGATTCTGACCGAACACTCAGAACAAAAGATGGTCGGAGTAGATATCTCTGAAAAAATGCTAGCGATCGCACAACAAAAACTGCAAGCTTATCCAAACGTCACGCTTTCTCTAGCATCTGCGGAACACTTACCCTTTGCGGATCAAAGCTTTGATGTCATTGTTTCTGCAAGTGCTTTCCATTATTTCGAGAATCCCGCGATCGCGCTTGCAGAGATGAAACGGGTACTGAAACCGAATGGGAAAATCATGATTCTCGATTGGTGTAAAGACTATTTACTTTGCCGGATCTGTGATCTGATCCTAAAAGTCACTGATCCGGCGCATCAGCAGTGCTATACCCAAGCTGAATTGCACGGTTTCCTGAAGGCTTCAGGCTTTGACATTACTCGTGCAACGAAAGTTCGGTTTGGTCTAGTCTGGGGAATGATGGTCGCAACTGCTTCGCCAAAGTTAAACTAGCACCAGGATTGTTCGTCGGGTGGATTGTGCAGCAATTCTCGAATATTTGCTTCGATTACGCGATAGCCCACATTGCCATTGAGCCTTTGTCGCCCTTCGTTAAAGATCAGCGTTGGACTCACTTCAACCGTATGCTCTTTTACTAAGTCAAGATCTTTCGAGAGTTGGGCATAAGCTTCCCCACTATCAATTTGTGCCTGAATCTCTGAGATCGGCAGTCCCAATTTCTCGGCAATTTCTAATTGAACTGCGCGATCGCCAACATTTGCCAAGTGCGTGAAGAACTGTTCTCGGAACGTCCAGATTGCTTTTTCAAAGACCTTTTCTGACTTTGGAATGATGCCCTTGAGTTCGAGTAACTGAATCGCGTGAAGAAACAAGTGACAAGAGGTGGAGGATGGAGGAACTACTGCTGTCCAAATCTCAGGGTGAACGGTAATGTGATTGAACTTTCCCGCCACATCTTGAACATGCTGACTATATCCTTGGAAGCCACCTTTATCCCGCCAGCGTTGCTCTAACTTTTCCCGAGCATTACCAAAAATGGGAACGAAATGATACTCGATCGCAATCTTGTCTTGAAAATTCGTTTTCAGTTCATCTAAACGAACTTGAGCGATGTAGGCCCAAACGCAAAGAACATCTGAGAAGTAAGAGATGCGAATAGGTTGCATGAGCTTCTCCAATAGCAGTCATGATTACTCTATGCTTTTAATGCTGATCGTAGCAACTGACGGACGGCATCAAAATGGCGCTGCAATCGGGTAGGCTCACTGTATAAGCGCCCAAGCAATAGCGCACCTTCGATCATGACGAGTAATTGTTCTGCTAAACTATCGGGGTCGATGTCCGGCTTGAGCTGATTTTGTCCGGCTTTCAGCGATCGAGCAATGGTAGCTTGCCATTCGTCAAACACTTGCATGAGATGATGCTGAAACGCGACATCTTGCTTGACGACTTCTACGATTAAATTTCCTAAAAAGCAACCTGCGCAATCAGGTTCAGCTAAATGTTTGGCTTCAAGTTGATCAATCATCCAAAAGACTTGAGCGATCGGATCATTCGAGGATGCTTGCGCGGGGTCAAGCACAGCAGTTTTGATCTGATTCCATTTAAAGTCAATCAGCGCATGAGCCAATTCATCTTTTGACCCAAAGTAGTTGTAGAAACTACCCGAGGACATGCCGCTCGCTGCGAACAGTTCCTTCAGTCCGGTTGACTGAAAACCTTGATGATGAATCAGAGCCTCAACAGCAAACAAAATATCTTCACGGGTACGTTTCAGATTGACCATGCGCTTGTCATTGAACGACGGTTAGCTTCTCCAATATTATGGCAGACACGAGCCTCGCTGCTTTCGTTTGAGCTATTTAAGACTTCAACGAGAAGAGCGAGTTACCTTTCCTGATTTACCACTTCTTATAGGGTAAGAACTTTCCGTTCATGATCACTTTGACGCGATCGCCTTTTGGATCTTCGATTTTTTCGATGTCTAACGTGAAGTCGATCGCGCTCATGATTCCATCTCCGAATTTTTCGTGGATGATCTCTTTCATCGGCATTCCGTAGACTTGCATGATTTCGTAGAACCGATAAATCAAGGGGTCGGTGGGAACGATCGGACCTAATCCTTTTGACGTAGAAGCCGTGAGTTCTGGTACGAGATCTTGGCTCAAATCCAACGCATGGAGTAACTTGCTTGCTTCGTCTTCAGAGGCAGTCGCTTGCCCATAAAACAGGGCGGCAATCCAAACTTCGTCACGGTTGAGAATCGTTTCTAAATCCGTGAAACTGATGCCTTTTGCTTTTTTAGCTGCAAGCAATTTCTGAGTCATTGCCGGAAATTCGGTACTTGACATAGTTCAATTTCTCCAAATCACAGATCAATCGTCTAGTTACACTTCAAAGCGCTTCAGCAGATCAAGATCAGCTACGGTTTTGGAGCCGGGATTCTTCGATCGCGCGCGTTTCACGAGATAAGTGGTGTTCGAGTTCTGCTTTCAGTTCATGGTAGCGCGGGTATTGGTCTAAGGCTTCACGACTGCGCGGACGGGGAAAGGGAACATCCAGAACTTCAACAATTTGGGCAGCGGGTCCACGGCTCATCATTACAATTTTGTCAGACAGCAATAAAGCTTCTTCGATACTATGCGTGATCAGAACGACCGTTTTGCGGTGCTGCTCCCAAATCCGTTCGATTTCGTCTTGTAAAAAGCCTCGCGTTAGTGCATCAAGTGCGCCGAAGGGTTCATCCATCAACAGAATTTGGGGATTGATCGACAAGGCTCGGGCAATGCCGACGCGCTGCTTCATCCCACCCGATAATTCATGCGGATGCTTGTGCTCAGCACCATGCAGTCCCACCAAGTCGATGTACTCTCGAACAATGTCTTTTTGCTGCGCGATCGAGAGATTCGGCTGCACCGTTTCAATGGCAAACCGAATGTTCTCAGCCACTGTCATCCAAGGCATCAGAGAATAGTTCTGAAACACAACTCCACGATCGGGGCCTGGACGATCGACCGGAACCCCATTGAGTAACACTTCTCCATGAGTGGGCTGTGTTAATCCAGCGATGATGTTGAGCAGGGTAGATTTCCCGCAGCCTGATGGACCAATAATCGAAACGAATGTATTGGGTTCAATCGTGAGATTAATCTCCGAGAGTGCAATGAAATCCGAAGAGGATCGCTTGAGTAACTTGTCTTGCCAGGTTTGCCGACCTGGAAAGACTTTGAATACATCCTTGAGAACAAGCTGAGCGCTAATTCCGGTTGTCGAAGTGGATAAATCAGTGTGCGAAGAAATCATAGCCCCTAGTGCCCTAATACAGTGTTGAGTCGTAGTTCGAGAAAGTCATGGAAGCGCTTGAGAGATGCCTATTGGGTTCGTTGTCCAAATGACACCCAGTTATGCAGTAGCCCGAGTAGACGATCGAGACAAACTCCTGCCAGTCCAATCACGACGATCGCGGTAATGATACTGGTGACATTGAGATTGTTCCACTCTGCCCAAACAAAGCTTCCTAGCCCTGTTCCGCCGACAATCATCTCGGCTGCTACAATCACGAGCCAAGAAATCCCAATACTAATTCGTAAGCCAGAAACAATACTGGGCGCAGCGGCAGGCAGAATGACCTTGCAAATGGTACGCCAGCGGGAAGCCCCAAGTGTTCGAGCGACATTGAGATAGTCGGTTGAGACGTTACTCACCCCAAATTTTGTATTGATCAGCGTCGCCCAAATGCTACTAATCGCGATTACAAACAGCGCTGTGCCCTCCGAACTTTTGAGGATGCCTAACCCCAGGGGAAGCCATGCAAGTGGAGAGACAGGACGTAGAAGTTGGATGAATGGATCAACGGCTTTAGAAGCAACGTCAGATAATCCAATCAAAATTCCTAGCGGAATCGCGATCGCGGAACCGAGTAAGAATCCCAACAGTACCCGCTGTAGGCTAGCGAATAGATGAGTTCCAATGCCTTTGTCATTGGGACCGTTATCGTAAAACGGATCGGAAATCCAACCCAAAAAATCTGAGATCGTGCGACTTGCAGGAGGCATCACCGGAGAAAAAATTTGATACTGTACGCCCAGTTCCCAGATGATTAAGATCCCAGAGAGCAATAGCAAAAACAGAATCAATGCCTGAATATTCTGATTTTCAAACCAAGGTTTGGACTTTTGCTGTTTTGATCCGAGCGATCGCGAGTTTGTGAGAGATGAGTTTGCCATGGCACTTACTAGACTCCAAATTGCTTCACTTGATCTTGAACATAGCTATCGACCTTGGCAGGATCAAAGGTGTCAAACTTGAGCGTTTCTACTCTAGTGGGTTCTGTCGGAGGAGTCTGTCCTAGCTCTTTTGACAAGTCTCGGGCTAAGTCAGTCATGTAAATTTGGTCAGCGATTTCTTGGAACTTAGCTTTGTCGGTCGGCATTAAGTCCCAACGTACCATCTGGCTGGAAATCCACTTCGCGAAGCTCTTCCAAGGATACGGATCAAACTTAATGCGATCGGGAACATCCAAGGATTCACCCAAACCATTGTCAAATTTCCCGGTCATCACAGCTTTGAGCACTGGCTCTGGCTGATTGAGATATTTCCGGGCTGCCATCTGTTGAGAGACACTTTCCCGGTTCTTCGCATCATCGGCATACGCGGCAGCTTCAATGATCGATTTATTGATCGTGCGGAAGGTGTTGGGATTCGCATCAATCCATTTCTGACTCGCTGCAAAAGCACAGCAAGGATGACCATTCCACAGGTCTTTGGTCAGCATGTGAATGAAGCCGACTTTCTCAAAAATAGCGCGTTGCCCAAAGTTGTCGGGCATTAAAAAGGCATCGATTTGTCCGGCTGCCATTTTTGCAACAGAGTCAGGCGGTGGAACAATTTCCAGCTTGACATCTTGATCTGGGTTCAAGCCTCCAGAAGCGAGGTAGTACCGCATCAGCAGATTGTGCATTGAATAGGGGAACGGCACCCCGATCGTCATTCCCTTAAAGTCTGCTGCACCTTTTACTCTGTCCTTGTGCTTCATCGCGACTGCGATCGATTGTCCATTGATGTTTTCAATGCTGGCAAGTTTGATCGGAAAGACCGAGGAGCCTAGCCCTAATGACATCGCGATCGGCATCGGAGAAAGCATATGATAGGCATCGAGTTCACCTGCGATCGCCGATTCTCGCACTGCTGCCCAGTTTGGCATTTTCTTCAGTGTGACATTTAAGCCGTATTTCTTGTAGATTTCAGCAGATTCAGCAACCAAAATGGGAATCGAGCAAGCAATGGGAATAAAGCCGATCGTCAAGTCTTTCTTCTCTAAATTTCCGGTGGTTGCTGTCGTGGAAGAAGTCGTGTTCTGCTGATTATTACCACCCGCGCAACTGGTTACAGTCACAACCGCAGCAGCAGCAGCAACTTTAATGAGAAAGTCACGACGACGGAACCGACTCAAGCGAATCGCATCCCCTAGAAACTCGGTTGCATTGGGACCAAATGCTGCTGCTAGCGCTTCGTCGAGTCCACCAGCGAGTTTGATCAGTTCATTACAGAGTTGGCGCTGTTCTGGAGGAGCTTGATCGATCGCTTTTAATAAAATCGCTTTACGAAACTCAGCATGGGTCAATGCTTGACCAAACTGCAAAGCATCTTCTGAGTAATGCCCCATTTGCACTAAGTCATCGACCAAGTCCACTGGATCTTGAGGCATTCCCTCGATGAATTTCCAATGGTCTTCTGCAACATGAGTCCCGCCACATGGACAAAACATTGAGCTTGTCAAAGGATCGAGAGAATAAGTCCGATCGGATTGAGAAAGATCCAGAGAAGTGGGCATACAGTATGAAAAATATATAGTGAATCAGAGTAGAAACATCTTACAAACTTGATCAAAGAAATAGTGTAGTAATGAATACGAAATAGTTCATAAAAGCAAATTAGATGTATCTGTGAAACGGGAGTCTTCTTATCATAAATAAATTTTTTATAGACAGGCTTAATCTCTTAAATTCCAAATCAGATCGCCGAAACCAGCCTTCTAATTCGGAAGCGCTGAATTTGAAAAATTCTTGCGATTTTTTCTGATGAAAATATCGCAAAACCTGTGAAAATAGGGTATTTGAAAAGATAATTTTGTCTTTTCAAATACCCATCTTGCTTAAAAAAATAGTTCTGTTCTAGCTGATCTTGTCGAGATCATGCAACATTTTTTTAAGCTGTTTAAGCGCAGGAGTGACAATTGCGACGAAGTAAGCTTCTCTCAGTTTTCGTTCAACTTTTGAACCGTGAAGATAGGCTCTTGCGCCAGCATGTAACATCGCTGATTGAGCTGCTCTTAAAGATAATTCTGAGCCAAGAATTCTGGCTTTAATGACTTCCTTAAACAGCGATTGCTCAATTTTCTCTTGACCTACTAACTCATCTGCTAAAGCATAAGTTGTCTGCCGAGCCGTTTCTAATTCTGCGGTTAATTCCTCAGCTTGATCGGGTAAAAATTGATTGACATGTCCATAGCGTTGATTCGATCGCTCAATCAAATCAATGCAGCTTTCGACGAGTCCTAATCCCATACCGACCTGAGTCAAAACAAAGCCAGGACGAATCCGAGCAACATAATTCTCACAAGGTGCTGCCAAAATCCATTCATCAGGCACAAACACATCGCGAAAGACACAGCTAAAGGTATTACTTCCTTCTAGTGCAATGAAATGAGCATTGCACCGAAGCGTTAAGCCTTCTAGCTCATCCGATACGATCGCCATCAGATAGTCATCGCTGTCTGCCATCTGAGCCGCAATGCCAAAGTAATGTCCTGCCCCAATGTTCGACACCCAAGGCAACATGCCATTCAGCTTGTAGCCGCCAGCAACTCGTTCTGCTATCAGCGCAATTTTCTCAATCCCGGCAAAGTGCTTCATCGGGTTCGATAGTCCTGTGCCTCCCAAGGCTTGTCCAGTTGCAACTAACGGCAGAATTTGCGTTTTCAAATAGTCGTTGTCGCTATTTTCCATGTACCAAGTGCAAGCAACTTGGCACCAACTCATAAATCCTGTGCAGAGACACTCCTGCGAAATTGCTTCGATCGCTTGAATTGCCCCGCGCAATCCAGTCCCAACTCCGCCATATTTTTGGGACACTGCTTGCCCAAAGCCTCCGACTTCTCCAACCCGGTGCATAAATGCACGCGGATATACGCCTTGTTGATCGATCGCTTCAACTTGCGGTGCGAGATCTGATGCGATCGCGCTCTGCAACTGGGCGAGCATCAAATCAACCGATGCAGATGTCTCACAACTGGGATCGACTCTCGAATGGATCATTGAATCAGTCATGGGATCGATCGTCGAATCGATCATTGTCCTGGAAATTGCTTGCATATTCTTGATGACTTCAATAATGGATTCTGACCTGATCAGATTGGATTTTTAGTATCGAACCTGATCAGGAACCGAGTCGGTCAAAAGCATTACTTCAAGGAAACATCCATATTGACCGGGAGCCGCAACGTGTTCGCAACAGGCGACCAAACATTAGAGTGAGCAACCAGATCGTCTAATTCCTCGCGGCTAGCATCGCCTTCTAAATCGACTTTGACGCGAATATCGGTAAAGCCCAAGCGCTTGTCCGATAAGTCACCGATGCCCCAAACGCCCGTAATATTGATGTCTCCTTCAAGTTCAAGCTCTAGCTTTGTCAGAGTGATTCCTCGCATGGTTGCATTGGCATGGATGCCCACCGATAGACAAGAGCCAAGACATGCTAACACTGCTTCAGAAGGGTTCGGTGCAGTGTCTTCTCCTAAGAGTCCAGGCGGTTCGTCAATCACGTGCGCGGGCAAATCCCGAACATAGGTCAAATTGCGAAATTGACCTTCGCAGACAGTCTTCACTTTGAGCGCTTTCACAACCGTCGGGTCAGCTTTAGCGGTTTCGGCTAATTTGTCGAGTCCGACTTTGCTAATCGGGCGGAGGGGAGTTTTGACCTGAGCGGTGACAGTCGTATCAGCCATAGCGATTTCATCTAAATAGAATGTTCTATCTAATTGAATCAGAGATGGCTTGGCGAATCGGTTCGTTTCGTTACAAAATTGCATTCATGACACTGAATTCTCAAAAATTGCCAAAATCCCCAGAGCCGTCCTTAAACTTCAGTTGGTTCACTTGAACCAAGGTATCGAGCCGAAGGATGGTTCCGCTTTGCAGTCGCAAAAATTCTTGCTTGTTTTGGGAATACACATCGACGATTTGAGCTTCGAGAACAATTTTCTGATGGGCAGCATCCTGGTAAACGATCGTACAAGACTGATGACGCATTGCCAGTAATACAAGCTCGTCATACAAATCGCAACGAATAGGCTGATAAGGTTGCATCGGATTAAAGCGGAACAACACTGTTAAAAGGCTAAATGATTTGGCATCTGAAGAGGTTAAAACTTGCTCTGAAACAGAATGAGTTTTGTCGGTTCGAGTTCACCCATCAGAAGGCAAACTTCTCTTCATTTGACAGTTCAGTACTTTGCCCAATTCGTCAAAGAACTCCGTAGGTCATCACTTCGATCGTCGTATGTGTTGGGGACGACTTCCAACTTATAACAGTTCTTGGGAGGATAAGTGTTACTGACTTCTAATCAAAAAATATGCCTAGGGCAAAACAAACCGCTTCGAAGTTCCACCTCGACGACCCCCAGTACTATCTCAACCGAGAATTGAGTTGGCTAGAGTTTAATCGCCGCGTTCTGCATGAAGCGATCGATATACGCACTCCTCTACTAGAGAGAATTAAATTTACGGCGATCTTCAGTGCCAATCTTGATGAGTTTTTCATGGTACGGGTCGCCATTTTAAGAGAACAGGTCGAAGCGCAAGTTGGCACGTTAACGCCCGATGGTCGTACTCCCGAGCAACAGCTTGCTGAAATTAGCCAACAGCTTCGTCCTATGCTGGTTCAGCAGCATCAGCTATTTGAACAAGACTTACGCCCACAGTTAGCCAAAAACAGCATTCATATTCTTAATTACATCGATCTCAGTCAAGACCAGCAGACTTATTTACACCAGTACTTTGAGAAACGAATTTTTCCAGTTCTGACCCCGCTTGCGGTTGATCCTGCCCATCCTTTTCCGCAGATGTCGAACCTCAGCCTCAATCTAGCGGTTGTTATCAAAGACCCAGATACCGGAGAACAGGACTTTGCTAGAGTCAAAGTTCCAAGCAATCTGTCTCGATTTGTGACTTTTCCCAAAGAGTTACAGCAATACAAAGGAGAGTCATGTTTGTGGCTCGGGGTTCCCCTAGAACAAGTAATTGCTCATAACTTATCGCTATTATTTCCAGGAATGGAGATTCAGGAATACTATCCCTTTCGAGTCACGCGGGATGCTGACTTGGATGTGCAGGAATATGAAGCGGATGATTTGCTGCTCGCGATCGAACAAGAATTACGGAAACGACTGCGAGGCGGCTCGGTCTTACGACTGCAAATTCCAACCTCTACCTCTGAGTTTGTCCGCCAAAAATTGATGCAAGGCATGAGTCTAACCGAACTAGAAGTGTACGAAACCGAGGGACTGCTTGGGCTAAAAGACTTAATGGCATTGACAGCAATTCCTTGCCCATCGCTGAAAGATTCGCCTTGGACACCAGTGATTCCCGCGCGGTTGAAAGGGCTAGCCCCCCAATTAGACACTCGAATTGATGCGGACGATCGTGGCGATGGGCTAGATATCTTCTCTGTCATTCAACAGCAGGACTTACTGGTACATCATCCCTATGAATCGTTTACCGCTTCGGTTGAAACGTTTATTACCCATGCGGCAACTGATCCAGATGTTCTAGCGATCAAAATGACTCTTTATCGTACCTCTGGGGATACCTTACCCAAAGCGCTCATGCAGGCAGCAGAGAATGGTAAACAAGTGGTCGTCTTAGTCGAACTGAAAGCACGATTTGATGAAGAAAACAACATTAACTGGGCGCGTCGATTAGAAGACGCAGGGGTGCATGTTGTTTATGGCTTAGTTGGATTTAAGACCCATACGAAAGTCGTGCTCGTGGTTCGCCAAGAAGCGGATCAAATTCGTCGCTATGTTCATATCGGCACTGGAAACTACAGCCCAAAAACCGCAAAACTCTACACGGATTTAGGATTGTTGAGTTGTCGTGAGGATCTTGGTGCCGACTTAACTGATCTCTTTAACTATCTCACTGGGTTTTCCAAACAACGATCGTATCGGAAATTGCTGATTTCACCCATGACCATGCGCGATCGCATAACGGCAATGATTCGGCGTGAGATCCAACATTGTCAACAGGGGCAACCGGGTCGCATCATTGCTAAGATGAATTCCCTCACGGATGTTGAGATGATCCGCACCTTATACGAAGCATCACAAGCGGGTGTGCAGATTGACTTGATTGTGCGCGGGATGTGCTGTTTACGTCCTGGTATTTCAGGAATTAGCGAAAATATTCGAGTGGTGAGTATTGTCGGACGATTTCTCGAACACTCTCGAATCTTCTACTTCCATAACAATGCGGAGACTGAACTCTATTTAGGAAGCGCGGATTGGATGCGACGCAATCTCGATCGACGAGTGGAAGCTGTCACGCCCATAGAAGACCCATCCATTAAGCACACCTTAACAGACACTCTGCATCTGCTGCTGTCGGATACTCGCCAAGCTTGGCTGCTTCATGCCGATGGTCGCTATACCCAATTACGCCCGCAAGAAAATGAGGCAGAGTGTAGTGCCCAACAACGGCTGATGGAACTGACTCAACATCATTAATCAATAGGATTAGCTCACAACGCGAGTCTAGATGCCATAATCTGAAGACAAGCTGACCAGAGCAGGATTTTTGAAATCTTTCGGAATCTCTGGCAAGCTTTTGTTTTCCGGTGCGCCATCTAGCCTATTTTCTATTGAACCAATGTCGTTGTCACAGTCGTTCGGTTCCGATGATCATTCCGTTCAGCCATCATCTGACTTCATCTTAGTGTGTGGCTTGGGGAGTTTGGGTCAGCAATGTGTGCGCTATCTCAAAGAATTTGATGCGCGTGTGATTGCGATCGAAGAAGCGAGCAGCAGAACTTGGGAACTTCCAGAACTGCCAATCCTGCTAGATGAATTCGTGATTGGAGATTGTCGGCAACTCGAAGTGCTAGAGCGAGCGAAAATTGCTCAATGCCGCGCGATTTTACTGGTGACGAGTAGTGAAACTGTCAATATCCAAGCAGCTTTGGCAGCGCGATCGCTCAATCCAGCTATTCGATTGGTGATTCGTTCTGACCAGCAAAATCTCAATCAGCTTTTGGGACAGCAACTCGGTAACTTTGTTGCATTTGAAGCTACTCAGCTTCCAGCACCTGCGTTTGCTTTGGCAGCATTACACCAGGAAACGATCGGATTATTTCGATTAGGCAATCAACTGGTGCGAGTTGTTCAACAGCAAATTGAACCAGAGCATCCTTGGTGCGATCGACGCAAGATTTATGAGCTAAACAACTCAACTCGAACGGTTCTCGCTCACAATCAAGTCTCACCTCGTTTCTATCAGTGGGAGCAAGAACAGACAATTTTTTCAGGAGATACGATCGCTTACGTTGAAGTAAATGAAATTCCACATCATCGATTACCTGATAGGTCGTGGAGGAGAATCAAACTATCAATTGCTTTAAAGGCACTGATCAGTTCACTACAGAAACAGAATTTAACGCAACTCCTATATCAATTCTGGCAAGATAGTAATCAAACTCAGAAAGTCACGATCGTTTCAGGTGCAACAATTGGTGGATTAGCGTTATTAGGCACGCTACTGTTTTGGTTGAACTACCCTGACATTACGCTACAAGACGCATTCTTTACAACAGCAGTCTTATTACTCGGCGGTTATGGTGACTTATTTGGGCAGGTCAAACTAGAGCTACCGATTCCGTTGAGCTTAAGACTGTTTAGTTTGCTGCTCGCGATCGCAGGTACTGCCTTTGTTGGTGTATTATATGCTCTCTTAACGGAACGTTTGCTCACTGCAAAATTTCAACTTCTCAAGCGCCGTCCTCCAGTTCCGAAAGAAGAACACATTGTCATCGTTGGTCTCGGACGAGTCGGACAGCGAACGGCAACCCTGCTCCAGGAAATGAGACAATCCTTGGTTGGTCTCAACAGCACCAATCTCGATCCGACTATTTTGCCGACGATGCCTTTATTAACGGGTAAACTGACCAGCACATTAGCAAAAGCAAATTTGCAAACCGCAAAAAGCGTAATTGTGTGTACCGATGATGAAGTCGCAAACTTAGAAATCGCATTAACAGCTTGCCAACAAAATCCAGGGCTGAATTTGGTGATTCGGGTCTTTGATCCTCGCTTTAGCAAGAGTATCGCCCAACTCTTACCTTATGCAAAAGTATTGGGCGCTTATCGCTTGTCTGCGGCAGCATTTTCAGCCGCCGCATTTGGGGAAAATATTCTGAGTCTATTTCGGCTCAATCAACAAACAGTTCTAGTAACCGAGTACCAAATCACCGAAACCGACACGCTACACAGACATCTTCTTTCAGATGTGAGCTACGGCTATGGCATCGTTCCTATTTTGTATCAATCTGCCCAACATGAGCCTGAACAATGGATGCCTTCGGGGGATATTCGAGTGGGGAGCGGCGATCGCTTAGTCGTGTTAGCCACAATGGAAGGATTGCGAAATGTAGAACAGGGGAAAATGACGGCGAAAACCTGGCAGGTGCGGGTTACAAAAGTCCTGACTCAGGATGCACAGTTTGAAGCAACAATGGCGATCGCACGAATTTCGGGCTGTGAGATTGACGCAGCAACCCACGCTCTGAAGACCTTACCGACAACACTCCCGATTGACCTTTACCCCCATCAAGCCCAACGTTTAGTGCTGCAACTTAGACGAGTGCAAGTCGTTGCTGAAGCATTCCCCAATTCCTCAAGTCATGATTAGAAGGTCTGATGTTCTGCTTTATGCTCTAGAACGGCGACGGTTCCACTTCAGCAACTCAATCAGCAAGTAAACTCCTAGCGAAGTTGCCAAAATCACGCCCCATTCACTTGGCTGTACTGGAGCCGTTCCGAACACTTGGTTCATCCACGGAGCATAGGTAAAGAGCATTTGGAGTGCAATCATCACCCCAACTCCTAGCAGTAAAATCGGATTCGAGAATATCCCTAACTGAAACATCGAGTACGAGAGCGATCGACAATTAAACAATAAGAAAATCTGACCAAATACGATCGCATTCACTGCGGCCGTACGAGCCGATTCGATACTTGCCTGATTGCGAATCGCAACTTCATAGACCACAAACGCGAAAATACAAAGGAGGATGCCTGCCAATGCGATAAATCGCACCATTGATGGTCGTAGTAATGGAGATCGAGGTGGACGCGGCGATCGCGTCATAATCTCTGGTTCTTTCGGTTCAACTGCTAGTCCTGTACCGAGTAAAACGGCGGTCGTCGTGTTAATCCACAAAATTTGCAGCGGTAAAATCGGTAAAGTAATCCCCAACAAAGTCGCGACAAAAATGACTAATCCTTCACTCAGATTGGTCGGTAACGCCCAGACAATAAACTTGATAATGTTATCGTAAACGCCTCGTCCTTCTTCTACAGCCGCTTCGATTGTGGCAAAGTTGTCATCTGTCAAAATCATCGAAGCAGCTTCTTTTGCAACTTCCGTCCCTGTAATTCCCATTGCAATGCCAATATCAGCTTGACGCAAGGCAGGCGCATCATTCACACCGTCTCCCGTCATCGCAACCACATGCCCTCGGGATTGCAAAGCTCTGACTAGGCGTAATTTCTGTTCTGGAGTCACTCGTGCAAACACAGCCGTATGTTCTGCGATCGCTGGAAGTTCTTGATCGGATCGCTTGGAAATCTCAGTTCCGGTCATGGCGGCTCCGGTGCGATCTTGGGGCGGTGATTTTGCGAGTCCAATTTGTTCTCCGATCGCGGCGGCTGTGCCAATATGATCTCCGGTGATCATTTTCACTTTAATGCCAGCATTTCGACAGGCTTGAACAGCTTGAACAGCTTCTTCGCGAGGCGGATCAATCATGCCTTGCAATCCTAAAAAGGTTAAGCCGTGATCTAAACTTTCATGCGTCAGAGAGGGCGGAACAGTTGGCAGGTCTAATTTTGCAAATGCTAAGACTCTTAATCCTTGGGTGGTCATTTGCTCGACACATTGATGAAGTCGATCGACTTCTAACGCGATCGTGTCTCCCGATGCAGACAATTCTCCGGTGCAACGAGGAAGCAGGCTTTCTACAGAGCCTTTAATATAGATCAATGCCTGATCTGCAACCGGATGTAAGGTTGCCATATATTGATACTGTGACTCGAACGGAATACTATCGTGTCTGGGCAACTCTTGTGCAAGCGTATGACGATCTAACCCTGCTTTGTGAGCAACGGTAATCAGCGCGGCTTCAGTCGGATCACCAACAATCGTCCAGCCTTGATCTTCCTCAACAATGCGAGAATCATTACACAAGAGTCCTGCTTTCAAACATTCGATGAGCGCTTGATTTTCACCTGAAGTCGAAAGCTCTCCTTTTGGTGCATAGCCAACGCCTGACACCCGGATGACTTGATCTCCTGCATAAATTTCTTGCACGGTCATTGCATTCTGCGTCAAGGTTCCAGTCTTGTCAGAACAGATTACCGTTGTGCTACCCAAGGTTTCGACTGTTGGGAGTTTGCGAATGATGGCATTGCGTTTTGCCATGCGATTGACCCCGATCGCTAACGTGATCGTGACCGCAGCAGGCAATCCTTCAGGAATTGCGGCGACTGCTAACGCAACGACGCCTAAAAAATTATCGTCCAAAGAGTAGCCTCGCAGTGCACCTGCCACAAATGCGATCGCAGATGCTCCCAAGACGACATACATCAAAGTCTGACTGAATTGGTTAATTTTACGAGTCAGAGGAGTCGTGAGGACATCGGCGGAAGAAATGAGTTCGTTAATATGTCCGATCTCGGTTCGATCTCCAGTGGCAATCACGACTCCCGTTGCCGTTCCATACGTAACCAAGGTGGAAGCATAGGCAAGATTTAAGCGATCGGCTAAAGCAGTTTCGAGATCGAGTTGTGAGATCGTATTCTTTTCAACCGGAACAGATTCACCCGTCAGCGCAGATTCATCAATCTGAAGATCGCGCGATTGCAAGAGTCGCAAATCTGCTGGTACTTTATTCCCAGATTGAAGTGTTACGAGATCACCTGGAACTAATTCAGTCGCTGGAATTTGTTGCTTTTGCCCGCCGCGAATAACAGTAGCATCACTTTGCGCCGTTTGCGCGAGCGCTTGCATGGCTTTGATCGCTTTGTATTCCTGAGCAAACCCAATCAAAGCATTGATCACAACTACTGCTAAAATCACCCACGTTTCAACCCAATCTTGCAATAGGGCAGTAATTCCAGCAGAAACTAACAAGATATAGATCAGCGGCTGATTAAACTGTTCGAGCAGCAAAATGAGCGGGTTTTTTCCGGCTTTCTGCGTCAATTGATTCGCACCATATTTTTGCTGACGCTGTTCTACTGCTAGAGGATGCAATCCCTGATCCGGATGAGTTTCCAACCGAGTCACCACTTCAGGAGGAGGAAGATGATGCCAGTCTGAAGCAGATTGTTCAATATCGGACGAAGACTCACGCGTGATCATAGTTGCTCGTTAAGGCAAAGTACAACAACTCTTCTTTTGTGGAGAGAGTTTAGCCTCAAGACTATCTTGGGGCTAAAATTGCAACCTCAGCCTTAAGACTTAGGCATTGCTCAGCCAAAGACAGATGTAATTCTAGAAGGGCAAATCACTTGCGAAAATTAGTCTTTCTGGAGTTACACCTGCCTTACAGCAGATACTCAAAATTCTTCTGTATGATAATATCGCTGAATTTAGTCAGTGAAGAGTAGGATTACCTTGACTCAATCGCAGGACAATTCATCGATCGCGGCACTTCAACGAGTGCTGCAAGGTCTAAGATCGCATCGGTACGTAGCGCTTGGAGCAGTGTTAAGTCTGATCTTGCTGACGATCGCAACAGCGGTCACTCCGCAGATTTTTCGATGGGGAATTGATCAAGGGATTGCTGCGAAGAATTCTACTGTCGTCTGGGAAAGTGCAGCCCTGATGGTCGTTGCTGCGCTCGCGCGCGGATTGTTTAACTTTGGGCAAACATTCTGGTCAGAATCGACTTCACAAGGCGTGGCGTATGATCTACGCAATCAGCTTTTTATTAAGCTGGAAACGCTGAGTTTTAGCTATCACGATCGCGCGCAAACCTCACAACTGCTGACTCGTGCGACGAGCGACATCGAGCAGATTCGGTCGTTTATTGGCACAAGCTTGATTCAAGTCATTGGAGCCGTCATCACACTGGTGACGATTTCAACGATTTTGCTGATTATGAATTGGCAATTAGCGCTGATGACGCTCGCAGTTTTGCCGATCGCGGCTTGGATATTGACGCGGTTTTTCACTCGGAATGGCAGTGTGTTTCAGCGAGTCCAAGAGCAACTCGGCGACCTCAATGCTGTTCTGCAAGAAAATCTAATCGGTGTGCGGGCTGTCAAAGCTTTTGTGCGGGAGTCCCAAGAGGCAACTCGCTACACTGCATTGAACAATGAACTGATTGCAGTCAGCATGAAAACGCTGTATGCGATTCGGAACACGTTTCCAATCATTTTTCTGCTCAGCAATTTGATTACAGTTGTGGTGATTGGCTATGGCGGCGCACAGGTGATTCGGCAACAATTTTCTATCGGTGAACTCGTTGCGTTTAATTCATACCTACTCTTCATTCTTCAACCGATTTTACTGATTGGATTTGCTGCACCTGCGATCGCTCAAGCCGCAGCTTCTGCCCAACGCGTCTATGAAGTGCTGGATGCAGAAGTCGAAATTCGCGATCGACCGAATGCGATTCCGTTTCGGACTTGTGGGGGCAGGATTACATTTGAGAATGTGTCATTTCGCTATCCAGGCGCAACAGTCGAAGCCTTGAAAAATGTTTCTTTTGAGACGAAGCCGAACGAATTGATTGCAATTCTCGGCATGACTGGATCAGGAAAAAGCACGATCGTCAATTTGCTCCCTCGATTCTATGATCCAACCGAAGGTGCAGTCCGCATTGATGGGCATGATGTTCGAGAATTTAACCTGATGAGTCTGCGATCGCACATTGGCATTGTGTTTCAAGAAACAACTTTGTTCTCAGGGACATTGCGAGAAAATATTGCGTATGCAAAGCCGGATGCGACCCTTGCAGAAATCATTGAAGCAGCGAAAACAGCCCAAATTCATGACTTTATTTCAGAGCTTCCAGAAGGCTATGACACGGTAGTGGGCGAGCGGGGAGTTGGATTATCCGGAGGACAGCGCCAGCGAATTGCGATCGCTCGCACGTTACTCACCAACTATCACATTCTGATTCTCGATGATAGTACTTCCGCCGTCGATGCGAAAACTGCTACACAGATTCAAACAGCACTCGATGATTTGATGGAGCAAAAAACTTGTACTGCCTTTGTCATCGCGCAGCGGATTACAACCGTTCGCAATGCCGATCGTATTTTACTAATGGATCAAGGGTTGCTCGTCGCACAGGGAACCCATGAAGAACTCATGCGAAACAGCCCATTGTACAGCGCGATTTTAGAATCTCAGGTGAAACCAACATGAGCAGTGCTTTTGGAGCAACCGAAAAGTCTACCCGCCAAGTGTCTACACTGCGGCGATTTTTACGGTATGTTCGACCCTATCGAAAACAAGTTCCGATCGCATTATTGTGCGTATTGATTGGTGCTGCATCTCAAGCTGTTGGACCATTCTTTATTGGATGGTCGATCGATCATTTAATTGCACAGGGCAATCTGCAAGGGTTACTTCTCGCTTTACTCGCCTTGACTACGATTTACGTGCTCGGTATCCAAGCCATTCGGGAGCAGATTGTCCGGGTCGGTTGGATTGTGCAGCATGTTCTTGCGCAATTGAGGCAAGATATTTTTACTAAGGTACAAAGCTTACCCTTGAGCTATTTCGATCGCAGTGAAGCAGGCGATTTGATGAGTCGGTTGCTCAATGATGTAAGTACCGTCAACCAAGCCTTTGGTCAAACGATCGCGCAAATGTTGGGGAATTTGTTTAGTTTGATCGGCATTATCATTGCGATGTTGTCAATCAATCTTCAGCTTGGATTAGTTAGCAATTTTGTTGTGCCGTTGATGATTCTCACGACTGCGCTCTTTTCACGATGGGCGCGATCGCGATTTCGAGTTACACGTAAAACGATCGGGGAACTCTCAACCAAGCTCGAAGAAGATATTGGAAGTGTCCGGGAAGCGCAAGCATTTAACCGGGTGCAGTTGAATATTGACGAATTTGATCAATTGAATGCGGCAAATCGCGATGCCAATATTGAAGCTGTTGCGATTACGGCTGCATTTTTACCTTCGATCGATTTTCTCAATACTCTAGCAACTGCGGGTGTCCTTGCCTATGGTGGGTATTTAGCCGTCAGCGGGCAAGCAACTGTTGGAGTCGTCACGGCATTCTTGATTTATGTGCAGCAGTTCTTCAGACCGATTCAGATTTTGAGCCAGTTTTATACTCAGGCACAATCGGCTTTAGCAGGACTGGAACGAATTTTTAGTTTACTGGATGAACCCTCGCAGTTAAACGATGCACCGAATGCGATCGAGATGCCCCCGATTCAAGGTGAGGTCAAATTCCAGAATGTTGCTTTTGGCTACACGCCTAACCAGCGCGTTTTGAATCAAGTGAACTTGCTAGCAAAACCTGGACAAACGATCGCGCTCGTCGGTGCGACTGGAGCGGGAAAAAGTACCATCATTAATTTAATTCTGCGCTTCTATGATGTGACCGAGGGAGCAGTGCTGATTGATGGAATTGATGTTCGATCAGTGACTCAAGCGAGTTTACGTCGTCAGATTGGCATTGTTTTACAAGATACGGTCTTGTTTAGCGGCACGGTTGCCGAAAATATTGCGTTTGGTCGTCCAGATGCCACTCACGCTGAGATTGAATCTGCCGCCCAGATTGCCAATGTGCATGAACTGATTACTACCTTACCCAAAGGGTATTCGACCTATCTCGGTGAGCGAGGAGCAATGCTCAGTCAAGGTCAACGCCAGTTGATTAGTATTGCGCGTGCTGTGTTGATTCAGCCTCGGATTTTGATTTTAGACGAAGCAACCAGTAGCATTGATACGCGGACTGAGGCACTGGTACAAGATGCGATCGCTCGGTTATTGCAAAATCGAACGAGTTTTGTAATTGCTCATCGACTCAGTACAGTGACTCAAGCAGATCAAGTGCTGGTCGTACAAGGTGGACAGATTGTAGAACATGGAACCCATCAAGAATTACTAGACCAGCAAGGGATCTATGCCAATCTCTATGCGTTACAGCTTGGGTCAACGACACCCGTGAATACAGCACCTTAAGTCGATAGCCAAACCCGCAAGAGCGAGATCAGTTGATCTAAATTGAGCGGCTTTGTAATGTAATCTGACGCGCCTGCTGCTAAACATTGTTCTCGATCGTCTTTCATTGCCTTTGCCGTCAGGGCAATGATGGGCAGCGATTTGAAGCGGGGTTGTGCTCGAATTGCACGAGTCGCATCGTACCCATCCATTTCTGGCATCATAATATCCATCAATACAAGATGGATGTCTGGATTCTGATTCAAGACTTGCAGCCCAGTCCGACCATTCTCTGCATAGAGGACTTCCATGTCATATTCTTCTAGCAGACTCGTAATCGCAAAAATATTGCGGACATCATCATCGACAATTAAGACTTTTTTTCCAACCAGAATTGCATCAGAGGGCTGCAATGACTGAGTGAACGATTGAGATTGAACTGATTTGAGTTGAACTTGATGGAGAAAGAGCATCATTTCATCAGACAAGCGCTCGGGCGATCGCGCATCTTTGATAATGATGGTTTCGGCGAGTCGCTTCAGTCGAGCTTCTTCTTCAAGCGTCAATTCTTTTGCGGTATAGACAACAATTGCCAAGGTTGGATAATGAGTTTTGATGTCTTCAAGTAACTCAAATCCGTCTCGATCCGGCAGCATTAAGTCTAAAACAGCACAATCAAATTCTGTCGATTGCAGCATTTCTAAAGCTTGTACTCCGGATCGGGCGATCGCAATTTGTACCTGATCCTGTTTGAGCAATTCACATAGACTTTCAGCCTGCGTTGGATCGTCCTCAATGATTAAAAGCTGCTTGACTCGATCAGCTAAAAACTGTTTGAGGATCGAAAAAGCCTCATTCAGTGCAGTTAGCGTAGCGGGTTTTTGCAAATATGCGATCGCACCAAGCTGTAAACTGCGCTCTAAATAGTCATCTCCTGACAGCACATAGACAGGCAGATCATGTTGAGGATTTGATCTCAAGTAGTTTAAGATACTCAATCCGTTGCCATCCGGCAGGTAGACATCCAGCATCATTGCCACAGGTTGAAACTGTCGTAAAAGTTCAAGCGCTCTATCACTTTGCGTCGCAATTAGCCCCTTAAAGCCTTGTTGATGAGCGATTTCTAGCAAGCTGTAGGCAAAGTTTAAGTCATCTTCAACAATCAGCAAAACAGCATCCTCCGGTTGCAGTGATGCGAGATCGTCTGCAACGACCCTAGTCATAGAACGCTCACTGGTCTCAGGCACGATCGCAGGCTGCACCGTTTCAACAATCGGCAAATAGAGCGTAAACGTACTGCCCTGATTTTCTTGACTCGTAACCGTCAATCTTCCCCCCAAAAGCATGGCGAGTTCTCGACTAATCGACAGTCCTAATCCTGTCCCACCATACTTACGACTGGTCGTTCCATCGGCTTGCTGAAATGCCTCGAAAATCGCAGTCTGCTTATGAGCCGGAATCCCAATTCCGGTATCTTTTACTGAGAATGCAATCTCAGAGGATTCAGCCGCTATGCTGATCTCAATGCTGCCTCGTTGAGTAAACTTAAAAGCATTCGATAATAGATTTCTGAGAATTTGTTGAAGGCGTTTTGGATCGGTCGTAAAGTTGGTTGGCAGGTGCGGATCGAGCGCGATCGTAAAGTCTAATCCTTTACTCAAAGCGACCTGCTGAAAGATTTGTTCGAGGGCTATCTTCAAATTGGGGAATGAGATGGGTTGTAGCTCGATCGACAATTTACCCGATTCAATTTTGGCAAGGTCTAAAATATCGTTGATCAGATCGAGCAAATCATTGCCCGCCGCATAAATGGTTTGGCTATATTCAACTTGTTTTGCTGTCAAATTACCATCGCGGTTCTCGCTGAGCAAATTTGCCAGAATCAATAAACTATTGAGCGGAGTTCGTAGCTCATGCGACATGTTGGCGAGAAATTCAGATTTATAGCGTGAACTGAGTGCAAGTTGTGCCGCTTTCTCTTCTAGCTCTACATTCAACTCTTGCAACTGTTCATTGGTCTGCTGTAATTCTTCTTGCTGCTCGCGTAACTGAGCTTCAGAGACTTTCAGTTCTTCTGCTTGTTCTTCTAATCGGCAATTCGTATCTTGAAGCTCAGTTTGCTGGCGTTGTAGCTCTTGCGTCAGCGCTTGAGACTGTGCGAGTAATTCTGTTGTCCGAGCAGTTGCCGCGATCGTTGTCAGCACGACGCCCAAAATCTTACTTGCCTCATCAAGAAAAGTCAGCGAAATTTCACTAAACGGCTGAAATGAAGCAAGCTCAATCACTGCGACTACTTCAGACTCAAACAACACAGGCAGAACAATCAGTTGCCGAGGAGAGGCATTGCCTAAGCCGGAACTAATTTGAAGATAATCACTGGGAATATCACTCAGCAGTAAAGATTTCTTATCGATCGCACATTGCCCAATTAGCCCTTCTCCCAGTTGAAGCTGGGGTTTGAGTTGTGCTGAGGCTTGACTTGCATAGCTGCCAACTAATTTCAGCACAGGCACGCCTGAGTCTTGCTCGAGCCAGTAGAATACGCCTTGTTGCGCTTCTACCAGAGAACAGAAATGAGAAAGCACGCTTGCCGCAGTACTGGTTAGATCTCGTTGCCCTTGCAGTCTCTGGCTCAGTTCTGCCACATTCGACTTGAGCCAAGTTTGAGCAGCATTATTTTGCTGTGCGACTTCTAACTGTTGCCGTCGCTCCTCAGCCAGTTTCAGCGTTTTCAGCAGGTTTTCGACTCTGGGAACAAGTGGGGGTAACGTCAGTGCAGCAGAGATTGAAGCGAGTGCTGTCAGCAGTTTGATATCACCTGATAGCCAATACATCGGATTCCAGAGTGTGACGACCTCCATGAAATGGGTTGCACCACAGGCGACGATAAATGCACCAAAAACGAGAAAGATCCAATGAAAGGGAATTTCTCGGCGGGTTCGATACACGAGATACGCAAGCGTCGCCGAAATCGCGACGTAGCAGATCCCAATAATCGTATCGGTCGCAACATGGAGCCAAACTAATTCTGGTTTCCACAAATAACAGTGACCGTGAGGAATAAATCCAGCAGCGGTCAGCAAGTTCTGGGCGAGTCCAGGATATAACAGCGTAGCGGCAATCGCAAACGCGATCGCGAGGGTAATGTAAAGAGAATTATTCTCCTGGCGACTCTGTAACATCTATCCGATGGGTGAGAACTGAGGTGATTCCTTCAAGGATATCGCAATTCACTCGTTCCACTGATCGAGATCAAAACCTCGCGTCCACGCACGATCGCGAACATTGCTCTCAAGATAGTAAAACACCTCGACCTAGCACTACTTTGTGAAGGTAATAGTACCTGCCCTAGGTCTGAACGTACTGCACCGCAAAGTTCAAGAAATATACAGGTAAAGTTGCTCGAAAAATCGCATTCGCAACGACAAAGCAAAGTCGATCGACTGCTGACACTGAATAAACCAGTAGGGTTTGTCCGAATAAGCCATCATAATTTCCTCAAGTGTCTCTGCATGGGCATCGTCCACCTCCATATGAAGCTTAAAGAAATAAAGATGTGTTTCTGGAATACCCGCTTTTAGCAGACCTTCTACAAAGATGCCGTACATTCGAGGCACAATCGCTTCTGTTCCTAGTGAAAGAAATGCGCTGCTTAAGGAGGCAGACGATCGCAAACAAAAATCTAGATACTCTTTGACGAACAAAACCGTTGAATCTAAATATTGAATTTGAGAAGTATCAACATTCAACCCTTCTCGAAGAAACTGGTGAAAAATCTCTGTGTGCCGCTCGTCTGGATTAGTTCCACCGCTCTCTTCCCAAAGATTATCAATCAGTTTGACCCGCAACGCATCGAACTCCATATTTGCCATTAGCCCGGCAAGGTAGCGCGTGAAATTTTGAGAGTAGAGCGAGTATTGGGCAAAGATCAGTTGAAAATCTGATTGAGAGAGGCTACCGGAGCGACAAGCTTGAAAGAGCGAGTTCTGCCAGAACGGATGCGACTGCATGAATTGATTGAGCGCCATTCTAGCCTCAGCAGGAGTGCTTGGTGGCTCACATGCCCCAGACTCTACGGATGCTAAATCTTGTCGAATCGAAACAACCGATTGCCCAACTTCACGATTGAATTTCAGGATCGTTCGCTTGAACGGGGGAAGAGCATTGTGCATAGGGGTTAGGGAGATCTAGATGAATGAAACAAGGACAAAGCATACTTACAAAACTGATCAATCAAACGGAAACAGAATCGGATTCAAACTTGTTCGAGCCACATCCGTAGCAATAAACGTTTCTGATCAGGCTCAGCATAATCTTGATAGTTCGTTCGGTTGTGAGCCACTTTGAAGTTGTTGACCCACAGGATGTCTCGCGCTTCGAGCTTAAATTGCAGAACCAGATCTTCAGCGCATAAAGTGCGATCGAGCGCATCGAATGCTGCCGTCTGCGCTGCATCCAGTAAAGCTCCTGCTTTTTGATGACCCCGCTCAATCCAATAGCGCATATAGCGAAACGTTAAACCGCGCCGTCCTTGGTGAGAAAAGATAGGAAACTGGTTTTTTCGTAAGTTTTCTAACGAAAACGCAGATCCTGGGGTAACAATATCGCGAATGTAGTCCTGATGAAGAAGCGATATTGCCTTCGGATCACTTGCTGCTAGGCGCTGATAAACAGCAGGGACACTCACCACTTGCGACTCTCCACCCGATAGCGCAGGACGAAGACACATCAAACCCACAACATCTGGCAAACAATCGATCGCGCTGCTGTCAGTGTGAAAAGACGTTTCGGCATTCGTCTGAGAAATAGGAATTCGGCTAGTTTGATACGATCGCCCCAAATCTGTTACGTCATAAACCAGACCATAGCGATCGATGGGTTTACCAATTCGTTGACCCAATGCCAGGTAGAAGTTGCGGCAGACCAACTCACTAAAATTGAGGGGAACGCCCCGCAGCAAGACGATGCCACTCCCATCAAACAGTTCTTTTTGAATGGTGCGGGCAAGCTGATCGAGGTGTTGCAAACCAGCAGACGGATCTGCAGATGCCCGATGAAATTCTTGGAAAACGACTGCCGGAATTGTCAGTTGCCATTGAGACGATCGCAGCATATCGGCTCTTGTCCAGTCCTGATCACGGATGAGATCGACCTGGTTCTGAGCCTTAGTTAAGGATTGAATCATGGAAGTTATGATGAACGGGTCACTCGCATCAGTAAGTGGAGCGGAATATCAACAACAGGCTCAAAGAAAGACGAATCTAGCTCAAGTAACTCAGGCGTAACGGTGAGTTCTTGCAGTTCAGGCATGGCTGTGAATCCAGCCGTTTTTAGGGCTGTAAGGTAGTCTGAGAAGACTTTATGAAAACTACGCACATCTAATGCAATTCCATCGCGCCGCCAAATCTTGCCACTGAAAGCATGGTCGCGTCCTGAGAAGTATCCTTGAGATTCGGAGTCGAAGTAGAATGGCGCAGACTGACGGTGAGTGAATGCTAGCATCGGATGGGGAACGACAAAGATAAAATCTCCCCCGACAATCAGTAACCGATGAACTTCTTGCATCACACAGAGCATTTCATCGATCGAAAGATAGTTAAACAAAAAGACTGCAACCGCTAGGTCAAAGCTCTCTGTCTTTAATGCTTTTAGGTCAGTTGCGCTACCAGCCTGATACTGAATACCTAGAGGAGATTGGCGCTCTTGAATTTGGGCGCGCTCAATCATCTCTGGAGAAATATCAATGCCGAAAACGGATGCTGCTCCTCGTTCTTTGAGTTGTCGCGCACAGTATCCTTCTCCACACCCTAAATCCAGAACTCGCTTTCCAGTAACGTTCCCGCAAAAATCCAAGGTTGGTGGACGAGCGGTAAAGTCCGAGAGAATCGTCGGCTCATGTCTGACCCAACTAGGCGCACTTTTATCGTATATCGCCTGAACGGTTGAAGGTGGCTCTCGCATAACGCTTGAAATTTCTAATTATTTTTACGTAATCTAAAAACATACTTAAGACCATAACTCAATAGATTTACGGTGTCTAGGCACTCTTCAAATATAATCTTCACAATATGATAAGTATTATCTATAGTTCAATCGACTTGGATGCAGTTTCGCTAAACGCATGAAACGGCAAATTTACTGAATTATCGATTCAAGAATTCAGTACAGCAACAGTAGCCGCCTTTGCTCTGTCCAATCACAGGCTCAATAGCACTACGGCACTTGAACAATCGCAGTACTTTCCTAGTAGACAACCTGTCTGCGGATTCAGAAGCAATGACTTCGATTGTGCTACTAACTATTCCTATAAAGCCGAATCGTAAACTTTGTCATCGGCGCTGTGTTTTTGATGTATTTACAGCTGATAACCGGAGAGCTTTTTTACCCCCTTGATGGTCTTTTCAAACATCCTCTAACTCTTGCTTTATTTTTTCCTTCAGCATGATGTTCTAGAGATCCTGCACTTCTAGTATGAGCGATCGCTATTCTTCCTCCTCAGCAGGAACTAGCATAATGTCTTCGTAGAGAAGCTCGATCGGGAATTTGTAATCAAGACTAGTCAGCTCAATTTCATCTCCTTCAGCATAAGCAGTCAGTTCCCATTTCTCTTTCTCATTCAATCGGAAAATCTCAACATTGATAGTATCAGAGCTAATTAAGACATATTCTTTTAGGCTTTTCAGTTGGCGGTATTTTGCGAACTTTTTACCGCGATCGTAAGATTCAGTAGTGGGTAAGAGGACTTCAGCAATCACGCAAGGATGTTCAGCAAATTTTAATGCAGTACGATCGCGCTCATCGCAAGTCACAGTTGCATCAGGATAAAAGAAAGGACCTTTCTCGCTGATTCTAAGTTTTGCGTCAGAACTAAAAACGCGACAGCCATGCCCCCGCAAATGGCTTTTTAACACAGTAACAAAGTTAACAGCAATTTCACTGTACGGAAGTGTTCCGCCTGTCATCGCGTATACTTCACCCTCTAGATACTCATAGCGAATTTCCTGCCGTTCTTCCCATTCGAGATATTCTTCAGGACTCAAAGAGAATTGGGGACTCGCAACCATAAGAATCTCTCCGCCGAGATCAGATGTTTCTACTTTAACGGCTTCTACTTCTTGATAAGCTATGGATTCAAGAAAAAGAAACAATTCAGCACTGCCAATATTCCTAATATTCTTACTGTGTCGTTGATTCAAATGCCTGATTCAGAAGCTAACGGTTGTGCGGAGTGTACCCACATCAATTGGATCGTTGCTGGCATTGTCATCGAGATTAAGGAGCGAAAGATTTAGATTGAGCGAGTTTGATCGTTGGAAACATTCCTAAAGCTATTTCTGCCACCATTATGCCAAAGCGAAGAAACTGATACCCAATCAATTTTTGATCGCGACACTTGATGTCCTAGCGAATTCCATTCACAAGGCATTGGTCGCAAACATTTTTCAATTTGGTATGAGTCATAGACAGTCCAAGATTCAATCGATGCGACCTTCAACCTGAGGGCGATTATCTCAGCACCAAAGACGGTTGCTTCAATCGATGCTCGCAGTGTTCCAAAATCGCTTCTGTAAAAGGCTGACGTTCCGGAAATTGCGTACTGAGGTAGATATGCCGGACTAACGTCAGAGTAGTATACACTTCGATCGCATGATGAGTTGCTTCACCGCTAATCTGAATAAAGCGATCGCTAAGTGCAGCTTGCTGAGTTGCTAGAGCATTCGGATCACCCAATAAACGCAAGCTTTGTTCAATGAGATGTCCATTGAAATTGCCAATATCAAGCTCTGTGTCACCGCCTGCAAATAGATCAAAATCTAGCAAATAGAGCCGTGACCCATCGACTAGCACTTGATCCGGGTAAAAATCGCGATGAATGCCGCAGATCAAATTCGATGAAATTGAACTGGCTAAGCGATCGCATTGAGCTAAAACTTGTTCTAGCCGGGTTTGCCAGTGAGGGTATTGCACGATGACTCGAGATAAGCGATCGTGCAAAATCGCCATTTCTTCCTCAATGCCATGACAACGTTTCGGCAGAATCCAAGCGCGATGGAGTTTGTGTGCTGCATCTGCAATCCCTTTTGCAAGTTCTGTTCCTGCCGCTGTTGAGATGACCTCAGTTGCTAGAATGCCAGGGACTTTGCACTGAAGCCACATCCGCCATTGAGGAACCACCCCGATCGGCTCTGGCACAGAAATCCCATCGGTACTATCCTGTCCAAATCCGTGATCCCAGAGGAGTTGCTGCAATCGGTAGCAGGATCGATCGAGTTTTTTCGATCGTACTTTCGCGATCCAGGTCATAGATCGTACCTCACCTGCATGCTCGATTAAGACATCGTACTCAATCAAACAGCGTCGTTGAGGTTTGTAGCGAATCACGCGAATCGCTTGTATCTCTATTGCTTTAAGCCGCTCTGAGCGGTAGAAAAGCTGAGTTTGGAATTGCTGTTGGACTTGTACTGGATCAAATGCAGTCGCTAAAAAACTCAACTTTGGATCAGCAAGAATGTGGAATGGGTCTTGAATCGCGATCGACATAACAGACAAAACCTAAATTGAACACTAAATCGAACACTCAAGGTTAGATGCAGCAGCATACTGTCGTTCAGTTGCTTGCAGTCGATAAAGAGCAGCGTAGCGATCGTTGAGTTGCATTAAGGCTTCATGGGTTCCTCGTTCGACTAATCGCCCTCGCTCCATGTAAAAAATAAAATCAGCACGGGCAGCAAGTTCTAAATCATGCACAATCAAAAAGGTCGTGCGTCCAACTGACAAACGTTCTAAGGCATCGATTACTTCTTGCTCGTTTGCTTTATCTAAGCCCGTCGTCGGTTCATCTAAAATCAAAATCGGAGCCTGACGAATGGCGGCTCGTGCGATCGAGAGCCGCTGGCGTTGTCCACCCGATAGTGTTACACCCCGTTCGCCCAAAATCGTGTCATAGCCTTGGGGCAAGTTCAGAATAAACTCATGGGCATTTGCAAGTTTAGCAGCCGCGATCACATCGGCTTCGGTGGCTGTCGATGCCCCATAAGCAATGTTATCCCAAACACTAGCAGCAAAGAGTAAACTATCTTGCAAGACAACACTCATCTGAGTGCGCAAAGACTCCAGGGTATAACGGCGAATGTCTTGATTATCAATCAAAACTGTGCCTTGATCCGGTTCGTAGAGGCGTAGTAATAATGTTGTTAACGTCGATTTGCCACTGCCAGAATAGCCTACAATTGCAACGCGCTGACCCGGTTTCACTGTAAAACTAATGTCTTGTAGAACCGAATAGCCTGGCTCATACGCAAAGCTCACGTTGTCAAACTGAACGGCTCCAGCCAATCGAGGGGCTGGTTTTGCTTCGGGCAAGTCGTAGATGTCTGGGGCTTGATCCAGCAGATCGAGAATGCGATCGCCAGCGGCAGAAGCTTTTGCCAATCGTCCAATATACTTGGCAAAGTCGCGCACGGGCTTAAAGGCATTTTTCAGATAAGTGAGAAATACAAGCAGATCTCCCGGAGTCAGCGCGTTCCTCAATACTAATTCTGCTCCACGCCATAGCACAAGCGCGGTTGCTGTCGCCAGAAGCACTTCTACCGTACGTTCTAGTTGAGCCGATAAGCGCTTTGCCTTCACGCCTTCTTTCAAGCTTTTCTGATTTTGATGCGTGAAGACTGTCGTAAATTTATCTTGTAACGATAATGCTTGAACTAATTTGATGGCTCCGATGGACTCGGCGGCGGTCGCTGCCATAGATCCTTCTCGTTGCCGCTGCTGTTTGGAGACAGCACGAATGCGTTGGGTGAGCCGAAAGGTAGAAAACCAGAAGATCGGCAATAAGGTTAGCCCTAGTATCGCGAGTTGTGCATTCAGCCAAAACATTACGCCTACCATGCCTAAAAGAATCAGGCAGTTCGCGAGCAGGGGCAGCAATGCTGTAACAACGACCTCTTGAAGCACGGCTACATCACTGATCACCCGAAGGGTTAAGTCTCCACTGCGCGTACGACTGTAGAACGATAAAGAGAGCGTTTGCAAATGGGTATAAAGCACACTGCGAATTTCAGTGAGCACCCGATTTCCTGCTAATGCAAATCCCACCGTGCTCCAATAGGCAGCGATACCTCTTATTCCAGCGAGTGCCACGATTGCGATCGCGCAAAGCAACAACAGCGATCGCGTATCTAAAGCCCCAATCAACGGCACAGGATGCAAAACGGCTCCACCTGCTTGTTGAACAAAAAGCTCATCAAAAATGAACTTGAGCGGCAATGGTTCTAGCAATCGCAGCGCAATTTCGCCAAACAATGCCAGCATCGAGAGTGTGATCAAAGATTGCTGCTTGCGAATGTAAGGCGAAAACCGTTTCAGGATTCGCCCGATGCCCGGAATCACCACTTGAAGCTGTTGAGCAGGATTCATCAAGCAACCTCCAGCGTTGAAACCGTTTGCTGCATGAAGCCGACGATCTGCTGTGCTACTCGTTCCCAAGTATGCTCTCGCAGAACAGTTGCTCGTGCTCGTTGTCCTAGTTGCAGACGTAATGATGGAGATTGATAGAGTTCAGCGAACTGTTGGGCTAACTGCACCTGATTCCCTGGCTCATACAGCAGCCCATTGACATCAGATTGAATCAATGTCTGGATTTCTCCAATCCGGCTGGCAACGACAGGTAATCCGGCAGCCATATACTCATACACCTTGAGCGGCGAGAAATAAAAATCAGGATAGTCAGGATAAGGGGCGACGGCAACTTGCATTGATGCTAGCAGTCCTGGAATTTCGGTTGGAGCAACCTTGCCTGTGAACTGCACGGCTGTGTGGATATTGCGATCGAGTAGATCTGCTTCTAAACCAGCACGTTCAGGGCCGTCTCCCACGATCAAAAGTCGCGTTCGAGGAAACTCATCGTAAAACTGAACAAAAGCTTCGACTAAGGTGGGCAACCCATGCCAAGGTTTCATGGTGCCGACAAAGCCGATCGTAAAATCGTCGCTCGGTTGAGTCGGAACTTGCGGCTTCGTGAACCGGTCAGGATTCACACCATTCGGAATAACCTGCACCTTTCCCTGAGTTTCCCGATAGTGCTTGAGATAGTTCGCAACTCCTTGGGAAACTGCAACAATGACATGAGCGGCGCGAAATACTCGTTGTGCAACTGCTTCTGCACTTTCGCGATGGACTAAGCCTCGATGAGTCGCTTGTTCTTGAATTAAAGGGGCATTGACCTCCAATACTGCCGGAATGCTATGACTGCGAGCATATTCCATGCCAGTAAAGCTCCACAACGAGTAGCGCTCATAGACGGCATCAAACGGTTCTGCTTGCTCTAATGCCAGTCGTAGCTCCAGATTGAGAGAGAGTAAGGTCAGTTCGCGTTGTCCGGTTTGGCGCGGTTCTACGGCAGCTTGACTCACCGCTCTCGGTAATGTAGGCAAGGTGTGGCAAGGAACAGCAGCAAAATCTGCTGGAGGTTCTCCGCCCCAGCGCATTGCAAATAGTTCTACTTGATGTCCTTGTTGCAGCAGTGCTCGAATCACTTCTTGTACATGAATCGAACACCCTTTACACCCAAATACGGGAATGCCTGGATCAGCACAAACATAGGCAATTCGCATTGTCATTCCTCCTACGTCACAATCGGATTTACTGAGATCGCGGCTCGAAACAAGGTTCGTAACTGAGCCGCATTGCGATGAATATCAAATTCTTGCTCAATCAGTTGTCTCGCTTGTGTTGCAAGTTGCACCCCGAATTTCGGGTTTTGTAGCAAATGCGCGATCGCATCCGCAAGCGCGATCGCGTCATGCTGGGGAACGCTTAATCCGGTCTTTTCGTGACGCACTACTTCTGGAATTCCTGCCACATCCGTAGAAATACAAGGCGTACCCAGTGCCATTGCTTCGAGTAACACAGTCGGTAAACCATCTTGATTACTATCCCTGCCAACGACACAGGGAGCCACTAACATCGCTGCGGATTGCACGTGCTGCACTAGTTCACCTTGCGGACGTGGGCCTAAGAGTTTAACTTGGTCTTGCACCCCGGACTGGAGAATTTGACGCTGTAAATTCGCTTCTTCTTCGCCTGTGCCGATAATGTCGCAGGTAAAGGAGATCCGGCGATCGACGAGAATTTTGCACGCCTCAATCAGTACTGCAAAGCCCTTTTTCTCGATCAAGCGTCCGACTGCCAGAATCTTAGGGTTGCGCGGGTAGGGAGCCGCAAACGGAAAGCGCTGTAAATCGAGTCCATTGTAAATTCGCTGCACTCGGCTTGCGGCAGAACCGTAGGTTTGCTGAAGATAGTTGAGGTTGTAATCACTCACTGTCACGACAGCATCAGCATCGTTCAAGAGTTGCTGATACTTGGTGGGAATCACACTGTTGTGAAAGATATCTTTCGCATGAGTCGTGAAAGAGTAAGGAATTTCGGCAAAGTAACTTGCTAATCGCGCCACGATCGTGGCAGAGGTCGCAAAATGTGCGTGTAGATGCGTAAAGCCTTGTTGCCGAACGATGCAGGCAAGCTGCACCGCCCTGTAAACATGATTGACCTCTTCTTCTTGGGCAACTTCTAGTTTTTGCCAAAAATTCGGTAGGATTCTACTCGCATCGTTGAACTGAGTCCACAAAGCAATGCCTGTTAGATCGTATGCAAACAGGTAAGTGACCCGCGATCGCACTTGAGCAATGATGTCCTGAAAGTATCCATCAACGGGTGGATAGAGTGCAAAAATTTGTAAGTCTAATCCAGCCGCTTCATGGGCGAGAATCTCCGAAACAACAAAGGTTTCAGAATAGCGCGGGTAGCGCTTCAAGACATATGCGACTTTTGCAGAATCGGGAACAGAACGGCAAGTATTCATTTTCTACTATGAGGCACAATAAGCAGATGCGGGCAATGCTGATTGGGTTAAGACAGCCATCACGAATTCGGGCAACCGATTTAAGCCATTGAGATCAATCGGCGATCGCGATGTTGCGGGTGTTGTCGGCTGATGCGCTAACCAATTGGTCAGGGCTGTTGGACTGAGATGATCTGGATGCAACACATCAATCCAACCTAGGTCTTGTAACCGTTTTGCTCGAATCCATTGTTCCAATCGGGGCTTGACGCGCGGCACAATCAGCGATCGCTTGCCAAACGACAGCAATTCGCAGGTCGTATTATAGCCGCCCATCGAAACGACAGAATCCGCCTGCTGCAATAGTTGAGTGGGTTCTTCGAGATACTCTACGATCCGTAAACGAGGATGAGGTGCCGCGTACGTTTGGAGAAGTTGTCGATCGCTAGCTGACATAAACGGACCTGTTAAAATCACGCCATTTGTATCCGGCGGAAAAGTTGCTTGAGCGAAGTGCTGCGCCAATGCTGCACCATCCTGTCCGCCCCCCACCAAACAGAGCGCTAATTTTCCCCCTGGCAAACCCAGATCATTGATAACCGTTTCGGGTGATGCAAGATACTGCAAGCGTTGACGCTGATCGAAATAACCCACGTAGCAAATTTTATTGGCAACCGTTCGCGAAAAACGATATTCCTGGGTGAGATCAAATACGGCTGGATCACCGTAAACCCAAACGGCATCATAGTATCGCGCGATCGCTTCTTCGTTTGAGGCACGCTGCCATTCTCGTTGGACGATCCTCGGCTCATCCAACACATCCCGTAGTCCTAACACCATGCGGGTTTGACCCTGAGATCGCAAGTACTCTAGGGTCGGATTGAGTTCTCGCACCGCTCCGCGTGGCACGTTATCCACAATCAACAAATCCGGTGCAAAGGCTTTGAGCGCGGCTTGAATCACCTGCGATCGCATTGCAATTAAGGCTTGCAGCGGCATCTCTAAACGGCGGGGTTGGTACTGTCCCTCGCCATCCTTGTGCAAAGCAGGCAATGACAAATAATCGATATTCGGTGGGAGACTGGTACTGTGCCCTTCTTCCATTCCACTGATCAGGAGAATCGAGGCTTGCGGGAGTGATTGAGCCAGTGTCTGAGCAATCAGCAAATTGCGGCGCTTGTGCCCGAGTCCCATCGTGTCATGGGAGTAAAGCGCAATGCGGAGTGGAACGGATCGCTGAGAAAACTGTGACCAAGCATGTGATGTCATAAAATTGAATAACGATGGGTTGCACTGATGCTTGTAAGATTCGTTTTATCGATGGGTAAGGGGGATACTCTCTCAGCATGAATCGAGCAGAGATGACAAAAAATAACCAAAGGTAAAACCTTCATTAACCGTAAATTAACGTGGCGTTCACCCTTGTGTCATGAGCCTTCTGTGAGAAATGGATGAGAAGATTCTCATGAAGCTGTTTTCGTGAAACGATTGAATCTTGAGAACCAAGCTGCCAAGCCCCTCAAAATCGATAAAGCTATGGAATTTAAAGGCTCCTCTACGTCTGACTCAACGAAGCGACGAGTCCCGACAGTGATATCGAAGAATCCTCACTCGACCATCAGGCAATTTTTGGGGCAAAAACTGTTTTGGGCTGCCCGGACTCGCATCTTGTTTTGGTACACCGCGATCCTGCTATTTATTTTTTTAGTTTCGATTCCCGCCTTTCGCTATCTTCTGGCGATCGCAATTGATCAACGGGTCAGCCAGGACGTGAGTGAAAAAATTGAGGTCTTCAAAAATTTGCTAGAGGGGGAACTGTTGGATGAGCATAACGTCGAAGTAGACGACCCAGAGCTAATTAAGAACGACAAGCGGTTTCAAACTCCTTATTCCAAAGAAGAGTTAATTGATTTTTTTGATGCGTACTTAGCACGGCAAATTGTAGAAGATGATATCTTCCTGCTCACGTTTGTGGAGGGGAGATTTTACCAATCAAGCCCTAGGGCTAGACCCACTATTTTCAAAAGTGATTCCGCGCTCATGAAACAGTGGAAACAACAGACGACAGCGACGCAAGGAAGATTCTCGATCAATGATCCCAAGAGCGGAGACGTTGTTTATATGCTTGAACCTGTAAAGGTGCGAGGTCAAACTCTGGGAGTACTGGTTATTGCTCATACAACTCGTGGAGAGGAGGCAGAGACCATTGAGGCGGTGGGTGTCGTGGTTAGGGTCGTTGCGGCATTGCTGCTACTAGCATTGCTGCTCGCGTGGTTAGCATCAGAGCAAGTCTTATCGCCCCTACAGTCGTTGAGTTATGCCACTCGCAGAATTAGCGAATCCGATCTAAATCAGCGCTTAGAAGTGCAAGGTACAGGACAAATTGCAGACTTAGCACATTCGTTTAATGCCATGATGGATCGGCTAGAGGCATCCTTTATCAGTCAGCGCAACTTGATTAATGATGCGGGGCACGAACTCCGTACTCCGATCACGATTATCCAAGGGCATTTGGAACTCATCAGCGACGATCCAATCGAACAGCAGGAAACGCTGGCAGTGGTGAGAGACGAATTGGATCGAATGACGCGACTGGTGAATGATTTAATTCTGTTAGCCAAATCAGAGCGTCCGGATTTCTTGCAGGTTGAGCCAGTTGATCTAGATGGGTTTACTGAAGAACTCTTCTCAAAAGCACAGGCATTGGCGGAACGCAACTGGGCGCTAGAAGGCAATGCGACAGGGATAGCGATGTTCGATCGCCAGCGCATGACGCAGGCAATCATGAATCTGGCACAAAACGCAACGCAGTTTACACAAGCGCGTGACACGATTACTCTCGGTTTAGCGATCGCGCAAGGGGATGTGCACTTCTGGGTACGCGATACTGGCGAAGGCATTGCTTTGAGCGATCAAACCCGGATTTTCAATCGTTTCGCCCGTGCTGCGAACAGTCGGCGGCGCTCGGAAGGATCTGGACTAGGATTATCTATTGTCAAATCGATCGCCGAAGCGCACGGTGGCGAAGTCACGGTTCGGAGCCAACCGGGGCAAGGGGCAACCTTTGCGATCGTCATTCCCCTTCAAATCGAGGAGAAGTAATGCTCATGCAAATTTTAATTGCAGAAGATGAACCGAGAATTGCAGCATTCATTGAAAAAGGCTTACGTGCGAATGGATTTACCACGACGATCGCATCCACAGCAAGCGATGTGCTGAACTTGGCAGTCAAGAGCGACTTTGATCTGTTGATTCTGGATTTAGGATTGCCCGAAAAAGACGGGCTAGAAGTGTTAGAAGAACTGCGCGGACAAGGCTGTCAGATCCCGATTGTGATCCTCACGGCACGAGACGATATTCAGGATAAAATTGCAGGCTTAGAAGGTGGGGCGGATGACTATATGACGAAGCCCTTCCGGTTTGAAGAACTGCTAGTCCGGGTAAAGCTGAGACTGCGGGGACACACGAACACCGCAGCGCCAGAGGAGACCATTCTCAGTGCCGGAAATGCTGTTCTAAATTTGCGAACGCGCAAAGTGCAGGTGGGAAGCAAAATGATTGAATTACCCGCGCGTGAGTTCACGTTAGCTGAGATGTTCTTTCGGCATCCCGGTCAAGTGTTAAGCCGCCAGCAATTACTCGATCGTGTTTGGGGCTATGACTACGATCCTGGTTCCAATATCTTAGATGTGTATGTGGGTTATTTGCGAAAAAAGCTTGGGGGCGAATTGTTTGAAACCGTCCGAGGTGTGGGCTATCGCTTGCGTGCCTAAGCGTGTTTTCATCTAACATTCATTGAGTTTTGATGGAAGATGTCGATGCTTCAAGGAGAACACTTTTTCTGCCTAGCTCAGATGTTTCTGCTTTAACAACTGCGACTTCTTGATAAGCTATGAATTCAAGAAAGAGCAACCTGTCCAACCATGAAATTACAAGTCAAAATTTGTGGAATTACCCAAACCGATCAAGCGATCGCTATTGAAAACGCAGGTGCAACTGCGATCGGGTTTATCTGTGTTCCGGGCACACCTCGCTACATCGCTCCGGAACAAATTCGATTGATTACTCAGCAGTTAAATGTCGAACGAGTGGGTGTGTTTCTCAATGCGGATATCGATACCATTCGCGAAACCGTTGAGATTTCAAATCTCAACGTCGTTCAACTGCATGGCAAAGAATCCCCAGAGTTTTGTCAAGCCCTGCGATCGCTCAACGTTAAATTAATCAAGGCATTGCGGATACGATCGCAACAAGATCTCGCACAAGCTCAGAACTATCATGCTCATGTGGATGTGCTACTCCTTGATGCTTACCATCCACAGCAAGCAGGCGGCACTGGATTAACGATCGACTGGACAATGCTCAAAGAATTCAATCCCACTTGTGAATGGTGGTTAGCAGGCGGATTGAACCCAGAAAATATTTTAGAAGCCCTTGCCTTAGTTACCCCGCATGGCATTGATCTTTCCAGCGGATTAGAAAACGCCCCAGGTGATAAAAACCTAGAGCGTGTCCATCAACTATTCACTTGCTTGAAGAGTTACCAGAATGAAGGCTGGTGACGAATCAAGTTCAGATACTCCTCGCGAGTCTTCTGATCATCTTGAAACACACCGACCATTGCACTCGTCACTGTCCAAGAACCAGGCTTTTGCACCCCACGCATGACCATGCACATGTGCGATGCTTCCATCACCACTGCAACACCTCGCGGTTGTAGCACTTCTTGCAGAGCCTCAGCAACTTGCCGCGTCAAACGCTCTTGAACTTGCAGGCGGCGAGAATACATCTCTACAATCCGCGCTAGCTTACTCAATCCCACAACCTTCTCATTGGGAATGTAAGCAACATGTGCCCGACCCATAAACGGCAGCATGTGATGTTCGCACAAGCTAAAGAAATTGATGTCGCGCACCAACACCATTTCATTGTGACCTTCATCAAAGATTGCACCATTGACTAACTCTTCAAGCGATTGGTTATAACCGCTCGTCAAAAAGCGCATCGCATCCGCAACCCGTTTGGGTGTTTTCAGTAAACCTTCGCGCTCGGGATCTTCCCCCACCCCGACTAACATTGTGCGTACCGCATCCATCATCTGTTCGCGGGTTTCATCACTAGGAGGCGTAATTTTAGCTTCCTGACCGTTCTGTGTATTGCGATCGGGTCTGGATTCTAAATTCTTGGAGCTAAATCCGTTCGGTGTGGCAAGAGTCATAATGAATGTTGCAAAAAGTAAGTGTGCAAAAAGAGAACCAGCTAAAACGTCCCGGCATTGGGCATGAGAATCATCTCTTCTACCACAGCCCGATCGTTCATTGTTGCCGCCTGCAAAATCGCATCCGCTACAATGTCAGGCGTTAACATTGCAGCACGATCGAAGTCGGCATGAACCGTCTCGGTATCCCAGATGGCAGTATTGACTGATCCAGGCGAAATGGTTACAACTCGAATCCCATGTGCTCGTTCCTCGGCAGCAAGGGTTTTCGAGAGTGCTAAAACTCCAAACTTACTGACGCAATACGCGCCCCAGTTTGGAAAAGTCTGATGTGCTGCGATCGAGGCAACGTTGATAATCGTGCCGCGTTTGCGCGATCGCATACCGGGTAAAACGGCTTGCACACATTGGAAAACACTGGTGACATTGAGATCGATCACCCGTTGCCAATCGGATAATGGCATTTCACCCAAAGTTCCGGTGTATGCCATTCCTGCATTGTTGACCAGAATGTCGATCGTGCCAGCTTTAGAAATCAACTCTTCTAAGCGCGATCGCACAGTCGTTACATCAGCTAAATCAATAGCATAGGCTTGGGCATCGACCCCAAGCGATCGCGCTTCTTGTGCCACTGCATCCAATTTGGATTGAGAGCGGCTGACCAAGACCAGATCAATTCCGCTACGCGCGAACGCTAGAGCAGTTGCCTGACCGATTCCGCTACTCGCCCCGGTAATCAGGGCACGTCGATTGATGGAGGAAGTCATGAATCCCCAGTTAAAACCTCAATAGATGGAAAACTTTTCTCAATTTGCAAACGTTCTAGATCTCGGTGTCATTGCGATGAAATAGGCGCGCACGCAGCTTGAATGAATCTGTGGCGAACATGGAAAAACAGCTTAAATGAACGGCGTTGGCAAATGAATGAGAATGAGCCAGTTTTTTAACAAATCGTTACGTTCTCAATTATATCGTGGTGTGACGCGGTTTGTGAGGGGGAATTGGATTTAGGTGGATGAGGGTGGGGAGTAGGGAGTGGGGAGTAGAGCCACTCCCCACTCAAAAACTCTAAACGTGAGTCGGCATCCCCGCTTCTGTAAACACGCCGATACTGCGGAATTTTTGATAGCGCAGTTCGCGCCGTTGTTGGGGAGTCAGTTGATCTAATTCGGCTAAATTTCTCAGAATTGCGGTTTTTAGGGTTTCGGCAGCTTCTAGAGGATGATTGTGCGCGCCCCCGATCGGTTCTGGTAACACCTCGTCGGCAATGCCTAGTTCTTTCAAGTCGGGTGCAGTGATTTTTAGGGCTTCGGCTGCTTGTGCTGATTTTGTTGAGTCTCGCCAGAGAATCGTTGCACAAGTTTCGGGTGGAGCCACACTATAGACGGCATGTTCAAACATCAGCAGGCGTTCTCCAACCCCGATCGCGAGTGCTCCTCCCGATCCGCCTTCGCCAATTACACTACAAATAATCGGCACTTCAAATCCAAACATCTCACGCAAGTTATACGCGATCGCTTCTCCTTGTCCGAATTGTTCTGCTTCGAGTCCTGCCCAAGCTGCCGGAGTATCAATGAAGGTCAAAATCGGCATACCAAAGCGATCGGCGTGTTCCATTAATCGAATCGCCTTACGGTAGCCACTGGGCGAAGCCTGACCAAAATTCCGTCGAATGTTGTCTTTGGTGTTGCGTCCTTTTTGTTGACCGAGCATCACAACGGGGCGACCGTTGATCCGACCAACTCCTCCGACGACGGCAGGATCATCATGCCCACCGCGATCGCCATGTAGCTCCATCCATTCGTCACTAATTGCCTGAATATAATCGAGCGTACTGGGGCGACGGGGGTGACGGGCGACTTGCAAGCGCTGCCCAGGCGTGAGGCTGCTAAAAATTTCTTTGCGAAGCTCAACGGCACGGGCTTCTAACAAGGCAATTTGATCAGACAAATCCACCTCATTTTCTTCTGCCAATTCCCGAACCTGAGTAATTCGGGCTTCGAGTTCAGCAAGCGGCTTTTCAAAATCAAGCAAAATTGGACGACGATCGGCAGAATTGGGCATAACTACACCACTCCAAGACTGTGGAGATGTGAGGGATTTTCTTTGGTCTAGCGTAGCGGTATTCGGACAGATTCACAACTCAGAGCGTTGTGCAGTCAAATTTGCTACACCTTCATTACTGTACAGAAATTATTCATCCACATCTGAAAATATTGATGTCGAAATCGTTCAAATCCTGCAACATTGACTAAAACTTGCTTGAGTTTTTGGCGATCGTAATAGCGTTTATGATCGCGAATTTCGGCTTCATCGATAATTCCGATGCGATAGGAAAGAAACTCTAAAACAGGTTGTGCCCAAACGGAAGGAACCGTTAAAACCAGTCTCCCACCCGGTTTGAGTACCCGATGAATTTCTTTTAAAATTGCCTGCTCATGCTCGATATGCTCTAAAACAGCCAGCATGGTGACGGTATCAAAACTCGCATCAGCAAAGGGAAGTTCTTCCCCCAGATGGACTTGCACGGCTTTGAGCTTATCCGTTTGAAATTCTGCGACTTTGAAATCGACGCCATAGCCTTTTTGAATTCGCGGCTCGATCGCTCTTAAGAAAGCGGCATTGCGACCGCAACCGACATCTAAGACGATCGCGTTTTCGGGAATTTCTGCGATGACTCGTCGCAGCCGCAACCAACGCAACAAAGGTTCTAAAAGAGGCTCACGCTGCTTTTTCAACTTTCTACTCTCCTACTTGAACGGGAATGTCTAGGGCTTTGGTTTTGGCATCGAACCAAGTGACAGATTCTTGAACCATTGTGAGCCGCAAGGTGTACTGACCTGCGCGATTGGGTGCTGTAATTTTAGCGTTCAATGCTACCGCTTGATTGGGCGGCAGGTCAAAGGGGAGGGGCGTGCGATCGTACTCGATCGGCTCACTCTGAGACTTTTCATTGATCCAGCGATAAGAGAAATTGACTGGAGTATTGCCACTTCTGAACCAGGTAAAATCACCTGTGTTACGAACGAGAACTGGCAAGGTGATCGCAGATTTGACTCTCATCTGGGTCGGCGGAGTCGTGATGATGCGAATCGCTTGGGCATAATCGGGCAAGGGGCTATTCGGCGGTACTGGAATCACAAAGGAAGTAAACCCTCCGGATTGAAAGGTTTGAATTCCCGCGATCGACGAAGCAGGCAGATCTCGACCCGGTTGATTGTTTCCTGTAGTCGCCTGAATCAGGCACAATCGACCTTTAGCTTTTCCACCTGAAGCGGTATGCAGCCACTCCAGTAAGCCCGACAGAGGAATATTTTGTCGCATTGGTAAGCCAGGAGGATCAGCACCGCTATAACCATTAATCACAGGCACATTGGCTCGCATTCCTGCCCACATTGCCTGGGTTTGCTCATTGTAAAAGGCATCTTTGCCGCTTAAAGCAACATAGGCAAAGCTACAGTCTTTCTGCATTAAAGATTGTAGTTCTGCTTCAGGTTGCAAGACTGCCATGCGATCGAAGCTTTGCGGAGTCCAGACGATTTGTTCAGGTAGGGTGAGCAGAATCAAGCTTAGGGCGATCGCAGTTCTAATCTTTGGATTGGCAAAGCGATGTTTTAAATAAGCATCCACACAGAGCAGAACGCCGAGCAGTAGATAGAAATACATCATCAGCGCAATCCGAGATACGGCTCGAACGGAGTTTGCGCCTGGAATCAGTTGGGCAATGAATTTCCATAGAGAGTAATCAAAGACTGAAAGCGAAAGCAGGAAAATGATGCCAAAGGTGAGCAGACAAGCTTGAGCAAGTAGTTTTCGCTCTGGATCAAGGACGTGAGCCTGTGCTTTCAAAACATAAAGCGCAAATCCGGTTACGCCTAAGATGACAAAGCCGAGAAAGATCTGATGCTCATGAACCATCGGCGTATGGGCTGAAAGTGGAAACAGCCACGGTCGCCACAAACTTCCATCTGCGGGCAAGAGCCAAGATTGCAGTCGCGGCAGCATCGATGCAATTTCTGAATAAGGCTTTTTGCCGATGACCTTACTAATTTCCAGGTAAGGCAGAAAGAGTGCTATCACTGCACCACTCCAAACCAAAAGCGCGATCGCAGTTTCTTTCCAGGTTCGTTTGAGAAATTCCGTGATGCGCGTCTTAAAGTCACGATCGAGCCAAAACATTACAGGCAAGAACACAAGTAAACTGAAGACGAGAAACCAACCTAGATAGACTGCTGCCAAGAGTTGCAGATAGATCAAAGTCAATGCCCAACGCAATCGATTGGAGGTCGGCTTCTGAATGAATCGCCAAACACAGAGAAATGCGATCGGGGTAAAAAACTGAGGAAAGAGTTGATGATGTCCGAGTTTTGCGGCTCTCGGCAGTCCAAATGCAAATAAAAAACCTCCGAATCCAGAGAGAACAGGACTGACCCGCAAGCGGCGCAAGACAATCACAAAGGCAGCAAAACAGAGCCAAATGATGGTGATCATCCAGAGTTGAAAGGCGTGATCTGGATTCAATACCGATCGAAATAACCAATAAATCGGCGCACAACCAAATAAGTTTTCTGAAAATGCTAAAGCATTTTTGAAAGGATAGAAAAAAGAAGGCGACCAGAGCGTTCCTGTATAGTTACGATTCACTAGAAGCTGAAAGGAATGCTCCAAAAAATAGTGCAGGATGCGAGTATCTCCGCGCTCTGCTTGAATTTTGGTGAAGCCACTGAGGATGGTAGGTGAATACATCATCAGGGTGCCAATCAAGCTGATGACGATATAGAAAAGGCTCGTCATGAATTTGCGATCGGGAGCTTTTGATAAAGTCATAACTGCTAGTAACGCTGATCAATAGACGTAACCGTTGCTTCAATTGCTTGAGTTGACTGTGGCAGATGGGTCGGCATCTCGCTGACTCCTTCAGCAATCAAAGAAAATCTCAGGGTGTACGTTCCAGGTTTGGACGGGAACGTGATATCTCCGATCGCTTCTGCGGTTTTTCCACGTCGGGGCTGTCCAGAGATAAATAGGCGATATTCCAGCACGTTCTGCTTGAGAATATCAGTAAATAAGACCCGAACTCGGGCTTCTCCTAAATGGCTTGCCCCGGTTTGATAGCCAAACCAGCGAGATGTGCCTGTATTTTGTACGATCGCACGCACGCGAATTTTTCCGCCCACTGGAATCGAGAGCGTGTCCGGTAGAGGATTTTTTTCTGCATCTCGAAGCTGGAGAATTTGACCAGCTAATCCAGATGTATAGTTGGGCTGACGAGTGGGGTGCGTGATCCGAAACATCAGACTATGGGCATGTCGCTCGATTTGGCTGTCTGGATGCTGCCACAGTTTTCCTTCTGCATCAGTTAATTTCGATGAGAACGGGTCATATTCGATCACCGTCGGAATTCCATCCCAAAAACATGCACCAAACACGCCAACAACTTGGACAAAGACTGAGAAGGTCAATAACCCGGAAACGATCAAAATTTTCAAATTCAGCAGTTTACGCCGGGAAAGAGCATCTGCGATCGCATAGTTCACCGAAAAGCATAGAATCGGCAGCAGATCCGTTAAGAAACGATAGCCATAAGACGCACCTGCCCACCACATTCTAAAAAAGCAATATTGCAACAAGAGTGGAATACAGCTTAAAAACAGCAGAATCAATAATTTTTCATCTTTTTGTTTCCAGCGCCGAAAGATCTGTATAAATCCTGGAATTGCCAAAATTAAGATTGGACTATAAACAAATAAACCTCGACTCGGACTAAACAAAAGCCCCGTAAATCCTGCAATAAACTGTTCAAATGTCAGTGTAAAAAGATTAGAAAACGTGCCATATCCGCCTGTGAAACTTTTAAAGTAATAGAGATTCCAAGCAATACTAATTAGGGCAGAAGATAACCCTAGAACTGTAAAAAATGCTTGGCGCCGATACAGCGCGATCGCATAAACCACGATCGATAATAAAAACACCAAATTCGTCGGGCGAATCCCTAACATCAATCCGCCCAAAATTCCGGCATTTAAGAGCAAGAGAGATTTTGTCGTTGGGTCACGATTTGCTTTGAAAAAGCAGAGCATGACGGCAATCAAGACCAAATTTGTCGAGCCATGCTGCCATAAAGCTTGTGAATTAATCACCCAATGATGCGTTGCAAACGCATAAATAAAAGCAGAAATCAGTGCAACTGATCGCTCAAACTTCAGGCGACTTAATTGATAAAACAAAGCGACAGCAAAGCTTGCGATGATCGCAGCAGCAAATCTTTCTAACAGTAATCGCGTGTCAGAAAATGCAGCACTGGTAATCTCGATCGACTGAAAGCCATGACTGATCCATAACAAGAGCGCAAAGCAGACATAAATCGGAAAGCTGACGATCGCAGGTCCAATCGGATAGACCGAGACAAGATGAGCACTCTTCGACTCCCAAAAGAAGTAAGGAGGCAGACCGCCGTTGTAGTAAATTCCCTGCCTGAAGTTATCAAAATCCAATCTGCCGTTGAATAACCAATTGAAGGCAAGTAAGGAATTCGGAATACTATCCGGTGATGCGAGCGCCTGATAATTGACGATGCCCTTTGCACTCCATGAGTAGACAAGCAGGCAAGCAAAAAAAATCAGCCACGAATCCTTGAGCTTAAAGCGCTGTGCATCAAGTAAAGACTGCCATTTTATCGACATAGCAGATTATCGGTGAGGTGAGGGCTGCTGTCTGAGCGTTTGGCTAGCGTCTGAAACAGGATAAGCACGCTTCGAGGCGAATAAGTTGTATTTCATAATGCAGTAGATGGCGCGAAATCCATCTTTCCAGCCGATTTTCTTACCTTCTTTGTAGGTTCGCCCATAGTAAGAGATGCCAACTTCGTAGATACGACATCCCATGCGAGCGACTTTAGCAGTGACTTCAGGTTCAAATCCAAATCGATTTTCTTCAATCCGAATCGATTGAATCACCTCACGCCGAAATGCCTTGTAGCAGGTTTCCATATCGGTCAGATTAATATTGGTCAGCATATTCGAGAGTGTGGTCAGAAATTTGTTGCCGACCATATGCCAATAGTAAACGACGCGATGCGGCTGATTTCCCGCAAATCGTGAACCAAATACAACGTCTGCTCGACCCTCTGCGATCGGCCTTAACAATAGCGGAAATTCCTGCGGATCATATTCTAAATCTGCGTCTTGAACGATCGCAACATCTCCTGTCACCGCTGCGAATCCGGTTCGTAATGCTGCCCCTTTGCCCCGATTTGTACTGTGGTAGAGCACTTGATCAACGATCGGTTCAATTCTCGATTTCAACAGTTCTGTTGTGCCATCTGTAGAGCAATCATCGACAATAATGATTTCGAGATTGCGAATAGGAGAGGCTTTTACCGCTTGAATTACGGTCTCGATCGTGCCTCGCTCGTTATAGCAAGGAATCACAACCGAGAGTTTTAAGCGAGACAAGCGATCGAAACCGATAGTAGATCCCTCAGTACCGTGCATAGGCTGATTCAGAGTTAGGGGCTTTCACACAGCGACAGTATATCGTATCCCTTAGCACTTTACTCAAGGGATCAAGGCTTTCAGCCGAGACAGTACTGAAAGCTAGTGCGATCGCTAGTTTGGATTCGGTAGCAATAATGGACGGAATCCATGTCGAACCGATGCTTCTCCAATCTGCTCCATCTTCTCGACGGTGATGCGATTGCGACCCCAAGAGAAGTTCGTATGCAGTTTCTCGAATTCCAGCAGCATCGATTCTGCAAAACAAGCAAACAGTTGCCGTGCCGGGACATCCATATTGACAATGCTCATGATTTTCCAATCAATGTCTAATGAATGTTCCACAATGCCACCGTTGAGTACGGTCACGCCCGGATGCTGGATTTTGGTTCCCAAGTTTTTCGGGTAGCCGCCATCAATCAGCAAACAAGGTTGTTTTAACTGAGTCGGATCAATCTCCACACCTTTCGGCATACTGGCGACCCAGACAATGATGTCTGCTTGCGGCAGGGCTTCTTCTAAGCCCTGAATTTTGCCGCGCCCAAGTTCATCTTGCAAAGCTTGCAAGCGTTCTTGATTACGAGCAATCAGCAGCAATTCTGCCACATCAGCGCGTGTGTTCAACCAGCGACAGACGGCACTGCCAATATCGCCCGTTGCACCACAAACCGCCACCGTTGCATCTGACAAGTTGATGCCCAACTGTCTGGAAGCTTGTTCGACCTGGCGACACAAAATGTACGCCGTGTGAGTATTTCCGGTCGTAAACCGTTCAAACTCCAGCATGACATTCCGCACTTGTTTAATCTGTGCCAGATTGAAATTCTCAAAAATAATCGAAGAGAATCCGCCGAGTGCTGTAATATTAATGCCATTTTTTTGAGCATGTGCCATGGCGTTAATCACTTTGCGTGTCGCTGCTTTAATCCGTCGAGTTGCCAACATTTCTGGCAAAAAGCAAGATTCCACGTAGCGTCCTTCAATTTCTTGCCCCGTGGCGCTTTTGACTCGGATCGTATCGACAATCTGCGGCGGTGCACTACACCAGAAGTCCAAACCTTGATCCGCGTATTCGGGATACCCTAGTTCTCGTGCAACAGACTGAGCGTGTTCCAAACTTGTGAGATGACCAATTAAACCAAACATCGATCGTATGAAGAAGCCCGGTATCAGGCGGCGAGATGGATATGAACGGAACCGTATTCTAATTTAAGAGAAAATATCAAAAAATTGGCAATGAATTTGTAGGAGGGAGTGGGGAGTGGGGAGTGGGGTAGTGGGAAGCCTTGTATTTTGCCATTTCCCGATTCCCTCATTTCCCGATTCCCCGATTCTCCTAACTCCAGAGTTCACTGCCGCAGACTTCAAATTCGGTGACTTATGCCGCAGCTAATCCATGCGCGGACATCCGCATCACATCACGGGTCGTAAATCCAATGTTGGTGAGGGCTTCGCCGTATTGAATCATGAAGTCTTCGACGAGGGCTTCGCGTTCCATGCCGAGAACTTGTGCGTCGTCTGCAACTTGATTCAGCATTTTCCAGACTAAAGGCAAATTGGCTTTATTGGCTTCTTCCAATTCGGCTTTCGAGGCTTCAAAGTTGGCTTTTAGCCATTCTTCGCCGTAGTTGAGGTGCATGTATTCGTCTTTGATGACACCTTCAGTGATTTTGCGAGCAAAGTCGTCTGCAACAGGAATGTAGATGTTGTATGCCGAGATCGCAAAGCATTCAATAATCAGCGATTGAATCAACAGACAGGTGACGATTTTTCCTTCGGCTGCCGCAACTTGGAAGTTTTTGTGCAATTCGGAGAAAAATTCGCGTGCGAAGTCCATGTCTGGGGTGACGCTGAGATTCCGACCACAGGCTTCAAAGCCTTTTTTGTGGCGGTTTTCCATGCGAGCGAGTCCGATCAATTGGTCTTTATCATTGGGCAGCAGGTCTGCCAATTTTTGATAATTGTCGTTCGCTTCCTGTTCGCCTTCGATGACGATCGCGTTAATTCGGCTATAGGCATCTTTATAGAGTTCACTCTGGAAGTCAATCTCTGGGGTCGCCTCAAGTTGCGGCATAGATCAGATTTCTCCTGGTCATGACTACATTTCCGCGTGCTGCGGGTTAGGGTTGGGGTGGTCTGAGTAGAATTTCTCATTCTTCCCCCCTCTCACTTTACCGTCTAAGGTTGAGGATGACGCTAAGAATCGATAAAATCTATAGGCGATCGAGCATTGAAGCGCTAAAATAACCGATTCTTCAGTTTTGTGAGCGGTATGGAAGTTCAGAAGCGTCTCAGTTTGGGACTGCTGGTGGCGGGGGCAGGAGTGGTGCTGTTGCCATTAGGAGTCGTTTTTCTAACGTCGTTGCAGTCGGCGGAAGGTTCCCCAGGTTGGACACTGGAAAATTATCGCTCAGCTTGGGAAAAGGGACAGTTTTTGCTGGCATTTGCGAATTCGATTTTTGTGGCGATCGCGGTAACGCTGTTTCAACTGTTTACGTCGGCGCTGGCGGGGTATGCGCTGGCGCGGCTGAAGTTTCAAGGAAAACAGGCGATTTTATTAATCATTCTGGCGACGTTGGTGATTCCGTTTCAGATTTTGGTGATTCCGATTTTTCTCGTGTTGAAAGCGGGACATTTGATTAATACTTACGGAGCCTTAATTCTTCCAACTGCGGTGAATGGGTTCGGGATTTTTCTGATGCGGCAATTTTTTCAGGGGATTCCGATCGAGCTTGAGGAAGCGGCGATGTTGGATGGGGCGAATCGGTGGCAGGTGATTTGGCGGGTGATGTTGCCGTTGTCGCGTCCGGCGTTGGTGACGTTATCGCTGTTTACGTTTATTGGCGAGTGGAATGATTTGTTTAAGCCGTTGGTGTTTACGACGCGACCGGAGTTAAGAACGGTGCAGTTGGCGTTGGCGAGTTTTCAGGAGCAGTTTACGAATAGTTGGTCGCTGATGATGGCGGCAGTGGTGATTGCGACTTTACCGATCGTGGTGATTTTCGCATTGGGTCAACGGCAATTGATTCGGGGCATTGCGACGACAGGAATTAAGAATTAGGTTTTGCAAAAAACGACCGTGAAGATTCCCACAGATGCAATTCTTCCAGATAAAAAATGCCTGGCTATCTCGTGGTGCAGAAGCTCAGACATGACACATCAAAGTTTTTAGCACCAGCTGGATTTACGCAAGAGAACCTGGAAGGTTTGAAAGCAGCAATTCTATCGCTTGCTGACGAGGGAGAAGCGATCGCAGATAAAACCTGATTCGAGTTTGTGCGTCGGAGTCGAGATACGATCGCTGCCGCTCGTAATGCGCTCAACGCTGGATGTACGATCGTCGGTGATATCTTCCCAGTAGTTTCGGTATTGGATCAAACTCGCATTGCTCCTCTCAACTGCTTGGTTGAAATCTTAAGTGGCGGACTCCCATCGGCAACGGCTTGAAATGCGCTCGTTGAATCGTTGATTGAGAAGCCTGATTTTCATTGATTTCTGAGTCACGCTAACTATTTCGCTTGAAACGGAGTAAATTGACCTCTCAATCCTTCGACGATCGCTTTTGTGTTTGCAATTAGCATCTTCTGATAAGTTTCTCCACGACTCCCTGCTTCACCCAATCCATCGGCATAGATCTCTTCTTCAGCAACCTTGACGTTTGCCTCGTTCGCAACTGTTTTAATGACCTGCGGATTGATCGAGAGTTCAGCGTAGATAGTCGGGACTTTTTTCTCTTGGATTTCCCCGACTAGCTCTTTTACCTTCGCAGCCGTTGGTTTTTCTTCAGTACTGATACCTTCGAGGGCTGCAACAGGAATGTTATAAGCTTGTGAATAGTATCCTAGTGCATCGTGGGTTGTTACTAATGTTCTAGAAGCTTGAGGAATGCTATTGATCTGGGTTTTGATCCAGCTATCAATTTGACTAATTTCTCCGGTTACTTTTTTAGCATTGTCTGCATAGAGTGTGGCATTGTTTGGAGCAATGTTTGCAAGGTTATCGCGAATAACTTCTGCAATTCGCACTCCGTTTTGGGCATTGTGCCAGACATGAGGATCAGTCTCGGTTTGTCCATCTTCTTCAAACTGCTGAGGCTTGGGAACTGCAAGTTCGTTGACTGCAACTTTTGGAGCCGAATTCGATGAGGCTTGAATCAGTTTGATCAGAGTCGGTTCAAAATTGTAACCTCCATATAGAACTAAATTGGCTTGCTCGATCGCTTTACGATCTTCGGGAGTCGCTTGATAGATATGCGGATCTGCACCAGGTTTGACTAAACAAGTTAAATTCACTGTCGCTGCTGCAATTTGCTTGGTTAAATCACAGAGGATTGTATTAGTTGCAACAACTTTGGGTACACCTTCTAACCTGGGTGAGGCTTGCGGAGTTGAGGCGGCTTGATGAGTAGAGGGTGACTGAGGCGTACAGGCGAATCCACTGAGAGCGATTGAGATCGTTGCCATAGTCCAACGCAGCCGAAAGGGCTTATCCATACTTTTTTAAGATTTAAAGTGAACATCTTGACTCTACAATGATAATCGTTCTCACTTAACTCAAATCTAAATGAATGTTGAAGGTTCAGCAATTAGCAGTTAGTTATCGAGGAATGAGGGGGCTGGATGCAGTGAGCTTCTCAATTCGAGCGGGTGAACTCGTTGGGGTGGTTGGACCGAACGGAGCCGGGAAAAGTACGATGCTCAAAGCAATGTTGGGCTTGATTCCGATTGAGCATGGAAAAGTTGAATATTGTACTTGTCCGTTGCATCGTCAGTTGGAAAAAGTCGCCTATATTCCCCAGCGATCGCAGATTGATTGGGACTATCCAATCACGGTTTGGAATGTGGTGCTCATGGCGCGAACTCGTAACTTAGGCTGGTTTCGCAGTCCCGGTCGCCCTGCAAACGAGCTTGTCAAGTCTGCTTTGGCACGAGTTGAGATGCTCGATTTGAGACATCGTAGAATCGGAGAGCTATCGGGTGGACAACAACAACGGGTATTTCTCGCACGAGCATTAGCCCAACAAGCAGATCTCTTCTTGTTTGATGAGCCATTTACGGGTGTAGACAAGAAGACAGAGGGAATTATGCTCGATGTGTTTGATGAACTGCGATCGCAAGGGAAAATCCTGCTGCTGAGTACTCATGAATGGGGAAAATCGCTCTCGCAACTCGATCGACTGCTGTTGCTCAATCAGCGGCTCATTGCATCCGGAACGCCGCAAGAAGTGATGACGGCTGAAAATTTGCAACAGGCTTATGGAACATATCTACAGAACCCGTTCCATCAAGATTTTGATTCTACACTCGCTTGCTAAGGTAAATGATGCTACAGATACTGACAGAGCCACTTGGATTTGAGTTTATGCGAAATGCTCTAGCAATCGGGCTTTTAGTCGGTATACTCTGCCCAGTGGTCGGAAGCTACCTCATTGTGCAACGAATGGCACTGTTTGGGGATGTGGTCGCGCATTGCGTGCTACCAGGACTATCGATTTCGTTCTTTTTGGGGATTGATATTTTGATTGGGGCATTCGGTGCTGGAATCTTAGGCGCGTCTTTGATTGCTTGGATTCGATCTCAAAGTCGTGTAAAAGCTGATGCAGCCATGGCGTTAACTTTCTCGTCTTTCTTCGCGCTTGGTGTGACGCTGATTACAGTTCTAAAAAATAAGCTCGATCTAGATAGCTTTTTGTTTGGTGATATTCTCGGTGTAACGGGTGCAGATATCCAACGGACTTTAATGGTTACTTTGATCATTCTGCTTGTCGTTCGATTGGCTTATAAGGAAATGCTGTTCTATACGTTTGATAAGACGGGCGCTCAAGCAATTGGACTCCCAATCAATCTCATTTACTTTGCATTTATGTCAGCCGTTACACTTACAATCATTGTCAGTATGAAGGCGGTCGGCGTAATTTTAGTCATTTCGATGCTAGTCGGTCCCGCTTTGAGTGCTTACTTACTAGTCAAAGAACTCCATCATATGATGATATTAGGCTCAGTGATCGGAGTTTTCTCTAGTATCACAGGAATCTATCTCAGCTACTATTACAATCTGCCATCGGGACCTGCGATCGTGCTCGTTTCATCGACCCTATTCATTCTATCGCTACTATTCAGCCCCACCCAGGGCATTCTCACCCGGACTCAAAATCCTTTATCACAACGATTTCGTTAGAATGAAAACACGCTGCTGTTCAGCTTCAATCGTCGCTAGCGCCGCTTAAATCCTTGCCCTCGCGAAGATTTCCCCCAAATCAGAAGCTCACCTTGTTCTCCGCCTGCTACAAGGTAGCTCCCTTGAGGATGCCACGCGAGGCAGGAAAACCCATCTGAGACGCCTTCTAAGACTTGAGCCATTGAAGTTGCTTGCCACCATAAAATGATCGAACCGTCTTCAGAAGCTGAAGCTAATAGCATTGTATCCGGTTGAAAACAAAGTCCTTGAACGACACCCTCATGAGTGCCCAAAACGCGGCTTTCCCATCCGATCGCTTCCTCTTCATGCTTTTCCCAGACCACAATGCCCTCTACACTCGCAGAGGCTAGTAAGGGCGCATTGCTAGCGAATTGATCTGACCAAGCCAGGTCGCGAATCTTTCCTGGAAAACCTCTCATCATCCACGGTTCAGGATTTCCCCATTCTAAAACAGTGATTGTCCGATCGAGGTTTCCCGATGCCACATATCGACCACTTGGCGACCAAGCTACTGCAACACTCGCAGAAGGAACCATCAAATGATAGGGATCATCATCCCAGTTGCTTGTCATCCAAATTTTGATCCCTTGATAACCACCGAGACTGATACTCTCTCCGCTAGGATGCCAAACGATTTGAGAGACTGAAGAATCACCAAATAAGAGTGTCGTTACTCGCTCTCTAGATTCAGCATTCCAAATCTGTACTGTTTTGCCTAGACTGAATGCGAGATCATTCTGAGTAGGACTCCATTGAAGTTGATCAATCCAAGCTGATTTGTTTTTGAAGGTCTGAATCAGTTCGGGCTTTGGCTTGAACTGCCAAATATTGACTTCTCCTGACTGTCCTCCTGCGGCGAGAAATTGCCCATCATGAGAAAAGGCTAAACCATCGATCGAGTACCCTGTTGCAGCTTGCAGAACAACTGATTCAAGAGTCTTCATCGAATAGAGGAGAATTTCTCCCGCAGCAGAACACACTGCTAACTCTTCGCCATTGGGCGACCAGGCAATTCCAGTCACATAGTCAGATAGCGCACTCTGATGACGTAACTCAAAGAGCGATCGCTGTTTTGCACTTACACTAAACATGCTCGAAAATCCTCTTTCAATGCTGTTTCATCTAAGTTGCGACCAATAAAGACTAATTCATTTTTGCGCGTCTCATTCGGTTTCCAAGGTCGATCGGGCTTACCATCAAACAACATATGCACCCCTTGAAATACAAAACGATTGTCTTCGCTTGCAATGTTTAGAATTCCTTTCATCCGAAAGATATCTTGTCCTTGATAGCGCAACAATCTACCCAACCAGGCATTTAGCTTTTCTCCATCCAGTGCACCAGATTCAACGATCGCGACTGAAGTTACTGTTTCATCATGTTCGTGAGCATCTTCACCGAGGAAATTCGGATCGATTTCCAAAGCGCGATCGAGATCAAATGCTTTCACACCTAGCAACGCATCCATCTCGATTTGAGCATCTCTAGTTCGATAAATTTTTGCCATTACATTCATCGATCGAATCTTCTTTTCAAGCTCATCGAGTTCTGCTACTGAAATTAAATCGATCTTATTCAGCAAAATCACATCCGCAAATGCAATTTGTTCTTGTGCCTCATCTGCTTCCCAATGATGTGCAATATGCTTTGCATCTACAACCGTTACAACTGCATCTAAACTGGTTAAAGATTGCACATCTTCATCCATGAAAAAGGTTTGAATGACTGGAGCCGGATCAGCTAAACCAGTTGTTTCGATGACAATGTGATCAAAGCGATCACGCCGTTTCATCAGATTGCCAATCATCCGGATTAGATCACCCCGCACTGTACAGCAGATACAGCCATTATTCATCTCAAAAATTTCTTCATCGGTATCGATCACAAGCTGATTATCGATTCCGACTTCGCCAAACTCATTCACAATCACCGCAACTTTCTTGCCGTGTTCGTGGGTGAGAATGCGGTTTAACAAAGTTGTTTTTCCTGCTCCTAAGTAGCCCGTCAAGACGGTGACAGGTACGGCCGTTTCTAGTTCAGTAACCATCGCAACCTTTATAATGATAATCGTTATCAAGCTTATTATTAAAGAGATCGTTCGAGTAGGCAAGCAGGCTTATTGAATTTCAACAAAGCACGATCGAAACTCTGCGCTCAATGCTTCTGTCTTCACACGGCGGGGGGGGGTTATTCTGTAAACATACGACACACGGTTTGAGATCGCACCAAATACTTTGCTTGCTCACGATTCATCAGGAAAGAAAAAGTCTGTTGCGTCCTCAGCTGGAAGAGATTGATTTTGATAGTAAAGTTCTAGTTCTTCTGGGCTGATCGTCTGCCGAGTCGGATCAAGAAAAAAAGCTTGTACTTTCAGATAACGCCGCAATCCTTCAGAACTAGCATCTAAATGAGTTGCATCTTTGAAATCTTCAGGAAAAGTATGACTCACTTTCAGCCAAGCCTCTTGTAGAATCTGCTCAATCTCTTGAGTCGGCGCAATTTCCATCGCGTTCTCTAAGTGTTCGAGAACATCAATTGCTTTTAATAATCGCGTCATCAGTTCCGAATCTGCCATACGCTATCGCAACATTAATGCAACTTCTTTCGCAAAGTAAGTCAAAATTAAATCTGCTCCTGCCCGTTTGATGCTCAGCAATGTCTCTAGAATTACCTTTTTCTCATCAATCCAGCCCTGTTGTCCAGCCGCTTTGATCATCGCATATTCGCCGCTCACGTTGTACGCTGCAACTGGAAGATGTGTATGTTTTCGAACGCGGTGAATGATATCCAGATACGCCAGTGCAGGTTTGACCATGACAATATCTGCACCTTCTGCAATATCCAGTGCCACCTCTTTTAAGGCTTCTTGAGCATTGGCGGCATCCATTTGATAAGTCTTTTTATCGCCGAACTTGGGAGCCGAATCGAGCGCATCCCGAAACGGACCATAGTAAGCAGACGCATACTTCGCAGAATAAGCCAGAATGCTCACATCAATGAATCCACGCTGATCTAGAGCTTTGCGAATGGCTCCAACTCGTCCATCCATCATGTCAGATGGAGCGACCATATCTGCCCCTGCTTCAGCATGTGCGATCGCTTGCTTTACCAACACTGCAACCGTCTGATCATTCAAAATCTTGCCATTTTCGACGATGCCATCGTGTCCTTGATTGCTATAAGGATCAAGCGCGACATCAGTAATCACCACAATCTCAGGAGTCTGCTGTTTAATCGCTCGAACAGTGCGAGGAATCAAACCGTCTGGATTGTAGCTTTCGGTGCCAGCATTATCTTTCTGAGCATCGGGAATTAGAGGAAATAGAGCGATCGCACCAATTCCTAGCTCAAACCCCTCCGCCACTTCTTTCAGCAGAAAATCTAGCGAGTATCGGTAGCATCCAGGCATCGACTCGACTTCAACCTTTTGTCCTTCGCCTTCCATCACAAACAGAGGATAGATCAAATCTGCGACTCGAAGCTGAGTTTCTTGCACCATACTGCGTAAGGTAGATGTACAACGCAGACGACGCGGGCGATTGGTCAAATGTAGACTCGATTCAGCAGTCATAACATTCTAAAGAACGACAACGATTATCATTATGAGATATTTTGTGAAACAATGATAATCATTCTCTAAATTGTCGTATTTCTCATGCCCCAGGAAATTGATATCGCGATCGTTGGTGCTGGAATGCAAGCTCTTACGCTCGTTGCTCATCTGCTTCAGAAGCGCGAAAAGATGCGAAATCGGTTTAGGGTGTTTGATCCAAGCGGCAACTGGATACAGCAGTGGAATCATCAATTTGCAGCGTATGAGATTCCGCATTTGCGATCGCCCGCTGCTCATCATCCTGACCCCGATTCGTTTGCACTGCGACGATTTGCAGAGTCCCGACCGAATCAACTATTTCCGCCCTATGATTTGCCGGGAACTGCTTTGTATGAATCGTTTTGCCAGGATGTGATTCGACGTTGGCAGCTACAAGAGTGTGTAATTTCAGCTTCGATCGTGCGAATTGAGCCTTTAGCGCAACGGTTTCGATTATGGCTTCGAGATGGGCGAACAGTTCTAGCACGAAGAGTCATTATGGCAACCGGAAGTGCTGTGACGCAAGTTCCAAGTTGGGTGAACCAGATTTCAACAGTTTATCCAGACGATCGCTTAGTCCATGCAACGGCAATCGATTTACGCCTACTGAAATTAACTGGAGATCGCATTTTGATTGTAGGAGGTGGATTAACGAGCGGACACTTAGCGATCGGAGCAATGAATCGAGGCGCACAAGTAAGTTTAATGTCACGTCGATCGCTCTACGAAAAGCTATTTGACGCTGATCCAGGCTGGACAAGACCGAAGCACTTAAAAGGCTTTTATCGGGAACCTGATTGGTTCGTTCGCTGGCAGATGATCCAACAAGCTCGCAATGGCGGATCAATGACCCCGGCAATGATGACTCAACTGCGTCGTGCCCGTCATGGTGGAAAACTCACGTTTTATCCTAACTGTCAAATCGCTCAAGCAAGTTGGAACGGTCAGCACTGGAAGGTCGTCTGTGAGGATGGCATAGTGCAGGAATACGATCGTATCTGGTTGGCTACAGGAACCCGATTCGATGTGACTCAAGATCCGTTGTTGGCAGAGATGCTAGAAGCTTATCCAATTCAAATTGTGAACGGACTACCTGTGTTAGATCCATGCTTGCGATGGGCAAGTTCTGAACTCTATGTGATGGGCGGATTAGCAGCACTGCAAGTCGGACCAACAGCCCGAAATATTTCTGGGGCAATGTTAGCCAGCGATCGGATGGTTCCAACTTTGATCAAACCGAGAACCGCACTCGGTCGAAAAATCGCTTGATTGATCAACTAAAATGATAATGGTTATCAAGCAATGCGCTCTAAAGCAATGGCAACCCAAACACGACAAACACGCGGACAGGTCAAAGTCTTGGAAGTATTGAGACAGAGTCAGCAACCGATTTCTGCTCAAACGCTCTTCGCAGAACTGAGACAGCGAGATCAACCCTTAGGATTAGCAACCATTTATCGAGCATTAGAAGCGCTCAAGCGTGAGGGGTTAGTCCAGAGTCGAGTGACTCCGCAAGGCGAAGCCCTTTATACGGTTGTAGCTGACGATCATCGGCACTTTATGACTTGTCTACGCTGTGGCACTTCAACCCCATTAGAAACTTGCCCCTTTGAAACATTAGAACAACAGTGGCGACAGTCTCAAACCTTCCAACTGTACTATCACACGCTAGAACTGTTTGGAATCTGCTGGCTTTGTCAAAACAATTCTTAAGCTTTTTAGATTGAGTGAACAAAATCGCTAGAAGCCTGTATAATTTACGAGAATGATTCTCATTCTAATTATGGACTTCCCGGTAATTCTCGTGGCTGGTGCGTCTGGAACAGGTAAGACAACCTGGATTCAGCAGCAAGGTTTGAATTCATCGATCGCGTATTGTTCGCTTGGTAGCGATGGCATTGCGATCGATGCAACGTATCTGACGACTGAAATGAGCAGCATTAATGTGTTCTCTGATCTGACGGAACTCCTATCTTTGAGGGTTCCAGTCTATCTGGAAGTTAGCGCTCAGTTAGATTTAGACTCGCTGACAATTCCGCTAGGGCATTTCCAAAAGCTTGCGATCGTGGCTCCCAATACGAACGACACAGAATGGCATCGATGGGCAGATCGAATTGTCGTAGGAATTCAAGCTGCAAAGGGTTCACAAATTTGGCGATCGAACTTGTCCGGTCAGGTTCTTGATCCCGCAAGCCTCGATACCTTGTGGGATGAACTGATCGAAGGCGCGTACGGAACCATTCAACGTGCAAAGGGAATCTTTGAAGTCGTTGATGGTAGAGCCTTTCACTTTAACTATGTTCAGGGTCATGAAACGAACTACACCGAATTGAATGTTGCGCGATCGTTCAAAGGTAGACCCGATCGCTTTAGTGGCATTGAGGTCGTTGGGGAAGCCTTTGATCAAACTGCTATTAAGCAAACGCTTCAGGACTGTTGTTTGGCAGACGATGCATTGGCATATTATCAACATCAAATTCGGCAGTCGTTAGAAATCCCTGCTTAGAGGAGAACACAATGAGAACAGCAGTTTTATCCTGCATTCATGGAAACTTTGAGGCGCTGAATGCCGTGCTATCAGATATCGATGATCAAAACGTCGATCGAATGTTCTGTCTCGGTGATTTGGTTGGATATGGTCCGTATCCCAATGCAGTTGTGGAAATGATTCGCTCTCTAGATATTCCGACCGTTCAAGGCTGTTGGGATGAAGATGTGGTTGAAGGCTTGAACGCTTGTGAATGTAGCTATCCATCTTTACTCGCTGAAAAACGAGGACGACAGGCGCATGAATGGACAAACCAAGAAATTCATCCAGAAGTGAGAGCATTTTTAGCACAACTCCCTCATACTTTACGGGATGGAAATCTCTGCTTTGTCCATGGAAGCCCGCATAGTAATCATGAATACTTGCTGCCTGAGATTGATGCATTTGTGGCGATGGAACGCGTGCTATCAACCGGAGCCGATATTCTATTTTGCGGTCATACGCATGTGCCCTATGTGCGATCGCTGGACTCTGGAGAACTCCAAATCAAAGTACAACAGTCGAAACAAGATCAATCCATTCGCTTTACTGCGCCCTTAAAGCGCATTGTTAATGCTGGCTCAGTCGGTGAACCTCGACATGGCAGACCCAATGCAACGTATGTGATTTACGACGATAGTACTGATCAAATTGCGCTGCGAGAAGTTGAATATGACTACCAAAAAACCTGTGCTGCAATTGTCGAAAAAGGACTGCCTGCCATCTTTGCCTGGAGACTCTCAAAAGGGATGGAATTTGCAGAACGCGCCGACGATCCGACTCATATCTGTGAGCGATAATTAAATGATGTCATCTTGGGCAATTTTGAGCGGTATTGAAGGTAATCTTGCCGCCTACGAAGCAGTTCTAAAAGATATTCAGCGGCAAAGGGTTGATGCTTTGTTTGTGTTGGGCGATGTGATTAGTCCCAGAGCCGATAATGAGAAATTGATTAATCGATTGACTTCTCCACGTCGAGGTGAACTTGTCCCACAAGTCTGTCAGGGTTGGTGGGAAGAACAATTACTCGTTTTGCATGGTTTAGGGCGTGTGGGAGAACCAACCGAGCTAATTGGGCGATATGGCATTCAGATGACTAAGAAACTCTGGGATTCTGTGCCTCGTAATTTAGTACGGTGGGTACAATCACTAGAATTTGGCATCTTTGAGCTAGATTGCTTACTGATTCATGGCAGTACAGTCAGCGTCAGCGATGAGCTAACCCCTGAGACTGATCCGATTCAAATGCTCGATCGCGCCATGCGAATGGATGCAAACTATCTCTTCTGCGGTCGCTCTGGACTGGCTTTTGAATACGAGATCGAATCTGGAGGAGTGCTGACTTCAGTGACAACGCTCGATCGACGATCAGAACCAGAGCCAACGAGCCTTCATCCGCGTAAAATTATTGGAGTTGGAAACGTTGGGCGAACTGCGGGACAGGCGATTTACACGATCTACAATCCGAATACCAACGCACTCAAGTTTTGCACCGTTCGGTATGATTCAGGAAAAGGATTTCAGATCAAAAGGTAGTGCAATATGACGACTGGTCGAAGATTTGCGCGATCACATTAGCTTTCTCCTAAAGACTGTAGACCCAGAATGAATGACTTTGCTGCATGTCTGATCCGATTTCTCAGTTTACGCTAAAATGAGAATGATTATCATTATTTTGCTTCTATGGTCAGCCAACTTTCTCGCTCCTTCTCCGGTAATACCTGGCAGCAGAGCGATCCGCAACAATTGCTGAAAATTCGCCATACTTGTGCTCACATTTTGGCAATGGCAGTTCAAACGCTGTTTCCTGAGGCGAAAGCGACGATTGGACCTTGGACAGACACCGGATTCTATTACGACTTTGATCGAGCCATTTCCTTTACTTCAGAAGATTTGGTGCAGATTGAAGCAGAAATGCGGCGAATCATTCGAGCCAATCTTCCCATCATTCGAGAGGTGGTGGGGTATGACTCGATTCGAGCCGAGATTGAGCAGTTGAATGAGCCGTATAAGTTGGAAATCCTCGATCGTATTCCTGCTGGAGAACCGATTACTCGCTACTTTATTGGTAACCCTGATAGTGGACGTGCAACTCAGATCGAACCTTCGCTGATTGATGCGATCGCACTGCCGCCTGATGAATATTGGTGGGATCTCTGTGCAGGACCGCATTTAGACTTTACAGGTGAAATTCATCCCGATGCGATCTCGTTAGAAAGCATTGCGGGCGCGTACTGGCGCGGGGATGAAACCAAAGCACAACTCCAACGCATTTATGGCACAGCCTGGGAAACTCCAGAACAGCTACAAGCCTACTTACAGCAACGAGAAGAAGCGAAACGTCGCGACCATCGTAAGCTCGGACAAGACTTGAAGCTGTTTAGTTTGGAGGAAGATGCAGGCGGTGGATTAGTCTTCTGGCATCCACGCGGCGCAAGAATGCGTCGAATCATTGAAGATTACTGGAGACAGTCGCACATTGATGCAGGCTATGAATTGCTCTACACTCCGCACATTGCGAACCTAGACCTCTGGAAAACATCGGGTCATTTCGATTTCTATCGTGACAGTATGTTTGATCAGATGGACATCGAAGAACAGCAGTATCAAATTAAGCCCATGAACTGCCCGTTTCATGTGTTGACCTACAAGCATGAACTCCATTCCTACCGAGAGTTCCCGATCCGATGGGCAGAGCTTGGAACTGTGTATCGATATGAGCGTTCAGGGGCGTTACATGGTTTGATGCGAGTACGCGGCTTTACTCAAGATGATGCGCATATCTTTTGTCTGCCGGAACAGATTGAAGATGAAATTCTCGGCGTTCTCAATCTCACAGAGCAGATTTTGTCAGACTTTGGTTTCTCGAACTATGAGGTCAATCTTTCCACTCGTCCACCTCAATCGGTTGGGAGTGATCAGATTTGGGAGAAAGCCACGATCGCGCTCCAACAAGCCTTAGATAGAAAAGGTTGGAACTATGTTATCGATGAAGGCGGCGGCGCATTCTACGGACCTAAAATCGATTTGAAAATTGAAGATGCGATCGCACGTCGTTGGCAATGTTCCACGATTCAAGTTGATTTCAATTTACCAGAACGGTTTGAGATGGAATATGTGGCGGCAGATGGGACTCGCCAGCGTCCGATCATGATTCACCGAGCAATCTTCGGATCGTTAGAGCGCTTCTTTGGCATTCTCATTGAGAACTATGCGGGAGACTTTCCGCTGTGGCTTGCACCGATTCAAGTTCGATTACTTCCAATCAGTCAAGACCAACGGGACTATGCCGAAGCGATCGCGCTGCAACTTAAGCAGGCTGGATTCCGTGCTGAAGTCGATCGCACCAACGAACGATTAGGTAAGCAAATTCGCACGGCTGAACTTGAAAAAATTCCAGTTGTCGCGGTTGTTGGCAAAAAAGAAGTTGAGTCTCAAACCCTGAGCATTCGGACTCGACACAAAGGAGAATTAGGAGCCTTGACGCTCTCGGCACTCTGCGATCGACTCCAGCAAGCCGTCTTCAATCACGCAACTCTGTAACCATTGCATCAAAAGGCATCAGGCAATGACAACCTTTCTTCGTTCAATCCCTGAAACTATCGAACTGTTTTGTATTTCACGAGGCTTTAGATGACGGATCATGTCCTGTTTATTTGTCGATCGTGTTCTGTTTCCAAGCACCAGCGAGAACATCTCAAACATCGTGGTGGATTCCATCTGCTAGAACACCTCAAGCAGCAATCTAAAACTTGGGAGATGAATGCACCCTTTGTAATTCGAGAAGTGGAATGTTTGAGCGCCTGTAATCGTCCTTGTGTCGTTGTGCTTTCGGCTCCAGGTAAAACGACGTTGATGTTTGGAGACTTATCACCGTTTGAAAGTGCTCCTGCCATTCGAGAACTTTGCCAGCAGTATTTCCGCAGTGCTGACGGCATTGTACCGAGAAGCGATCGTCCAGACCTTCTGAAAAGAGGCATCTTAGCAAGAATTCCACCTGTGACGTAGATTTCTCTCAAATTAATGTAGAATGATAACCGTTCTCAAAACCTCCTCATACTATGAACGCAGCAACTCAATCCCACCTCGAGATCCCGAAGCGGGGGATGCCCGTTACAATCATCACCGGATTCTTAGGCAGTGGCAAAACAACCCTGCTGAATCAAATCCTGAAAAATCGTGATGATCTCAAAGTTGCAGTGCTAGTCAATGAATTTGGAGACATCAACATTGACTCGCAGCTTCTCGTTTCGCTAGATGAAGACATGATGGAACTGAGCAACGGCTGTATCTGCTGCACAATCAATGATGACTTGATCAATGCGGTCTATCGGATCTTGGAGCGAGAAGATCGAATTGATTACATGGTGATTGAGACGACAGGGGTAGCTGATCCGTTACCGATCGTGCTTACCTTTGTTAGCTCTGAACTCAGAGACTTAACGCATCTCGATTCAATTTTGACGGTTGTTGATGCAGAGACATTCACACCGGAGCATTTTGAGAGTCAAGCTGCAATCAGCCAGATTACATATGGCGATATCATTCTGCTCAACAAAACAGATTTGGCAGGACAAGAGAAAGTTGCTGAACTCGATCATTGGATTCGTAGTACTAAAACAGGTGCAAGAGTTCTACAGACTCAGTATGGCGAGGTTCCACTACCTCTAATTTTGGATGTCGGCTACTTCCAACCCGAAGCCTATGAGGACGAACATCACGAACATCACGAACATCACGAACATCACCACCACGATCATGACCACCATCACCACCATTCCAATCACTTAGCCAATGATGGTTTTGTTTCAATGTCTTACCAGAGCGATCGACCTTTTTCGGTTCACAAATTTCAAAGCTTTCTGGATGAATTACCGATCGAGATTTTCCGTGCAAAAGGATTGCTCTGGTTCAAAGAAAGCTATCTGAAACATATCTTTCAGTTGAGTGGAAAACGGTACGACATTCAAACCGAAGAATGGCAAAAATCTCCCTCGAATCAGCTTGTGCTGATTGGTCGAAATTTAGACACTGAGCAGCTGCGACAACAGCTTGATCAATGCTTAGAGCCGATTCCTTCTAAGCTAGTTGCTCAGTAATTTCAGCTTTCACACTCCATGTTAGAGGTGAAAACCGTCAGTGCAGAACTGGCGTAATGTCCGATTGTCTACCCTTCTAGAAATAGCAACATGAACCCACAATCCTCCTCTGATCTTGTCCTGCCCGATTCGTCTGAAACGTTTGCTGCGCTTAAGACTCAATCAAAGCCACCTGTTTCCGATGCTGAAATGATGCAAGCCGTCAGGACTTTGCTGCTGGGATTGGGAGAAGATCCTGATCGAGAAGGCTTACGCGATACGCCGAAACGAGTTGTAAAAGCCTTGAAGTTCTTGACCCAAGGCTACAATCAATCGCTAGATGAATTGCTCAATGGTGCGGTCTTTCACGAGAATGCCAATGAGATGGTGTTAGTTCGTGACATCGATCTGTTTAGCTCTTGCGAACATCACATCTTACCGATTCTGGGACGCGCTCATGTTGCGTACATTCCCAATGGTAAAGTGATCGGACTGTCAAAAATCGCTCGAATTTGTGAAATGTATGCTCGACGTTTACAGGTTCAAGAGCGATTAACCAGCCAAATTGCAGATGCACTTCAGGGCTTGCTCAAGCCACAAGGCGTTGCAGTTGTCGTCGAAGCATCGCACATGTGTATGGTCATGAGAGGGGTACAAAAGCCTGGATCATGGACGGTTACCAGCGCAATGAAAGGTGTGTTTGCGGATGATGCGAAGACGCGGCAGGAATTTATGGATTTGATCCGCCATAGTCCAAAGTTTAACTAAATGCTTTGTCGAGCAATCCATATCCTTAAGCCGATTGGATTGCTCTTTCCTAATCATTTGAGTGTGCCTGTAATGCCAGAAGAATTGTCCATTCCAGAAACTCGCCTACCTGTAACCATCATTACAGGTTTTTTAGGAAGCGGAAAGACAACACTGCTCAATCAAATTCTGAAGAACTATCAGGATGTCAAAGTTGCAGTTTTAGTCAATGAGTTTGGCAGTATCAATATTGATAGTCAGCTACTTATCTCGATCGACGAAGATATGATCGAGCTTTCAAATGGCTGTATCTGCTGTACGATGAATGGCAATTTAGTAGATGCAGTTTACTCGATTTTAGAACGACGCGATCGCATTGACTATCTCATTGTCGAAACTACAGGACTCGCTGATCCGTTACCGATCGCACTAACTTTTTTAAGCACAGAACTTCGCGATTTTACCCGACTCGATTCGATCTTAACGCTGGTTGATGCTGCAACCTTTACACCTGACCACTATGAGAGTGCAATCGCGCTACAGCAAATCTGTTATGGAGATATCATCATTCTCAACAAAATGGATCTCGTTTCAGAAGATCAAGCAAACGAGCTAGAAGACTTTATCCGAGATGTCAAAGAGAAAGCGCGAGTTCTAAGAACTCAACAAGGGTATCTGCCGCTGTCACTCATTTTAGATGTGAATCTATCCCAAAACAGCTTTTATCAAGGAATCCAATCGGCTCCAGAGAGTTTAGAACAATCAAGGCAATTGCGATCGATTGAAGGATTCACGGCGGTTGCTTTCGAGAGCGATCGACCCTTTTCAGTCAAAAAGTTCCAGGAATTTCTCGACTATCAACTTCCTGAAAATGTATTTCGCGCCAAAGGCATTCTCTGGTTTTCCGAGAGTCCAGCCCGTCATATTTTTCAACTGAGTGGAAAGCGATTTCACCTTGAAGACAGCGATTGGGATGGCAAGCCTAGAAATGAAATGGTTCTAATCGGGCGTAAACTCGATGCTTTATTTCTGACGCAAACCCTGAATAATTGCCTCACCCGATGACAACGATCGATCAAAATTACCTGTGGATAGAACGCCTCAAATTTAACGAAGCAGGGTTAGTTCCAGCCATTGCTCAAGACTATCAAGATAGCTCTGTACTCATGATGGCGTGGATGAGCCGTGAATCGATCCAGCGAACGCTAGAGACAGGAGAAGCACACTACTGGAGCCGTTCTCGCGCTGAACTGTGGCATAAGGGTGCAACTTCAGGACATATTCAGAAAGTCAAAGCATTGTACTACGATTGTGATGCGGATGCTCTTCTGCTCCAAGTTGAGCAAGTGGGAAATGTTGCCTGTCACACAGGGGTAAAAAGCTGCTTTTTTAACCCTGTTCGACTTCGCGTTTAAGGCTGTTGAATCACTAAACTTTTACCCCGCTGCCTAGTCTTTGGGGCAACGCTAAATAGGCGCAAATACTGGCGTGGATATTGATGGAGAAGCTGCTCTAAAGTCGCGATCGCATCGCCTTCATGACGAGTCCTAATCAAACCACAATTTGACCAGGAATTTGCTCGAAAGCGTCTATTATCCGCCTGCTCAATTCCAATCTCTAATCCTTGAGCTAATTGATCTTGAACCCAAGCCAATGTTGCAGAATTCAAAGTTGCAGAATTTAAAGTTGTCGATCGTAGCTTTTGAGCACCATTTTCTGGTTCAGACTGTCCATCCACTTCATTCTGAATTGCAGCAATGCAAGCATTATCTTCAGCACAGAGATAACCTTGACGCAGCTTTTGATTGATACTCACCACATGACGTGCAAATGTTGAATCTGTATCCTGAACAGTTGGTAAGCGATCCGCTTGTTGCTGATGCGTGATGATAGAACCAGAAGCAATGTATCTCCCGGCTGGAATTTGAACATTCTCGATCAGCGCATGAGACATTACAATGCAGCCATTGCCCACACGAGCATTAAACACTGTAGAGCGGAAGCCAATAAAGCAATCTTTTCCCACATAAGCAGGCCCATGAATCAACGCCATGTGAGTAATCGAAGCATTCTCACCAATCCACACTGAGTAAGATTCACCATCCTCTCCCGTGATCCGCCCCTGTTCCAAACCGTGAATCACCGCGCCATCTTGAATATTCACATTTGAGCCAATGTAAAACGGCATCCCTTCATCTGCCCGAATCGAGACTCCAGGCGCGATATGAACCTGTGTGCCAATTCTCACGTCTCCAATCACGTTTGTTAATGGATGGATATAGACACTCGGATCAAGGGTTGGCTCAATTAGAGTTTGTGCCCAAGGTGTGGGTGGAGCGGGAATCGAATGAATGTCCATGTTAATATGAGAACGATTATCATTATGAAGTGTACCTGAAAGTTGCTGCTGTTCACGATCGAACTTTATCTGCCATGAGTCTTACCCTCTACAACACCCTGACGCGCCGCAAAGAACCCTTCACGCCACTCAATCGGGATCAGGTGACAATGTACTGCTGCGGAGTGACGGTATACGATGACTGCCACTTAGGTCATGCTCGTTCTTACATTGGCTGGGATGTGGTGCGGCGATATTTACAGTGGCGAGGCTATTCTGTGCGCTATGTTCAGAACTTTACGGATATCGACGATAAGATTCTGAACCGCGCGAAAGCGGAGAAGCTTGCAATGAAAGACGTAGCAGATCGCTATATTGCTGCCTATTTTCGAGACATTCGACCGTTAAACATTCTCGATGCAGATGAGTATCCTCGTGTTACCGACCATATTCCAGAGATTCATCAACTGATTCAAGCATTAGAAGCCAAAGGATATGTTTACGCGATCGAGGGTGATGTCTATTATGACGTGCGGCAGTTTGCAGACTACGGCAAACTGTCTGGACGATCGCTCAACCAAATGCAAGCAGGCGCAAGTAGACGAGTTGACCCTAACGATCCGGAGCGAAAAAAGCGTTATCCGGCGGACTTCGCTCTGTGGAAAGCAGCAAAATCTGATGAATCTGCTTGGGATTCTCCTTGGGGAAAAGGACGACCTGGATGGCATATTGAATGCTCTGCGATGATTCGGGCGCGGTTAGGAGGCACGATCGATATTCATGGTGGTGGTGGCGATTTAATTTTTCCGCACCACGAGAATGAAATTGCTCAATCGGAAGCTCTAACTGACCAGCCATTAGCTCGGTACTGGCTGCATAACGGCATGGTGACAGTAAACGGCGAGAAAATGTCGAAGTCGCTTGGCAATTTCACCACGATTCGAGATTTACTAGACGGCAAATGGTTGGAGTATCCGCGTCCAATTGATCCGATGGCGATTCGATTGTTTGTGCTACAAGCGCATTATCGTAAGCCGCTCGATTTTACGCCAAACGCGATCGAGGCTGCCGAGAAGGGTTGGCAAACACTCAAAGAAGCATTATCTCTCGATCTTCAGTTGCTTAATCTATCCCCTCAGATTCTCAGTCAGCCTGATTCAGCATCAGTAGAGCAATTTCAAACAGCATTGGACGATGATCTCAACACAGCAACAGCCCTAGCGATGCTGTTTGAGTTGGCAAAGTTACTGAAGCGAGAGTTCTACTTGCGTTACTACTGTGAATCGCATAAACTATCCGACATTCAATTGGTTCAGCGATCTCAAGCCTTAATTCAACTGGCTCAAGTATTAGGTCTGGAAATTCAACAATCTCCAGCTAAATTCGCGATTGATGCAGATTGGATTGAAGCACGCCTTCAGCAGCGGCAACAAGCGCGTCAGGCTAGACAGTATGCAGAGAGCGATCGTATTCGGGATGAATTGCAATCAATGGGAATTACTATAATCGATCAACCTGGCGGATTGACTCGCTGGCATCAAACTTGATCTGGCTGCATCGTAGAGTCAGAGGATGCTTTCGAGGGGGTAGAAAAGCTCTCCGGCGATAAGCTGTAAATACACAAAAAACACAGCAGCAAGAGAGCCATCGCGAACTTGGTTGAAGAGTGGGGAGTGGGGAGCTAATTGATTGAGAATGCTATAACTTCTTGAATTGTGATTGAACTAATTGACCTTGGTTGCAGTGCCCTTGTACAAATATGCGGCAACTTTCGGGGCATTTTCTAAATACAATTCTTGTACTCTAACCTGCTCAAACTGATGTTCAATTAACTCTCGAATATTCCGATTGAAGTGACATCCTCCTGCAATTTTCTTCTGAATCGGTGTGAGTCGATTTTGCCAAACTTGCACATTCGGTTCACAACTCAAGCCATGTTCAACAAAAAAGAATTTTCCTCCTGGCTTCAGGACTCGATATATCTCTGCAAGCGCTTGAGCTACATCAGGAATGCTACAGAGCGTAAAAGTACTCACGACACTATCAAAAGAACAATCCGCCATTGGCAAGTTTTCACCACTGAGAATATGGTGTTCTACGGTAATGGGAGAAGCTGCAATCCGTTTTTGAGCGATCGTATGCACGCCAGCATTTGAGTCAACTGTTACGATTTTACGAACACTCTCGGGATAGTGAGGCAAGTTCAAACCCGTTCCAAATCCAATTTCTAAGATGTCTCCTGTCACACCTGCCAAAATTGCTCGGCGATGCTTTTCTATCGCAGATGCAGAGCAAGATAAATCGATGAGATAAGGCAGAATTCGTTGTTCATAAAAACTCATATAGCCGTCCTAAATTAGTTGAGGAGTGGGGAGTGGGGGAACTTACTAGCTCTCTACTCCCTACTCTTTTTTTAGCATTTACAACTCAATCAGGATTACTACAGTGATGTTACATGCTCGATCGACGAATCAATCAAGGCACATAAACGGGCATCGGCTCAATCCCTAACTCGGCTCGCCATTCTGCAACAGGTTTCTCCCAATGATCTTCCCATTTCTGTGCCAATAGTGGTTTCGCCTTTGCACCCATGCGATAGCCTGATGCGACTCGATCGAGCAATCGATCCAACTGTTCTGGTTGATTGAGCAATGTACTCACAAAAGCTGCCGCGATTAAAATTCCAGCGAGTGGACGACGAGTTTGTGCCAATTCAAACGCTTTTAACCCAATTTCGCCAGCTACATCCACACTCATCCCGGTCACCACATGCCAGATGTCATGGGTCTGCCGCAGTCGAAACAATAAGCAAGACGCATCATCCACAACGTCCATTTTGCGGTAGAACCCTGGATCAAATCCCGAGGATGAAATGTACTGTGCAAACGCATAGCCTAAAGAGTTTGGCGGATACGTCATCAGCTTGACTAACTCTGGCTCAGACGGCGAGTAACGCTCTTTAGCAAAAGCTGCAATTTCAGGGCGATTCAGCATGTAATTTAAAGAGGCTGCCATCGTTTGAGGATGCGATCGCAAGAGCGAATCCTCAATGTCATAAATCGAGTCTGTCTGTGTTGGATCGCGCAACACATTCACAACCGACTTTAAGGTATTTAAGTAATTTAAGTTTAAACGGCGTAATTCTTTGAAATGCATAACGCTCCTGATCAAAGGTCATGCCCACCATAATCGATGGCTTCTCAAACGTCCTCGATTATTTAGCTTTCTTTTTACCTTTTTTCGCTTTCTCATCCAATGCCCCTTCGATTTTGGCATTGAATCCATACACCTGACGGGAGCCAACTAAAGGCACGAGTGTCACTTCGCGATCGTCTCCCGGTTCAAATCGTACGGCTGTCCCTGCCGGAATATCTAACCGCATTCCACGGGCGCGATCGCGATCAAATTCCAAAGCTGCATTCACTTCAAAAAAGTGAAAATGAGAGCCAACTTGAATCGGTCGATCACCTTGATTTGCAACCTGTATTGTGACCGTTTCGCGTCCTGCATTCAGTTCGATCTCGCCTTCTTCAATCAACATTTCACCGGGAATCATCGCTTGCTCCTATCGAATCGGATGATGAACTGTAACTAATTTTGTACCATCTGGAAAAGTTGCTTCGACTTGCACTTCATGAATCATCTCTGCCACACCTTCCATCACCTCATCTTGGGTGAGAAGCGTTGTGCCATAGTTCATCAATTCGGCAACCGTTTGTCCATCTCTTGCGCCTTCCAAAATTGCCGCAGAAATCAACGCCACTGCTTCAGGATAGTTCAATTTCAAGCCTCTCGCCTTACGACGCTCGGCAACCAAAGCAGCCGTGAAAATCAAAAGCTTATCTTTTTCTTGCGGTGTGAGTTGCATCGTTTCTTTCTGTCAATTAAGCCAAACAAAGACAGTTTATCAATCGAATTGCTTTGACCAAATTCTGTAATCTTGTCTAAAGGAAGTTCAACGCATTTCCATCTGCCAAACTCTGGGAATACAGGCTGGACGCTGAAAATAAGACACCCGAATCAACTGCCAAACCGCCAGAAACCATCGGCGGGCTTCGCTGCTGGAATGTCCTCGATATCGGCACAGTAGTCCGATCGATAATCGCGTCACCCCGATCTCACCGGATGATCCCGCCCAGAGTTCTCTCGCTTTCTCGACTAATTCTGGTGTGACCACTTGCCCGACCCAAGCAAAACTTCCCACCACAGGACAACCCGCTAAGCCATGCGGACTCGCAAAATTTTCTTCGCTGCCAGGCATCCATTGACGATCGATCCAAATCGGCTTGCCCGCTTGCCAAACTTCAGTTCGCGATCGCCAATTGCCTTCAACAAATTTCTCACCCCGAGCACTGCGCCCAAATCGGGTAATCTCCCATCCGAGCCAGTTTGCTCCCGGAGCTAAATGAATCTGCATTGTTTGCCGATAGAGCGCTTGGTTAAACACGATCGAGTCAAGCGGCAACCATTCTAAGCAAGCCCCTTCGGCAACATCCACCCGAATGACCTGATGAGCCTCGCGCCCATTGGTGCGGTAAATCTTACTGGCTGCCGGAGTTGTGATCAGTGCTTGACTACCTGATGCAAGGTGGAAGTCAAAGGTTAAACGATCTCCCCCGACGATGCCGCCTGCTGTGTGCATAATCACGCTATGACAAACCTCGTCGCCTTCTGGATAAAAAGGGCGCTGCACTTTTAGGGGAGCTTGCCCCTGGTTCCGAATCAGTTGAGTTTTCCCCTGGCGATATTCAAATCCCAATTGCAGGATGCCATGCCAATCGGTCGGGTTTAAATCAGGTTCAACGAGACGAGGATAATTCACGGAATAGAGCAGCTATTAAGGAGTTCATCCTTAGCTTTTCGTAAAATCGCCTCTTGTCTACAAATTCACCGAGTATTTTTACATTTGCCCCAAGAGTATGCGGTTTGGCACAGATGAATCTCTATCTCTTTTCAGATTTGATCGTTAGTGTAAAAATAAGCTGGCAACTTGTTACAAAAGGTAAAGTGAGGAGAAAAGCTTGTGCAATGGAATGTCTCTCAGTTAGCGCTACTGGCTCTCGGATCAAGTGCGATGATCGCAACGGTCGCTCAAGCCAATCCAACCAGTAACTTCACGGTCGTCGTGGGTGGCGTGCAAAATCAGCAGGGTAGAGTCTGTGTCAGCCTATTTGCCAATAGTCAGGGATTTCCGGATCGAGGAGATCGAGCTGTGCGAGCGCAATGTGTTGGGGTTGGAAAAGGACAGACTGCTGTGACCTTCCAGAATTTGCCGTTAGGAAATTATGGGGTCGCAGTGTTTCACGATCGCAATAGTAACGGAAAGCTCGATCGCAATTTTCTCGGCATTCCCAAAGAAGGATTTGGCTTCTCACGCAATCCAACGATTCGCACAGGTGCGCCGAAGTTTAGTGAAGTTGCTGTTTTTGTCGCAGGCACAAACAATACGGCGCAGGTGCAATTGCAGTATTTGCTAGGCGGCTAACCTTTAGAAGCGATGGATTGAGCAGGCATCTGTGTCAGCGTTGGCTTTTTGGTTTGCCGGAAGTGTTTGGGCAAGAAGTAACGCCAGTTGCCTGCTTTGGTTAAATAGCGTAGGACAACTCCCATGCATTGAACTCGTTCTGCTGGAGTCAGGTCTGCCTGAAAAACCGCTTGCATAAATCCGACTGAACCACGTTCCCAGATCGAACGTTTCCGATTGCCGCTGTGCCATTGTTGCCGCTCTTTTGCTGATTGCATACACGTCGATTGCTTGAGATGAAACCGCCGAAAGAACAGCATTTCGGGAACGTGAACGAGCCGACCTTGTAGGCTCAGTTCTGCCAAGATGACGCGATCGCTGCCATAATTACTGCGCCGTAAATTCAGTTTTTTCAGCGCGCTCGAACGGATCAGACCAAAGATTTCATAAGACCAGAACGTTTTTAATACGATCGCCTCAAACCGTTCAGCCACTTCCCATGCATCGATCGGGCGAGGACTATCCGCTTTCGGAGGTTGCTCGTTGCCTGCCCAATCGATGCGTCCTGCTTCAGAAGTGCAGAGAACGACTGAGAGGTCACGGTCTAGAACTTCGATGCAGCGTTCTAAAAAGGTGGGTTTACAGAGGTCATCATGTGCTGCCCATTTGAAGTATTTGCCGCGAGAGAGTTGAAAGACGCGATCGAAGTTTTCTGCGGCTCCAATGTTGTGATCGTTACGGTAGTAGCGAATTCGAGCATCTTTTGCCACGTAAGTTTGGCAAATTTCTGCGGTGCGATCGCTCGAAGCGTTATCGCAGAGAACGATCTCAAAATTAGTATAAGTTTGTGCTAAGAGAGACTCTAAAGCTGCTTCTAAATAGTCTTCACCATTAAAAACAGGCAGCCCGATCGAAACGGTGGGTAGATTACTGTCCATATTGCTGGATTGTCAAAGAATTAAGTCTTAAATGCTGAGGCGATCGGTCAACGATACGGTGCTGACTCTATTGGAGGGTTGACTTAATTCTCTCAATTTTCCAAGCAATTTAGGTGAATTTACAGAGAACTTTTCGTAAATTCTGCTTGAACTATACAGACGGACTAAATTAATGCACCCCCGCAAGAACTCCCAGATCCGGCGGTGCAACCGAAACAGTGCCGACCTGTGATGACAGTTCGGTTTGTTAAGTTTGCTAATTCAAACGATCGAATATGATTGGTTTCGCATTTGAGATCGAGCATTTGATTAAAATCACAATCATAGAGATACCCATCCCAAGAGATTGAGAGCGTGTTGCGACACATTAATCCATTGACGGTCGCTGGATTAAATGAATTGACCAATAGCTCCATGTAGCCTTGCAGATTGCCAGACGATTCTAACCATTCCAGAAATCGAGAAATTGGCATGTTGTTGAGTGTAATTAAGCGATCGAAGCTGACACCCTGATATTTCTTCAATCCAGCTTTCCATTCTTGTTCCAGTTTTGTTTGTCCACTCGCAAGAAAAGCTCCAACCGGATTGCTCATTAAAGTCAGTTGGCGATTTGGATCACCTGTTCCATATCCGACTGCATTTAATCGTTTCAGTGCCTCGATCGATTTTTCAAATGTGCCATCACCGCGTTGTGCATCGGTATTGCGTTGCCGATAGTGCGGCAGAGAACAGACGATTTCGACTCCTCGTTCTGCGAACCATTTGGGTAAGTTTTGCAGCGTTGGGAGCAGGAGAACAGTGAGATTACAGCGATCGATCACATGTTTTCCACGGGCGACACATTGATCAACGAGATAGCGAAAGTTTGGATTCAGTTCAGGTGCGCCACCTGTGAGATCAACAGTGTGAGCAGAGGTTTGATCTAACGCCTGTAAGCAAAGATCGATAGTTTCGCGAGTCATGATCTCTTTGCGATCGGGACTGGCATCGACATGGCAATGGCGACAAGTCATATTACAGAGCTTGCCAACATTGATTTGAAAGATTTCTAGCTCGCTTGGGTGGAGCGATGCTCCTAATCGTTCTGCAAAGTTTGCATTGTTCAGAGGCAGGCTGTTTAAAAGCGTTTGCTGATACTTGGTGGAGGTAAGCGGCGATTGACGGTTCAGTAACGAAGACATAACTCAAGTAGATGGGCGTAATTCAACATTAGTTCGGCACATTCTTTCGCTTCGTTGCTCACCCGCCCCGGAATGAATTCGGGGCTAACGGTGCGAAGTCCGCTCTGGGACTAACAGCCAATGAAAACGGCTTCTTCAGTGGGTTTCAACCCACTTCGCACGGTTAGCCCAAACTTCTAGTTCAGGGCGAGACGCAAACGAGAGCGACGATCTTCCAATTCATTTCACCTCCCGACTTACATTGCGAGTTTGTTCACTTGATCCAACATTTGCAAACCGTGGATTAATGAAGCTCCACCTCGAATTGCAGTCGCAACATGAACTGCTTCTGTCATTTGTTCTAGGTCTGCACCTTGCTGTAAACATTCTTTGGTGTAGGCATCGATGCAGTAGGGACATTGCACCGTGTGAGCGACTGCGATCGCGATTAACGCTTTTTCCCGCTTCGACAATGCACCTTCTTCAAAAACTGAATTGTAGTAGGCAAAAAACTTTTCTGCGAGTTCTGGATTGCCTTCGCCAATTTTGCCAAAATTTGGTAAGTGTTCAGGATTGTAATAGGTCTGCATTGCAACTCTCGGAAACGGATGAGCTAGGTGATAGACAACTTTTCTGTGCCAAGCGTAGGTTTTCACCCCTCGAACTTGGAGTTGCGCATCACGTTGAGTGTTCTCATCATAATCAGAATAATCAGAGATTTGCAGGTTTGCAGGTTATTGCATTCGATCGATGGTTCGATATTGTATCGCTTCTGCAACATGCTGGGTTTGTAGCTGCTCATCGCCTGCTAAATCTGCGATCGTTCTTGCCACTTTGAGAATGCGATCGCTGGCGCGAACCGATAAGCCTAAGCGTCGAATTGCATTTTCAAGCAGCGATCGCGTTGTCTCATCTAAACTGCACCACTGACGAAGATGCGCGCTTTGCATTTCAGCATTGCAGCGTAGAGAAGTGCCTTTGAAACGAACAGAAGCGCGATCGCGAGCGTGCTGAACTCTAGCGCGAACCGTTGCGGAATCTTCTCCAGTCGGTTGTTGAGTAATTTCTTCTGGCTTGAGACGATTGACCCCGACTTGTAAATCAATTCTGTCCATCAATGGGCCGGATAACCTTGCCCAATATTGCTCTCTCGCTCTGGGCGAACAAGTACAAGCTTGCACCGTATCTGCATAAAATCCACAAGGACAAGGATTCGTGCTCGCAACTAATGTAAACTGAGCCGGAAATGACACAGATTGACGAGTCCGAGAAATCGTGACATTGCCATCTTCAAGTGGCTGTCGTAGAAACTCTAAAACGTCTCGTCGAAATTCTGTCAATTCGTCCAAGAAGAGAATGCCTCTATGAGCTAATGAAATTTCGCCCGGACGAGGAAAGCTCCCCCCACCGACTAAAGCTGTCCCTGAAGCTGAATGATGCGGACTCCGAAACGGTCGAACTCCGATTAAGGCTCCTTTATCTTTCAGCAAGCCTGCAACAGAGTGAATTTGTGTAACTTCTAAAGCTTCTTGAAATTGCAAAGGCGGCATAATTCCAGGAAGTCTACGAGCGAGCATGGTTTTGCCACTGCCAGGCGGTCCGACAAAAATTAAGTTATGTCCGCCCGCAGCAGCAATTTCTAAGGCACGACGAGCATGAGCTTGCCCTTTGACATCGCCGAGATCTGGAGCCGAGATCTGCCCCTGCGTCAGTTCCAATTCGCCGTCGATGCAAGCTGGAATATAGCCGTTTGGATCATTGAGGAATGCGCCAACTTCAGAGAGATGCTTGAAACCATATACATTCAAATTTTGAACGACCGCAGCTTCGCGAACGTTATCCGCCGGAATAATCAAGTTCTTAATTCCAAGCTGTTGAGCCGCAGCTGCGATCGCCAAAACTCCTGCGACGGGTCTCAGACTTCCATCTAAAAGAACTTCCCCTAAGAACAATGAATCTTCGAGCAAGTCAAGCTTAATCTGTTGAGTCGCGGCTAAGATTCCAATGCTGATGGGAAGATCAAAACTAGGACCTTCTTTCCTGAGGTCGGCGGGCGATAAGTTGATGACGATGCGACGCATGGGGAAGGTAAATCCGGCGTTTTTGAGAGCGGTTCTCACGCGTTCTTTTGATTCTTGCACCGCCGCGTCCGGAAGACCGACGACTACAATTGCAGGCAATCCTCCAGCTACATCAACTTCGACTCCAACCTTGACTGCATCAATGCCAATCAGTGATGCACTCCAAACTCTTGACAGCATGAACTTTTCCCGCAACTGTTGATCTTCAACATGCCCAAATGCTGAAGAGGATAACGGGGAAAGAAGGGTTAAGGCAGTAACGAGGTCGGTAAGCCGATCGCTTCAATCAAATTCGTCCAAGCCTGCTTCACCATCGGATGATGAGGCTGTTGTTGGTGGAGCATTGCCCATTCTGAGAAAGCGTCGTACCAGAAGCCCTTTCTTGCATACAGTTCGATGCGCTCAATGGGCAGAAGCCGGGAAATATCCTCAGACAGATTGCGATGTTGAATCCAGCCCCCGATAATTTGATCTTCAGTGCGATCGTCGATATTACAAATCACCGCGACTGTCCAATAGTAGTTTTTTCCTTGAACAAGCTTAGGCGCATCGCTCGGGAATGCTACACGAATTAAACCGGATTGATTGTGAATCGAGAGCGTCGTTTGATAAAGTCCGCGCTTTTTTTCATCGAAGAGGCTAAACTCAAGCGCGTGCGCTTCGTTGCGAGGAATATAAACGAAAAGCGTTGGCTGATCTGAACGAGTCAATCCGATTGTTTTACTAGGATTCAGGACCATCAGCCTTTGAGAGACTTTCGGGATGGATTTGAGGCAGGTTTGGGTTGGACGAGTTCCACCGCTTGTGGTTGCAGTAGGGGCAGGCGAACCTTCGGGTGGCTCGATTTGGGCGCGGAGTGGAGCTGCTATTGAAATCAACAGACTTGCTAGTGGAATCGACAGATTTATAGCCAGAAAAAAAGTAGACTTGTTCATTGCATTCAATGCCGGGAGCTTATAGCAGACAATCTTTTTTACTACAGTTTTTTACTTGGTCGAGAAGGTACTAGACATTCATTACCGAATCTTTATATCCATCTTCCTACTAAAACAAAAGATGCCCAGTAGTAAGGATGACGAAACTCCGCTCTCTGTAGGAGTTTCAGTTGGGCTTGACGAACAGCTTCTGCTTTAGAGGGCTTCTCAGTGCTGAGGAAAGATTTATAGAATTCAATCATAAACGATGTCGTTGATGTATCGTTTACTGTCCATAAGCTTGCAAGGGTGCTGCTAGCGCCAGAACGAACTGCGACACCCGCAAGACCGATCGCAGAACGACGATCACCTTGAGCCGTTTGGCAGGCACTTAAAATGAGGAGATCAATAGATGTGGATTGTTCTAGCTCGCGATTGTTCAAGATAGTTCTCAGTTCTTCTAAGTTAATGCGACCATCCCAAGTTAAGAGAAAAGTATCGTCTGGATTGGAGCTAAATTGCCCATGAGTGGCAAGATGTACGATCGAGAAAGGAGAGTCTTCTGTGGTTGTCTTAAACGATCGAGTGGTAAAGGTTTCATTGAGTAGAACCTTTGAGGGTAGCATTGAGCGAATTTGCTCAACTTCTTGCTGAACGCCTGGCAGTGCATCTTCATCTTGCACAGGTTTGCTTAATCCTGCGATTAAAGCTTGCGTATTTTTCGGTTCTGGACTTGCAAAAAGCTGCAGACTTGGGGTCACTGCAATTCGATAGTCTTCGATGAGATAGCGTTGTCCGTTATGCAGGGCTGCCATCGGAATATTGCGGAGCGAGCCATCAAGTACAAACGCAATCGTTTTAATTTGAGCCTTCTCTAAGTCTGCCTGCGTAGGTTGAATGAGCCACGAATATAAGGTTTGAGCCAGTGGAAGCCGCTCTTGATCAAAAGATGTCGGACGCAGAGATTGCCGCATTTTGAAGATAATATCTTCGATTTCGGATTGCGATCGCATGGTGGCAAAGTGCTTCAGAGGTTGATTCGGGAGCGAAATAATAACTTCTAGTCGATTCGGAAGAATGATTGGATAGATGACGGCAGCCGTTGAATCAATCGATTCGATCGGCTGTGTTGAGGCATTTAAGCAAGCTTCTCGGAAGAAATTGTTAAGTTCTGCTAATTGTAAGGATTCAATGGCTTGACGAGCTTTTCTCAGGTTCTCGGGAGGCGTTTGCTCGACGAGAAGCAGATCGACGAATTCGCGGTAGACGGGTTCGATTTGTTCGCGAAATGAGAATTGAATCGATTGATCAATGGCGGCAATGTCTCGACGTAGAGTTTTGAGCGAATCGATTGCATCTGCATAAGCAATCTCAGCAGGTTGGACTTTGCCCTGTGCTTTGAGAATTCTGCCGAGTTGCCACTGCCATTGGTACGCAATTTCTGGAATGTTTAACTGTTTTGCTAATCTTAAAGCTTGCTCAGTCAGTTGAGCGGCTTCTGACCATTGTTTCGATTGTTCATATAAGTGTGCTAAAGTTCCGAGCGCATAAGATTCAACTCGTTTGTTTTTAAGCTGTCTGGCATCTTGAATGGTCGCAGCTAGTAGCTGTGCTGAATTCAGTGTTTCTGATGCGATCGAGGCAAGCTCAATCTTTTCATAGAGGGTTTGCTGAGTGGCAGGGAGGGCTGTAAGTTGAGTTTGCAATGTTTTGATGATAGTTGCGGCTTCAGTTGCGCGATCAAGCTTTTGGAGAACTCTAACTTGTTGAAGTTGTGCTGCATGTTGTAAGTCACCTTCGTAAGTAGTAGCTTGCTGCAGTAAGTTCAGTGCAAGTTCAAATTGTTGTTGTGCGATCGCAGTATTGCCCAATTGTAAAAGCGCTGCTTGAATATCAGAATTTGCCTGAACCTTCTGAGCAATCTCTAAACTTTTCTTTAAAGCTTGTTGAGAGCCTGCAAAGTCTCCGATCAGTCGTAGATTCTTGCCAAATGTTAGAAATTGATTGGCTTTTAGGGTGGAATCAGGTTGCTGAGTGGACGTTAAGCGTTCTAAAAGCTGTTGAGCACGACGGTAGAATCCTAAAGCTTCAAGTGCTTTAGCCTGATTGAGTTGAGAACCGAGAATTCCGGTCTGATCTTTGCGATCGCGATAAGCTTGTTCCGCTTTTTGCCAGCTTTCCAAGGCGAGTTCAGGTTGTCCCTGCTCAAATTGTTGTCGTCCTGTTTCATTCAAAGATTGAGCTGTCGCGAGTTGTGCAAATCCTGGATATTGCAACATCAGTGCTAGAAAACAACTCAGGCACAGAATTAAAACATACTGTTTTTTCACTTCGATTCTCCTGCCGAGCAGTCTATCGTTGTTTGAGGATAAGGAGCAGCAGCAACCAGTGCGATCGTGCCATCGGATTGTCGAATCCATTGAGTTGCTTCGACGATCGCAGATTGTTCGCTCCCATGTTCAATAGCCTTGCCATCTCGTTCATCTCGCCAGATGGGAGTCGATTGCACAACTTCACTGATCGAAGGCTCTAATCCTCCTCGTTCTGTCATTACAAACTGACTGGTTTTGGCAAATCTTGCACAAGTTTGAGCAATCCGGGCAGAATTCTCCATCACGGTAACAGGGAGTTCAGCCGTCACGTTTGGCTCAGTTCCAAAAGTCGTTAAGGTGACTGTTCCATCAAGACCCTTGATCTCAGAACTTGCCGTAATCTCACTTTTTGAGGTCAGCGATCGACTTTGCTGGAAGCCAAAGATTCCTTGAGCTGTAATGTTGATTGCTCCGCCTTGCCGTTTAGCATTTGCAGTGATGTCGCTATTTTCTTTGGGAATCGCTGCCAAAACACCTGTCTTGATATCAATGTTGCCGCCATCCGAATTGTCTGCCCTAGTTGTAATTTGGCTACCATTTCTCAGCAGAATCAACTGCGATCGCAGATCAATATTGCCTTTTCCTCCAGAATTCGTGGTCGCAGTAATTCCGGCATTCTCTAATCGAATGACATTCGCATTCACCTGAATCGTTCCGGCATTGCCACTGCCAATACTGTCAACATTAATTCGTCCGTTATTCTGAATCGATAGTTGTGAAGTGGAGAGTCTCACATCTCCTGCTGCGCCCGTTGCCGTCGGCAATTGGGAGATAGTGAGAAAAGATGACTTACCGGAGTACGTCCCAATTCCAAAGGAATCACTCGGTTGCCCAACAATATTGATGGAATCTAAAGCATTGACCGTAATTGTGCCGCCTTGTCCCGATGCAAATGTAGAAGCCACGACGAAACTCTGACCCAGGCTCACGAAGCGCCAAGTATTGAGATGAATATTGCCTGCGTTCGCACTGCCAAATGTATTAGTCGCGATTAGACTGGCAGAGTCTCGGTTTAATCCAATGCCGTCTAGCCGAATCTCTTCGGAAGCATTGAGGGTAAGATTTCCGCTCGTTCCAGAACTGACAAAAATGCGATCGACCACGGCTGATCCACTTGAAGTTGAAATCGTGCCACCGTTTTCAATCTGAATGCGTCGAGCATTGATCTCTAAATTTCCGGCATTGCCCTTGTCAGAAATTGTCGTGGTGGCAATGTACGATGGCAAGAAGCCATCTCTGACTCCCCCATTAACGATTACGTCATCCGTTGCATGAATCGTAATCCTTCCACTATCTCCGTCACCCAGCGTAATTGCGGTAATAACCCCGGTACGATTTAAGCGCAAACTGCCTGTCTGAATTGAGAGATCTCCGGCTTTGCCGCGATCGATTGCCGTTGTGCCAATTCCAGAGCTAGTCACATCAATGCTCTCAGCCACCCGCATTGTTAAATCTCCGCCTGCTCCTGCTCCCTGAGTCGGATTGCCAAGCACTGCCCCATTTTCTAATCTGACCTGTCGCGCTTCCAGAGTGAGATTGCCTGCGTTTCCCTGACCAAAGGTTCCCGCTAAGATCGCATTTTCTAAGTTGTTCGGTTGCACAGTGCGATCGAAAGGAACCTTGAGATAGTTCCGATCAAAAGCTTCATAGCCTGCTCCGGTGAGTGCGATAGTATCTTTCGCCTGCACTGTAATATCTCCTCCAGTACCAGTGCCGACCGTAAAGGCTCGAACTACAGCCCGATCTTGAAGTCTAAATTGATGGGCTTGAATCTCAATGTCTCGACCGTCGATCGCGCCAACCGTATCCGAGAAAATTCTCGCTTGATCGCGTACGATTACATCCCCGCCCCGAATCTGAACGGCTCCTCCTCGCAATCCACCCACATTCACTGCGGATGTTCCTGACAGTTCAATCTTGCCAAGTGACATGAGACTACTTTCTCCCAGGCTCAAATCGGGTGCGATGCGAACCGTCCCAGGAGCGATCGCGCTCATCAGAAAAATATTGCCGCCAAGGCTGGTGTAGCTCCCCTGATCGAACCGAATGTCTCCGCCTACGAATCCAAGCGTTCGCAAGGGTGGAAGGGTTAGCCTGGCTTGATTGATAATGCTCCCTGGACGAGTGCCAAACTGTAAGCCGATGGGCGTACTAATCCTAAGTAAAGGTGGAGCTTGCGGAGTTCTCGCACTAAATTCGCCGCCATTGGAGAATGTCCAACTGTCAGCCGTACTGGCAATGAATGAACCATTGATATCGAGTCGAGCATCTTGCCCGAAGGTGATGCCATTCGGATTGAGAAAGAAAAGATTCGCCTGACCTTGAATTGAAAGTAAACCGTTAATTTGCGATCGTTCAGTTCCCGTCACGCGAGTCACAATGTTCTGAATTCCGGCATTCGGTAGAAACTGAGCGACTCCCCCAGTCGGAATTGAAAACGTTTGAAAACTGTGAAAAAGCGTTGCTCCTGAAGCAGTCCCGCCTGTGATGGTCTCTTGATTGACGATCGAAGACTGGGGCAGTGTCGCATCTGGAATAATTTGAGCCTGTAACTTTTGAGCCGTTGCAAGCCCGTAAGTCAATACGCCACATAAGACGAGAGAACACGGTATCTTTTTCATGGAGCCGAATCAGCACGAGCAGGAATCAAACAGGGATTCAGAATTGGGCGATTTGCCGATTCTGAGACTAACATAATCTCTCCATCGGCTCGCTTCACCCATCCGGATGCTTCTGTAATTTCAGGGGCAGATTCTTGAAGTATTTTGTGCGATCGCTCACCTCGAACGTCGATCCATACTGGAGTTGATTGCACCGCTTCATTCACATTGGGCTCTAAGCCACTTCGCTGTGTGACGACAAACTGACTGGTGGTTGCAACCTTTGCACAAGTTGGAGCAATTTGAGTCGAACGATCGACCATGCCATTCGGCAAATTACTTCTAATCGTAGGTTCCTGTGCAAAAGATGTAAGTTTGACTGTGCCATCTAGCCCAAGTCCAGAACTCGCATTGATATCACTGAAATCAGAGGTAATTCCTAGCTGAAAGCCAAAAATACCTTGAGTCTTGATAGTGATATTGCCACCCCGACCTGCCTGTGCGTCTGCTGTAATATCACTATTTTCTAATGGAATTGCCAACAGAATTTTGGTTTGAAGATCAATGTTGCCACCATCTGAATCTCCTGCATTGGTTTGAATCTGGCTGCCGTTTCTCAGCACAATATTTTGTGCCTGAATTCCGATATTGCCTTTGCTGCCTGCGCGAGTTGTGGCGCTGATTCGACTGTTGTTGAGTTCGATCGTATCTGCCTGCACATCAATTGATCCAGTTGCCCCTTTTCCAAAACTTGAGACACTAATTTGTCCAAGATTGCTCAGTGAGAGTTTGGACGTGCGAAGTCTAATATTTCCAGCCGAATTGGTGTTCGTGAACGGCTCACCTCCTTCAGCATTCGTATTAATTCCAATCACACGATTGAGATTTCCCACAATTTGGATGGATTCAGAGGCATTAATCGTAATGTTTCCGCCTTTGCCGAAAGTCAAACTCGAAGCCTCGATCAAGCTTTGATCGAAAATCAGGAGCCGACGAGTGTTGATATAAATGTCTCCTGCTTGGGCTGTCCCAAATGTCAGCGTCGAGATTGAACTATTCGGACTTTGAGGTAGACCGACTCCTGATAAGCGAATTTCATCCGATGCATTGAGAATGACGTTCCCCCCTTTTCCAGAACTGACCAAAACGCTGCCTCCGAGATTCACGCCACTTTCGCTGACGATCGAGGCTCCATTCTCAATGTGGATTTGCCGAGCATTGATCGTTAAGTTGCCTGCGTTCCCTGTTCCTGCCAGAGTAGACGTGACAATATTGGATGCGACGACCCCTTGAGGAAATGCGCCACTGACCTTGACTGTATCGGCAGTAATGGTTAGATTTCCGCTATTTCCTGACCCGATCGTCCCGGACGTAATAATTCCCGTGTTACTTACGTTCAAGCGTCTGGTTTGAATCTGGACATCTCCAGATTTTCCATCTCCACTGGCGAGCGTTCCAAGTGAAGAACTGATGACCTCGATCGTATCTGCTCCTCGAACTGATAAATTTCCTCCTGCGCCTGATGCTTGTGTGAGATCGACGATTGCAGATCCTTCTTTTAGGCTGAGTTGTGGAGTTGAGATCGTCAGATTGCCCCCTCGCGCAGATCCGGCGGTTCCTGTCAAAATTGCACTCTCTACAGTACGCGGATCGAGATTGCCAAACAGGTAATTTCCTAAAAGGTTCTGCTCAAAAGCTGGATAGCCCATGCCAGTAAGTGCGATCGCATCTTTGGCTCGAATCGATAAATTCCCCCCGCTTCCAAAGCCAACCGTAAAGGCTCGAACTACAGCCCGATCTTGCAGGCTAAATTGATTGGACTGAATCTCAATGTCTCGACCGTCGATCGCACCAATCGTATCCGAGAAAATCGTGGCTTGATCCCGCAGTGTGACTTGATTGCCGCGAATCTGAACAGATCCACCACCCAAACCACTGGCATTGATCGCACTCGCTCCTGATAGCTCAATATTGCCAAACTGTTCGATGTTCGTTTCTCCAAGCCCCGTTGTCAGCAGTTGCAGCGTGCCTGATTGCATCGCACTGACCAAGAAAATCGTGCCACTCGGACTGTTTAAGCTCGCATTGTCGAGCCGAATCTCTCCGCCTGCGAGTCCGAGTATTTTTCCAGGAGGAAGCGAGAGGTTAGCTTGATGGACAATGTTTCCTGGACGAGCGCCAAACTGTAAGCCGATAGGCGTGCTAATCGTGAGAAGTGGAGGAGCTTGAGGGTTTCTGGCACTGTATTCGCTGCCATTGGAGAAAGTCCAGCTATCGGCGGTACTGGCAATCAGAGAGCCATTGATTGCCAAGCGAGCATTCTGCCCGAAGGTGATGCCATTGGGATTGAGAAAGAAGAGATTAGCGTTGCCATTGACTGAGAGCGTGCCATCAATGAGCGATCGCTGATTGCCTGTGACGCGCAAAATAATGTTTTGAACTTGAGCATCGGGGAGAAACTGAGCTTGGCTATCTGTTGGAATTGAGAACTCTTTAAAGCTGTGAAAGAGGGCTGTTCCAGAGCGTGTTCCACCTTGAATCGTATTGTTGTTCACGATCGAAGGTTGAGACAGTGTTGCATCAGGAACAATCTGAGCGAGTAATGTTTGAGAGCCTGAAAGTAAGGGTAGAAATGAACAGAATGAGACTGGAAAGCCGAGTATCTTTTTCATGAGCCATGAGCAGCACGAGATGGCAAGAGACAGGATGCTAGAATCTGACGATGAGTAGATTCAGAAACTAACATGATCTCTCCATCGGCTCGCTTCACCCATCCGGTTGCTTCTATCATTTCTGGCATAGATTTTTGTAAGCTAAGTGAGTGAGTGCTCGCTCTTTCATCCATCCAAACCGGAGTCGATTGCACAACTTCACTCACAGGCGGTTCTAATCCTCCTCTGGCTGTAATCACAAACTGACCTGTTTTAGCTAAGCGAGTGCAGGTCTGGGAGATCTGATCTGAAGAGATAATCTGAGTCCCTGGAAGATCAGTGCTCACGTTGGGTTCTGTGCCAAATGTCGTCAGTGTTACGGTTCCATCCAACCCAATTCTTGAGCTAGCAGTAATATCGCTGTTAAAGGTCAGAGATCGACTCTGCTGCAAGCCAAAGATGCCTTGAGCCGCAATGTTGATATTCCCACCACGACCGCCTTGCGCAGTTGCAGTAATGTTACTATCTTCGGTTGGCACTGCGAGTAAAAGTCCAGTATTAATGGTGATATTGCCGCCATTAGAGAGATTTGCATCGGTTTGAATGTTACTTCCGCGACGTAAGAGAATGAGTTGCGATCGCAGATTCACGTTTCCGCCTCCCGCAGTCCCAGTTCTGGCATCGATACTTGAGCCATTATTGACGAAGATCCGATCGGCATTAATATTCAGATTGCCAGCTTTGCCAGAACCAATATTTTCTACGGTGACAGTTGCACCATCTCGAATCGATAGTTCTCGCACGTTGAGATTTAAATCCCCAGCATCGGAAGTTGCTTTGGGATTGATGATTGAAGAAAAAGAAAGTTTGCCAGTAGACGCTTGAATTCGACTGGGTAAATCTCCTTTGCGTCCTGACACTTCGATCCGGGTGGCATTAATGGTCAAAGTACCTGCTTGACCAAATCCCAGTGACCCTACCGAAATGTTCGCTCCATCTCGGACTCGCAAAATAGGAGTTTGAATAAAAAGGTTGCCGCTCTGACTACTTGTGCCAGTATCAGTTGAAAGGTAGCTAGAAGTTTGAGTGCCATTTGCTAAGACTTCAGAAATCCCGGATACATCAATCAATTCGGTTGCTGAAATCTCCAAATCTCCAGCTTTTCCACCGGTTGGTGAGATTAAAACTGTACCCGATGCTCCACCGGAACCAGCGCTAATTCCAGCTCCGTCAGAAACTAAGAGTCTGCCCGTCTTAATGCTGATATTGCCTGCTTGTGCTTGATTCTCTCCAAAAGCATTTGATCCGATCGCAGTCTGAATCGCGCTGCCTTTTGGAGTGTCTGCTAGGGTAATTGTATCTTTCACATTCAGATTAATCTTGCCAGAATTACCTCGACCAAATGTACTCGTCGTAATCGCTGCACCTTCTCGAACGGTTAAGCGATCGGCTTGAATATTAATATTGCCTGCTGCTCCTGTACTGCCTCGAAATGTTGAGGTTACGATTGATCCACTTGCAATCCTGATATCTTTTGCCTGTAAATTGACTGCTCCAACTTGTCCGGCTTGTAGCGTGGTTCCACCAATTCCAATGCCATTCTCAAACTGGATTTGATTTGCAACAATTGAGATATTTCCCGCTTGACCTTGACCAAAAGTACTGTTTGTAATGGCGATTGTTGGACTATTCAGATCTAGCACTCCAGTCTGAATGAGACTCGCTACGTCTCTTTGATAAAGTGCAGAATCAATTCCTCGTAGTCTAAAAGACTCAGTTGCAGAAATATCAATATTGCCACCTTTTCCCGATCCAGTTGTGATAGCTGCGATTTGTGCGCCATCTTGGAGTCGGAACTGATTGGATCGGATCGAAATTCCTTGCCCATCTTGATCGCCAACCGTAAGAGAGACAATTCGAGCATTACTCAGGACGACGTTGCCTGCATCAATTTCAATGCGTCCCCCACCCAGCCCACTGGCATCAAGTTGTGCTTGATGCGAAATTTCAAGATTTCCCAGTCGTAAGTTACTCGGTTCAGACAAACTCACGTATTCGGGACGGTCTACAGTCTTTAGCGAAATTTTTCCAGAATTTGCGATGAGACTCCCCCCATTCACCAGCACATCTCCACCCAGTAAAGCTAAAGTTTGCCCTGGTGGCACGAGCAATTGCGAACCCGTTTGCTCAATGCTAGCTGGACGAGTCCCAAACTGTAAGCCAATGGGAGCACTCATCGTGAGGAGTGGAGCTTGAGGCGATTTTGCACTAAATTCACTGCCATCTGAAAATTTCACGCTCTGTGCAGTACTGGCAAAGAATGAACCATTGATGCCAAGTTGAGCATTTTGACCGAAAGTAATGCCATTCGGATTGATTAAGAAAAAGTTGGCTCTCCCGTTAACTGCGAGGATGCCATCAATCCGCGATCGCTGATTGCCTGTGACGCGAGTAATGATGTTGCGAATGTCTGGATCTGGAACGAAGAGAATTGATCCCTTGACAGAAAAATCTTGAAAGCTGTGAAAAAGGTTTGTGCCTGATTTCGTTCCGCCTGTGACTAAGGTATCTGTGACGAGCGAATTTTGCGGCAAGGTACGATCGGGAATAACCTGTGCAAAAGATCGCTGTGCTGTTGAAGCAAAGGCTAACGGATACAAGCCACCTAGCGCAATGACGAGACAAGATCTAGGGGATGCGGAACTTAAACAGGTCAGGAACTCGGATATGAAAAGCATCGGACAGATAAGGGCGACATTTATCACGATCGCACACTAACGAGTTTTGTGCTCGATTAGCGTTGCGATCGTCACCCGTATCTTAGAACGATTTAATCAGGAAAATTAAGGACACTCTAGCGATTCGCGAGTACTGATTCCCGTTTTTGAATTCACACCACTGGCAGTCTTACAAAGTTCGACCACTTGCGGACGATCGAGCACTGCAAAGCTAAAATCTGCGCCCGTGATCTTCGCACCCTTCAATACCGAACCAATCATCATGGCAGAAGTCAGAACGGTATCTGTGAGATCTACACCAGACAGGTCTGTAATGTAAGCAATGCCATCGCTAAAATCTGCTCCACTCCAGTTTGAATTTCTTAAATCTGAACCGCTAAATACCGCACCCCTGAGATCAGCGTTGCTAAAATTACTATTCGGCAATCGCACCGCAGCAAACTCAGCCCGAATTAAATTTTGTCCCGAATAGTCCTTTGTTGTTGCTGCAACATCATCGATCGCGCGAGTTGCATTAGAACTCGCAGCATGAGCCATTCCAGGCATTCCAATCATCACGAGGACGGCAAGACACAGTCCAAAAAACACGCGCAGAGTTTGCATACGATCGCTCAATATCCCAACAGCTTTACATTTCGTAATTCTATCAGGCATTCTCCTCCTTAAGGTTTTCTCTGATTAACTCTGATGGCAGATGGGTAAATCCGAGGCAAATTGATACCTTCTACTCATGGGCTAAAAACTTTTAAGAGGCACTGAATTATGAATCTGATTGCGTGGATTATTTTAGGCTTGATTGCAGGGGCGATCGCGAAAGCAATTTATCCGGGTAGTCAAGGCGGCGGCATTCTCGGAACAATTATCCTAGGCATCATTGGTGCCTTTGTTGGAGGAAGTCTCTATACTTTCCTAACCACGGGCGCGCTGAATCTGACCGCAGCATCCCTCAGTATTGGTGGAATTTTGATTGCAGTCTTAGGCGCAATTGTAGCAATTTTCCTGTGGGGACTCTTAACCCGTCGCGCAGCATAACTGCATGGCTTCAAAAGCAATAAAAGCGCTTTCCAACTGAATTGCCGGAAAGCGCTTTTACTCAACGATGCAAAGGTGCGATGTATTCGGTTTTAGATTTACTCTCCCTTCGGTTTCGCTTTATTGACTCGAAGCTGCCGACCCATCCACTCTGCCCCGTCTAAGTCAGTAATTGCGGCATCTTCTTGCGCGTCTTGTTCCATTTCCACAAATGCGAAGCCTCGCATCCGTCCAGTTTCGCGATCGGTAGGCAGGACGACCCGCTTTACCGTGCCATATTCGGCAAAGACCGATTTCAGGTCGTCTACGGTCGCTTGGTATGAAAGATTTCCAACGTAAATGGTCATGAGAATGTCCGAAACGAAGAGCAAAACTGGATTCTATGAACTGTTGAGCCGGAAGCACTGCGTCCTAGGGCAATTTGCACACGAGCTGATAAATTCTCCAGCTCATTCAGGTCATTGCAGTGTTCATTTTCAAATTCGTCAAGAACCCACTCTGATCATCCCTCTTTTTGAACCATTATTTTTGTTCTTCACACTACATCTTGATAGAAAATTACAACTTAAATCGATTAATTTTTTTGGAATTCAACTTAATCAAGTCTGATGATCGCGTTAAGAGCCTTGGATTATTTGTCTTCTGAGCGTAATCCTTTCGTAATTCGTGACAGATCAACTTTCTCATCGACTGCAATCCGAGTCGGTGAACCGCTAATAATTCGCTCGAAATTTCGGAACGAGTCCCTAATTTCTGGACCTTGAGCACTAATAGTGTATTCGCGAATTCCCTTGTCATGCCAAGATCCCCGCATCTTAAACACGTTCAAGGCACGCGACATTTCGCCCCGGATCTCGACGTATTGCAGCATGATAATCGTGTCGGTGATCGTAGAAATATGCGAATCGGTAATCGAATGCGATCCCATAAACTGATCGGTCGTATTCGTGAAGAATCCAGTAATCTCTTCTTGTTTCGCAAATCCGGTCACGCCAATCACAAACTGTCGGAACGCATTGTTACTGACGCCTCGCGCCAAGGCAGAAAGCGAGTCGATCGCAATCCTGGACGGCTTAAATTCCGAAATTTCCGATTTAATAATCTGCAAGTGATCTTCTAAGCCTGCTGACTCAGGATACGCACAAATAATTTTTAACAATCCTTGTTGTTCGAGTTCTTCAAAGTCGATGCCCCACGAGTAGGCGTTTCGTGACAATTGCGCCCGCGATTCTTCGTAGGCAAACAAGATTGCGCGATCGCCTCTTTGACACGCTTCCTGCAAAAATTTGCTAACCAGCAGTGTTTTTCCGGTTCCGGTTGCGCCCGTTGCCAGAATGATCGAATCTTTGAAGAATCCACCGCCGCACATTTCGTCTAGGGTGTTGACCCCCGACGAGACGCGCACATTCGACGATCGCTGAGTCAGGCGCATCGCACCTAGCGGGAAGATATTGACCCCTTGATTCGTGATCGTGAAAGGGTATTCCCCTTTCATGTGAGTTGTCCCGCGAAGTTTGAGAATCTCGATCGTTCTTCTGCGCCGCTCTCCTTCGAGGACGTTGCGCACAATTACGACATTATCTGAGACAAATTCTTCCACGCCAAAGCGTGCGACCGGACCATATTCCTCAACGCGCTCGGTGGTCATAATCGTGGTTGCCCCGACCTGCTTTAACCGGGCCACGAGGCGAAAAATTTCTCGCCGCACTACCGAAGCGGCATCGTACTGCTGAAATACCGCCGTCACAGAGTCGATCGACACCCGCCGCGCTTTGTATTTCCGAATCGCATATTGAATTCGTTCAATTAAAGCTGAAAGATCAAAATTTCCGACGACATCTTGACCTTCAGGATCAGGAGACGCATCGAGAATAAACAGTTTTCCTTCATCTACAAATCGTTGTAGATCCCATCCGAAGCTATAGGCGTTTTTGATAATGTCAGCAGGGGATTCTTCAAAGGTGACAAACACACCTGCTTCGTCAAATTGAGTGATTCCGTTATAGAGAAACTGTACTGCGAGTAACGTTTTGCCTGTTCCAGAAGTGCCACTGACGAGGGTTGTGCGACCAACGGGCAGTCCTCCGTGACTAATATCGTCGAAGCCTTCGATCAGCGTACGAATTTTTCGCACGCTAGAAAGATCAGCGGGATTACGCGGTTCGGTTTGATTAATCGAAGTCATAGGATTAGGGTCAGACAAAATGGAGCAAGCTCCTAAGTATCAGAGGATCTCAAAGGGTTAGATTATGCTGTTTCACTTATTTACCACAAAACTTGTAAATAAGCCGTTCAATTCCAGAGCGATTACGAGTCAAGCTCTTCTTCTCGCAGTTCTTCATAGAGCAAGTCCAAACCGATCAAGACTCTTTCTCGATCAGACAAATCGCCAATAATTTTGCGCACAGGCGGTGGCAGAATTTTTGCCAAGGTTGGAGTCGCGAGGATTTTGTCTTCTTCTGCAAGTTGCGGGTTTTTTAAAACATCAATGACTTTCAGCGCATAGACTCCTTGAAACTCCTTTTCGAGAATGTTATTTAACGTCTTTAGTGCCCGAACTGAATTTGGTGTATTCCCAGCGACGTATAGTTTTAAGACGTAGGTCTTCTTTAAAGGACTCATAGTTTGATCGATCTCGATTCACTCTAGATTACGACTAGCATTACAGTCAAAATCCGCATTCTAAGTTAAGATTCACGCGGAATAGAACGCCGATACATCTCACATAAATGTGCGATCGTATCAATCAGCGTCAGTCGATAATCCAGCAAAACTTCTTCATTTCTTCCTTCCAATTTTAGCTGTTTGGCAAATTCGTCCATCAGATCCATGTGGATTTCTACAATTTTGGCGACCGAGATGTCTGCGAAAAAGGCGGCATTCACAAAGTTGTCAATGCGCTGATTGAGGTCGTTCTCGTCCGTGAAATAGCTCAAAATAATCGCGCGGTATTCGAGCCGCAGCGCCTCGATCAGTTCATGTTGCTCTTGAGGCGGAAGATTTCTCAGATAAGACTGAGGATTGCGTTTGTAATAGACCCCTAAATATCCAAGCCGCTCATGCAGTTTTTCGGTCAGCCGCCGCTGTTGCAGCATGAGAAAATTCTGGGTCGTCAGATCCCGCGTCAGATCCGGCGGAGCCGTTTCACAGGGGATCTGACAAGACGGTGAGAGATTGAGAAATCCTTCGATCGCGTTTGCGATCAGATTGTCAACCTGTTCGAGGTCAGCTAGAGTCGCCCAAACTTCGCCCGTGTGATACAAAAATGTGAAATCCGGTGCACGAGTGGTGTGGGGTTCAGATTCGACTAAAATCGCAGGTAACAATGTGGCTTGGCTGTGAAGCCATTCAATAATCGCAGGCAGTTCAGAACTGTCTTGCAAAATTAGACAATCGAGCTGCTGTTTGTGCTGCTGAATGAGTTGAAAAAAGTCCTGGGTCGATTCGACCACAGTCATGGCATAGCACTCGTGGCTAGTGAGAATTTGCTCCAGTGATTGCGGCAACGCTGGAGAGTTGAGATATACGCCAATCGAAAGTTGAGGACGCACGATCGAGGAAACTAGGGCTATCAAGGGAGAATTGTAGAAGGAACCGTTAGCGCTTGTTATCTGATCGTTCTATTTTGACACTCCGAGCCAGGACTTGCCTGGGATAAGAGGAAAGTGCCATTAAACTCTCGAATTTGTATTGATATAGATTTACAGACTTGGCGAACTGTTAACTATCATTACATAAACGCTTTCCATTCGAGCGTCAATTACGCTGAATGAGATAGATTTGAATTTCTTTTTGAATTTTCGCTTCGTTTGAAGCATTTACATTTGCACTTAATTAATCTCCATTTCAGGCAGTGCGTTTGTCGGCTAAATTACCGTCTACAGCGGTTGAGAAGCGATTAAGATCAGAAGCAGCACTGGTTTGCGATGCGTTGTGCCGCTCGGCAGGATAGAAGAGAGTGATATATCCACCCTCGATTCGTGAATTTATCGAGCCTGCTCCGGTTTGTTTTCAGTCAGCGACTCTGGCGGAAGCGATCGAGGTCATGGGGCAGTATCGATCCGACCGCTTGGTGTTAATCAATGAGCGGCAATTTCCGATTGGCGTGATTCATGCTCATCGCTTACTGTCTCATGCGCGCCAAAATGACCCCCACTTAGCTCAATGTGTGGAAGAGTTGCCCACGATCGCAGACACTCTCTCTTTCCATCAGCTCGAATTTGTCAGTCCGATGCGATATTGGGCTGTTCTTGATGCAGAACAGCGATTTTTAGGATTAGTCGATAGTGTTTATTTGCGCTTGTGGGTCGAAGTCATTTCGACTCGATCGCCGAATAAGCCTTCATCTGAATCGCTCTGGCGACAAGCAAAAACCGAGGCTTCTGTTGAACCTGAGTCTTCTTCGACTCGCCTGAAGCAAAAAATTCAAGTCCAAATTGCCGAGATGGGTTATTCCAAATCGCTAGAGTTAGGCTTGTCGCCTGCTCAATTGGCCTTAACTGAACTCGAAACGAAGACCACACTGATGCAGTTTTTGGAGCATTTGCCCCTGCCGCTGATGTTGCAGACAAGCACCGGACGGGTGATTGCACGCAATCAACATTGGAGCGAGCAACTGACAGATTTTGTAGATACAGGTTGGGTACAGCGTGATGTTGCATCGGTGCTAGAAGATAGCGCCGCCGATCATCCGTTGCTTGCAAAATTATGTCAGCTTGGATCTGACCCCAATACTTGCGTATGTGTCTGTCCTTTAAAGAATGGGCAGGAACGAATTTTACAGTTTGCAAAAATTCCACTCGGAGCGCTGCTATCGGGTCGAGAGGCGTTGAGTGAAACGGTTCATCAGCCTTTTCATTTAGCCACATTTGAGGGGGGAGAACGGGCAACTGAGCGATCGACGGCAGAAGAGTTGTGGCTCGTTTTAGTGCAAGATGTGACTGAGCAACAGCAACTTTCTCGCGAACTCGCCGCGAAAAATGCGGATTTAGTACAATTGAATCGTCTCAAAGATGAGTTTCTCAATTGCATCAGCCATGAATTAAGAACGCCGTTGACTGCGGTATTAGGCTTATCAAGTCTGCTCAAAGATCAACTGTCGGGCACCTTGAACGATCGCCAAATTCGCTATGCGCAATTGATTCACCGCAGCGGTCGGCATTTAATGGCGATCGTCAATGACATTCTCGACCTGACTCGAATTGAGACGGGTCAGATTGAATTGACGTTGTATTCGGTGAATGTCAAAAACTTGTGTGAGCGCGCCGTTGAGCAAGCCCAGCAGCTTTGTCTTGAAGAAGAAAAGCCAGAGACGCGCACCAAGTTGAACGCGACGGCTGATCTAGCTCAATTCAGCTTAGAAATTGAACCCGGATTAGAAACATTAGTCGCTGATGAATTGCGTCTGCGTCAAATGCTGGTGCATCTTCTGTCCAATGCACTGAAATTCACAGAGCCATCGGGACGGATTGGTTTACAGGTCAGTCGATGGGAAGGCTGGATTGCATTTACAGTTTGGGATACCGGAATCGGCATTCCGGCTGAGAAGCAGCATCTAATTTTCCAAAAGTTTCAGCAGCTTGAGAATCCCCTGACTCGTCGATTTGAAGGTGCAGGATTGGGACTGGTGCTGACCCAGCGTTTGGCGCGATTACACGGAGGAGATGTCTCCTTTGTGTCGCGCGAGCATCAAGGCAGTCAATTTACACTGTTACTGCCGCCAACGCATCCCCAACCGACGACCAGTATTGTGGTGCAGCGCGGTCAGATTCTCAGAACCCCGACTGCGATCGAGAATCGTTTAGTCCTCGTTGTCGAAGCGGTTGTGAAGTCGATCGAGGTGCTGTCTGAGCAATTAGCGGCCCTGGGATATCGAGTGGTGATTGCACGATCGGGAACGGAGGCAGTTGAAAAAGCTCGTCGTCTCCAACCTTGTGCGGTTTTTCTCAATCCCTTGTTGCCGACTTTATCGGGTTGGGATGTCTTGACATTATTAAAAGCAGAACCGCAGACGCGAGAGATTCCGATAATTGTCACGGGAACTCGGGGCGATCGAGAACAAGCTTATCGCAATCATGCCGATGGATTTTTGGCATTGCCGATTCTTCAGAAATCGCTTCAGCAAGTTCTCAATCAACTGACTCCGGATGAAGTGCCGATCTCGATTGTGGAATCCTCTCCTCAAACATTGGTGATTCTCCGTCTTAGTCCGACTCGGTATGGCGAACTTCACCGATTAGGAACCGTTTCAGAAGTCGATCTGAATGCCTTGCTGCATAGCCACAATTATCGGGTGGTCGAAGCGGACGATTTAGAACAAGCTGAACTTTTAGCGCAAGTTTGGAAACCCAATCTTGTACTCCTCGATGCTGCTATCCCTGATCCAATCGGCTATCTCAAACTCTTAGGAGACTGTAGTTTCCTCGCGTCGTTGCCTTTGGTCACACTTGATCCGGCTACAACTCAAGCGGCAAATCAGATCCAAAACTTATCCGTTTTTCCCTGCTTAGCTCCGATTTCAGATGCGTCTGAGCCTTCTGCACTGTTACAAGTGATTCAAGTGGCAGCAGGATTTGCGTGGCGACCGTTGGTATTAGCGATCGAGTCTTCTAAGCTGCGCTCGACCGAAACGACCGATAAGCGCTCAGACTGGCTACAAGCGGTGATGCAATATCTCCAAACGGCTGGATTCCGAGGAATGATTGCGCGATCGTGGCAAGATGTGCTGCAAAAGCTCGACACTCAGAGTATTGATCTCTTGCTGATTCACGCTGAGGATTTAGATGAATCGGCGATCGCGCAACTGTCAAGCTTGAAGAAATTTAAGGAGAAAGTCTCGATTGTTGTGATCGATCAGCAAGCTCAACCCGATCCCGTGTTAGAAGAAATTGCAACGATCGTCTTACCTCCCCTGACAATGGAAGAGTTATTAGATCATCTCAATCAGCTTCTATCGGCATAAGTGGAGATCAATGCGATCAGACGACTACCCCAAAAAAGTTAAATACTCTCGGCTAATTTCTTTCACTGCTAATTGATACAACTGCTCTCCATGTTCTGGAGTAGCCAAAGCCGGATTTGATCCCATACGTCCATCTGGGTAGTTGCGTCGAAAGTCGATCGCGCCATAGATCCGATGTCCTTTCGCGACTGGTTCACTCAACGGTGCAGACTTAATGAAATCGGGATAGACATATTGAGTCACAGCAACTTCGCTCGGTGTCGCATGAGAACCTTCTTGATTGCCATATAATTCTTTTGCCAACTGATAGACAGAGCTACACACATACCAGTTACTCACCACACACTGCACTTCATTGGAAATGCCCAAATTCGACAGATGATCATAAGTCTCTGAAAACGCGGCTTTTAAGGTCGCAACATTTCCACCATGTCCATTGATAAAGAAAAATTTCCGAAATCCAGCTTTCGCCAAACTGGTGAGATAGTCTCGAATCACGAGAATCATCGTGCTTGGTCGTAAGCTCATACTGCCCGGAAAAGCCGTGTGATGCAGTGCCATTCCGACCTGGATCGTCGGCGCAACCAAAGCCTCGATCTCGGCTCCCACTCCTTGCGAGATCGCTTCTGCACAAATCGCATCTGTGCCAATCAGCCCCGTCGGTCCATGTTGTTCGGTTGAGCCGATCGGTAAAATAATTCCCGTCGATCGTTCTAAATATGCTTCAACCTCTAACCAGGTCGATAAGTGCAATAACATAAGAGTCCGCTCAGAGTTGAAAATCCTATTTTAAATTTCGCATTCCGAATCGCGTTATCATTTTCAATATTGATGTTGCTTAGAAAGTCGGTTTTGTGGGCGCTGTGGACTTAAAACAAATATTCAAAACTCCAAATCCTATTATTGGTGTCGTTCATCTTCTGCCCCTGCCGACTTCTCCGCGCTGGGGCGGTAGTTTGAAGACCGTGATCGATCGCGCTGAACAAGAGGCAACCGCCTTAGCCGCAGGCGGCGTAGACGGCATTATTGTTGAAAATTTCTTTGACGCACCGTTCCCGAAAGATCACGTTGATCCGGCTGTTGTCAGCGCAATGACGGTGATTATTCAGCGGTTGATGCAGATGGTGGCGTTACCGATCGGCATTAATGTTTTGAGAAATGATGCTCAAAGTGCGTTAGCGATCGCGTCTTGTACACAGGCTCAGTTCATTCGCGTGAATGTCTGGACGGGCATCATGGCGACCGATCAAGGTTTGATTGAAGGTCGCGCCCATGAGTTGATGCGCTATCGGCGCGAATTGGGCAGTGATGTGAAAATTTTTGCCGATGTGTTGGTGAAACATGCGCGCCCCTTGAGTTCGACGAATCTCACGGTTGCAGTGCAAGATACGATCGAGCGTGGTTTGGCAGATGCCGTGATTCTTTCCGGTTGGGCAACAGGTGATCCGCCTAACTTAGAAGATCTAGAGTTAGCGCGAGATGCGGCTCAGGGCACGCCTGTCTTTGTCGGCAGTGGAGCAGATTGGGAAAATGTGCCTCAGATGATGCAGGTTGCCGATGGGGTGATTGTCTCGAGTTCACTGAAACGGCAAGGGAAACGCGAAAATTCAATTGATCCGATTCGGGTAAGTCGATTTGTAGAAGCAGCAAGACGAGGGGTTCCAATGCCAAAAAATGACAAGGTTCCGCCTTCTGTCAAACTGCATACTTAAGAAATTTTTGAGAAATTTCACAGAAAGCAAGAAATCGGAGCTTGTAAAAACTCCGATTTTTTTGCAGCTTGAGATGTTCTGCGGTTTGAGATTACGTGAACGATCTCGTTACCAAAATTCCCATTGCCAACAAAAATACTAACCCTAATAATCCTGCTAAGGGTTTGCGATCGATGCCCGTTCCCCATTCTGGAGCAGTGGCTTCGTACCTCAACATCTTTGCAGTATCCAGACTCGCAATCATCCAAACCCAGCCCGCATGCAGTCCCCAAGGGAGTCCAATACTATTTTGATCTTGCACAAACGCCAAACATAAAACCACACCCATTAATGCCAACCCTGGCAATTGTGGAATCTGGGCGCGACCCTCCCAAATCAAATGCAGTGCTGAAAAAATGACGCTAGAAACGATCGCCGCACTCCAAAAATCAGACGCAAATTCTCCAAAACAGAACCCGCGAAACACCCATTCTTCCGTAAATCCAATCCAAATCCCTAATACTAACGTCGGCAAACATGCCGCGAGCCATTGCTTCCAATTCTCTAGGTTCCAATGCAACCAACCGATCGCAGTTTGCACGCCAAACAGAATTAAAATTCCGATCGCACCAATCCCCAACCCGATCGCACTGGAACTGAAAAGATGCAAATCCCAACTCACTCCAAATGTCGGGAAATCCCGCTCTTTTACCCGTGAAACTCCCCATAAAACGAGTGGAGCAATTCCGTAAAGTGAGGCGACAAGCGGTAATTTCTGTGACGATTGTAGCGGTTCAAATGGTCTCCACTTCATGGCAATTGCGATCGGAATCGCGAGCGGTAGCCATAACAGGAACCATGCCAAAAAAAAGAATCCTATCTGAATCAGAGGAGGCGCTTGTGAGAGACTCTTAACAAACGAATCCAACGCGATCGAGATAGGAAAATTCATTATCAAACTCAACTGATATTTATTTAGAAAGCGAACTAATCTTCTTCAGCGGTGTCCACTGCGCCATTTTTACTCGCTTTGTCGCTATCGAGTTGAATCAGATGGATATGCTTGTAACCCAGCTTAATTTCAAACTCGTCTCCCGGCTTTAAACCCATTGCTTTTGTATAAGCTGCGCCGATCACAATTTGCCCATTTTGATGCACACTGACGCGATAAGTCGGTTCACGTCCCCGTCCATCTTTTGTGCCTTCTGGGTCGAGAGGTAGCCCTTTCGCAACCAATAAAGCATCATAAAAATCAGTCAAATTGACACGAGTTTGGTTGTTCTTCGTGACAGTGTAATAGCCACATCGCTTAGCCGTTTCTCGACGGGGCAGATGGGACAGTTCTTTTACTTTTTGAAGTAATGCCTTCCCTGTTAATGGGGTGGTTGCAGGTTCACTCATCTGCTACAGGATTTCCCTAACGAATTCTGAAATGGTTATTGAGCGTCAATGTTTGAATGTTTGACTTAATAAAATATATCTCTAAACGCCTATTTTTGAACAGTCACTTTGAATAATTTGCCACACTATCAATATTTTTGATTAAATCTTGCAATTCCATCCGGATATATTTCTAAGAATGCCTTTTTACATTGCTTGATGAAGTAGAATCTATGACTCTGAATGTCAGAAAAAATTCGCGCTCGAATCAAGAATTGTGATCACAATTATGAATTTGAATCGAAAGTTTAAGATCGATTTAATGAAGGCGATCGCTTTTATTTCAGGAGTTTACATCGATCGCCTAGCTTGAAACAACAGTGTTAAACTATGCTTCTGGATCAGCCGTACTCTGAGAGTGTATGCAAGTTGTTTTTAAGATTGTCCGACAGGATCAAAATGCTGCCTCGCGTGTGGAATCGTATTCATTAGAGGTAGAACCCGGAACTACGATTCTCGACTGCCTGAATCGAATTAAGTGGGAGCAAGATGGCACACTTGCCTATCGTAAAAATTGCCGCAATACAATTTGTGGCAGTTGTTCGATGCGAATTAATGGACGCTCGGCATTAGCTTGTAAGGAAAATGTGAGCAGTGAGGTGGCAAGATTTGCCCCCGATGCTGAGATTCCAGAAATTACGATCGCGCCGATGGGAAATATGCCCGTGATCAAAGATTTGGTTGTGGATATGTCCAGCTTCTGGGCAAATTTGAAGGCGGTTGATCCTTATGTCAGTACTGCATCTCGCCAAATTCCAGAACGCGAATTTTTGCAATCTCCAGAGGAGCGTGACAAGCTCAATCAGACGGGCAATTGCATTATGTGCGGAGCCTGTTATTCCGAATGTAATGCCCGCGAGGTGAATCCGAATTTTGTCGGACCTCACGCGCTCGCGAAAGCTTATCGGATGGTAGAAGATTCGCGTGACGATCGCAGCGACGATCGCTTGGATAAGTACAACCAATCGACCGACGGAGTCTGGGGCTGTACTCGCTGTTATTACTGCAATGCAGTTTGTCCAATGGAGGTTGCTCCGATGGATCAAATTGGCAAGATTAAGCAGGAAATTCTCGCGCGTAAAACGACTGAAGTGACTCGTTCGATTCGCCACCGCAGAACTTTAATCGATCTGGTGAAAAAGGGCGGTTGGATTGATGAGCGTCAATTTGGGTTACAGGTGGTTGCCAATAATTTTCGCGATTTAGGTGGGTTGATCAGTCTGGCTCCATTGGGCGTGAGAATGTTGACGAAGCGCAAGCTGCCGATGGGATTTGAGCCGTCTGAAGGCGTGAAGACTGTACGATCGCTGATTGAATCTGTGCAGGCATTTGAGGCACAATCAAAACGTTGAGTTTTCGGAACGATGTAATGACTGAAAGTGCCCCCGAATCCCAGGAAACTGTGGAACAAGAAACCGAGAATCAACCTGCATTGGGTTGGACACCTTATGCCGAGTTAATGAATGGACGTTTTGCCATGATTGGATTTGTGGCATTGTTGATTCTACAGTTTGTCACGCGCCAAGACTTTTTTACCTGGTTAGGCTTTTAATCTCTAGATACAGAATCTAGATACAAAAAAGGAGCGCTAGACTAGCGCTCCTTTTTCAATTCGTTCAATTTAATCGTTACCAGGTGTCTTGCCGATTTCCATCGATCGGGCGGTAGTCTACATAACCGCCGTCTTCGGGTTGGTTGATATCTTCGATCGAGGAAGAATTCCGACGCGGACGAGCGGACTTAGGGGAATTGCGACGCGGCGGACGGGTCGTTACATCTTCTTGAGGTTCATCAAACGATGCATCTCGACGAGGGCGACGACCTGACGGACCTAAACGAGGTTCACCTGCACGCTCCGAACGCACTGGACGCTCGTACTCTTCTTCACGCTCAGGTCTTCTACGCCGAGCTTCGCGAAGCTGCTCACGACGCTCGCGTTCTGCAAAGCTTACGGTATAGTCGTCTTCAAACTCAGCCTGATAATTCCGGCTGACTGGACGACTATCATCGACGATCGGGGTTTCCCGTTTTGCTTGCTCGGTCGAAATTTGACGTAATCTCAAATTCTCAAACACAAAGTAGATAGCAGCTCCCGTCAGCAGGACTTGACCGAACTGCATGATCGGGTCAAACCGCCAGCCGTAAAAAATCAGAATCAACCCGCACAGTAGCCCAACTGCCGAAAAGAAAATATCGGTATCACGAGCAATTTGCGGTCGAAACGATCGAACTGCATACAGGGAAGTCCCGCCGACCGCCAGGACGATCCCAGAGATACTTGCCAAATTGAACTGAAAATTAACCATGTCCGGTCTCCAAGGATAGTCCTATGTTAGCGGCTTCTCCCGCAATTCTCCACGAAAATCTACGTTTAGAATAGGCAAAAACCTCAGTCTGTTCGCAAGCGTCCAGGTTCTGAGGTTCGACTCTAATATAACTGGTTCGGTTCAAATCACCAGTGTTTCTAATTAATTGCGTTGAATTTTGTCTTTTTGGCTAACGAAAATCAAAAATGCAGTTGCGGGAACCACGACGATTACGAGTCCTGCAACTAAGCTCAACAGAAAGTTCATTAAAGAAGGGGTCATAGGTCTTTCAAGTCCTTATCGACAACACGCAAGTCATCATAATTTTAATAGTTTGTCATGTATTTGTATAGCAAACCGTCGCAAAGTCCTGGATTTCTCGATTCAAGAATGAGGAACTGCTTGACTGCTACAATGCTTGCGTCGATTCTCGATAGAATGAGATCAAGTTACAAAGCTTAAAGATTTGGCACGAAAACTTATGGATGCTACAACGATCGCTCTTACTTCTCTCAGCATTGCGTTGGGTGCGATGACGTTTCTGTTTATTGTTCGAATTGTTTTGACTTGGTATCCGCAGGTGGAATTGCAGAAGTTCCCGTTCAATCTAGCCGCGATTCCAACTGAACCTTTTTTAGCGCTGACTCGCAAAGTGATTCAACCGTTGGGCGGAGTAGATATCACGCCAATTATTTGGGTCGGAATTTTCAGCCTGTTGCGTGAAATGCTGTTGGGTCAGCAAGGCATTTTGACGATGATGTTTTAAGCTGAAAGAACTTCAGCACTACCTGAAATGACACAAGCGAAACTTCGATTTAGCACGATCGAGGAATATTTGGCGTATGACGATGGAACTGACACCCGTTACGAGTTGGTGGATGGGGTGTTGGTAAACATGGGATCGGAAAAGAGACTGAATGAGAAAATTGCACTATGGCTGTTGAGCCAATTTCTACAAGTTGTCTCGATCGATTTAATTGCCAGAGGAACGCAAATCGCGGTTAAGAGTTCATCTGTAACGGCTCGGAACCCTGATTTGATGATTCTGACAGAAGACTTAGATCAGATGCTGAGCCAGCAGAATCAATCTCTAATCACGGCAAATATGCCTGCCCCAGTGCTTGTCGTTGAAGTCGTCTCGCCCGGTGAACCTGGAAGCGAAAATTATGACAGAGACTACATCGATAAGCGAAGAGAATACGCAGAACGTGGTATCCCTGAATATTGGATCATTGATCCGGCTCGAAGTGTAGTGACTGTATTGCGCTTAGATGGAAAGCAATATCAAGAAGTCGGGCAATTTCAAGACTCTGATATTGTCCTTTCTCCAAGCTTTCCGCAACTGAATTTAACTGCGATGCAGATTCTAAAAGCAGGCTGAAAGTTTGTCGATCGCTCGAGTTGAGCCGCTCCTAGTCTCTTCTCGAATTCACCAACTTACTCGATACACTTGGCATGGAATGCCGTCTTTATACTAGTCCGTAACTCTTCGCAGACTCCAATGAAATATCTGGCAGATTGCAAAGCATATCGTCCCACGTTTTCTGTGAGTGCAACGAATCTACAATCAGTGGAAGAGGATCTGAAAGAATTGCTGGAAAATCAGCCTCTTCAGGAAATTGAATTGTGAACGCTAACTGCTCTTGAGGAGGAGTAAATTGAGCGTTAACTCCTGCCTTGTTCCCTCTTGCGTCAATCCGATACCAACCAATTTCAGGCAAATAGATTGCATTGAATCCGTGTAAGCTGTACGGCGCACCCTGATCATCAATACTCAAGCGCTGATAACAGAAACCTGTTGGAATCTGGTTTGCCCGTAATAGTGCTGCAAGCAAATTGCTTTTCGCAAAGCAATACCCTGTTTTATGTTGAAGCACATCTGATGCCCGACAAGTCACAGGATTCAGTTGGTAATCATAACTGTGACGAATTTCATCTCGTACCCACTCAAAACACGCTTTTGCAATTGCGATCGGAGTCTCACATTTTAATGCGATCTGATTGGCACATTCCAAGACGTCGGGATGCTGCCAATCGATAATTTCACTAACTTTCAAAAACTCTTCCATCTCAAGCAAAGTAATTTGTCTAGGAGATGATGTCGCCAAAGTTTGTCTATTTTCCCGACATCATCACCTTATCGACGAAATTTGTGTAAATATCGCCTTTCTGAAACTCAGGGGTTTCCAGAATTCGTTGATGGAAGTTGATCGTCGTTGGTAGACCTGTGACTGCACATTCTCGCAGCGCCCGCTTCATCCGCAGAATGGCAGACGGACGATCGTGTCCCCAAACAATCAATTTGCCAATCAAAGAATCGTAATACGGCGGAATCTCATAGTCGGTATAAACATGAGAATCCATGCGTACACCTGGCCCACTCGGCGGAAGATACCCGCTGATGCGTCCAGGGCTAGGTCGGAAATTGTGATCGGGATCTTCTGCATTAATTCGACACTCGATCGCATGTCCACGCAGTTCAATATCGTCTTGAGTAAAGCGAAGTTCTTCCCCTTGGGCGATCCGAATTTGCTCTGCAATTAAGTCGGTTCCTGTAATCATCTCAGTCACAGGATGCTCAACCTGAATGCGAGTATTCATCTCCATGAAATAGAACTCACCCGAACGATCGAGCAAAAACTCAACGGTTCCTGCACCGACGTAATTAATCGACTTGGCGGCTGCAACCGCTGCTATTCCCATTTTTTGACGCAACTCAGGCGTAATTGCAGAACTGGGAGCTTCTTCTAATAGCTTTTGGTGGCGACGCTGGATCGAGCATTCACGCTCACCCAAATGCACTACATTTCCATAACTATCTGCCAAAATCTGAAACTCAATATGTCGCGGATTTTGAACAAATTTTTCAACATATACCCCTGGATTGCCAAAAGCTGCTTCTGCTTCTCCTTGGGCTGCATGAAAGAGCTTTTCAAGTTGATCATCATCGGGAACGAGCCGCATACCACGCCCGCCGCCTCCGGCTGTCGCTTTGATGATGACGGGATATCCGATCGATCTTGCAATCTCTCTCGCTTCTTCTTCGCTATGCACTAGGCCCTTACTGCCGGGAACCGTTGGCACTCCGACTTGCTGCATCGTTTTTTTCGCAGTCGATTTGTCCCCCATCGCTCGAATCGAATCGGGAGAAGGCCCAATAAAGGCGATTTGGTGATCCGCACAAATTTCTGCGAAGCGAGCATTCTCGGCTAAGAATCCATAGCCAGGATGAATCGCTGTGGCGTTGCGAGTCAGAGCCGCAGCAATAATATTGGGAATGTTGAGATAGCTCTTGCTACTGGCAGGTTCGCCAATACAGACCGCTTCATCGGCTAACTGAACGTGAAGAGAATTACGATCGATGGTCGAGTGCACCGCCACCGTCGAGATTCCCATCTCTTCACAGGTGCGAATGATTCGTAGGGCAATTTCTCCCCGGTTTGCAATTAAAATTTTTGAGAAACGCATTTCAGTAGCCTAGATCCGTAAACAGTAGGATAAAGCGAATAGGGGTGCATTGCGTAGATTTTTGTCGATTAGTTCGGGAGTTGCCGCATCACCGCAGGCGCAAGGGCTGACCAGAGCGGCGTATTAATTCCTGCTGCGTCTAAGGCTTCGGCTGACCAACTGTTACAAGTTCGTAATGCAGAATACTGTCCAGTCGCCGCATAAAAGCCATCGGTGGTGGCGGCTCCATCTTTAAGATGGATAACATTGCCTTGAGCATCGCGATCGAAGGAGTTCTGCACGAAATTGACAAACGCAAGATACTGTTCTCGATCGACTCCGACACATCGAACTTCTTTGGGTCGCTCCGCATAGCCTTGCACATACATGACCGAGGCATTGCCCGGTTTGAATAAGACTCTAGCAATATCGAAAACGTTCATACTCTGCCAATCTGGGACTTCTGTGTACCAAATACGATCGCCCCATCCCATTTTCAAATATCGGTAATTTTCATGTGTATCACTGCCAATTTGTTCCAGGTTCAGAAATTTTTGCCAATCATAAACGCCGTTGTCAACTGGCATTATTAAATTCACATGCATCGCATCACCCTCAACATAGATTTGATACGGGTGATCGCTGCAAGATTGTGCAGTGTTCCAGCGACGGGGAGTGAAAAAGCCGATCGTCAAGGCACTGCTTAGTAACAAAACTCCACATATTGCGCTCTGAGCGAGGCGAATAAACGCAGTACGATACTTCATGTGAACTTATGAGTAGAGATTATGGGCAGAAAACCGACTCCCACTGAAAAAAGAGTGACGCTATCGGGGGTGAGTTGGCAAGCATTTGAAGAATTGCTTGGGGAGTTGGGGACAGAGCGCACCGCCCGGATGACCTACGATCGCGGCAAGCTGGAAATGATGACCCCGCTTGAAGAACACGATCGCTGTAATCGCTTGATCGAGTCACTGATTTTGGTGATTGCAGATGAACTCTATCTAAAAATTCAGTCCCTTGGATCGGTGTTGCTGACACTTCCGGAGGTGGGTCGCGCGATTCAACCGGAAGGCGCTTATTCACTGAGTGAGGTGCGCTTGACGAAGCGAGCAGAAATGGATATGAGTCGTGTGGCTCCTCCTGATTTGGCCATTGAAATTGCGATTAATATCGGCAAACTCGATCGCTTTTCGATGTATGCCTCAATGGGTGTGCCGGAACTGTGGTTTTATCTGACTACAGTTGGGGATGATGTGCTGAAAGGGAATTTGCAGATCTTTCAGCTTCAAGGCGATCGCTATGTGGAGACGGCGAATAGTCGATTATTTCCGACGTTACCTGGAAAGCGAATTTTAGAGTTTTTAGAGCAGAGCGATACGATCGGGCTAGCTCAGGCTTTAACTGTGCTACGCGACTGGGCAAAAAAGCAACTTTGAAGCTAGAAGTGCAGTTGTGTGTCTAAGAGGGTGTTTTAAAAGTATTAACTGTTTCCTTGCTCCGTTCTAGCTTGCCCCGGAATGAAATTCCAGGGCTAACAGTGCGAAGTCCACTAAAGGGACTGAAGACCCCATTCTGGTTGGCTGTTAGTCCCTTTAGTGGACTTTGTTCAACTAGCCCCGAATTCATTCCGGGGCGGGTGAGTGTGTCTCAACGATTACTTTGTAAAACATCCTCTAAAACTCTACATCGTCCTCTTCCGCTTCTCCAATGACTGAAAGCTGAAATTGCTGTTTTAAAGCTGGAATGACTGGGCAAGGTGCGCGATCGTCTAAATTTTCTGGCTTGCTCCAACTAAACGGAGCCTGTTTTGCTGCGGAAAGCCACAACAATCGTTTTGCTCGCGTCATCGCAACATACAACAGTCGAAACTCTTCAGCCGTTTTCAGATATCCGGCACGTTCCCAAGCTTGATCATTATCAGGAATCGGTTCTTGATGCACGATCGCTCTAATTTGTGCTCGTGCAACTTCTGGCAAAGTATACTCTCCCAAGAACCTTGCTGCTGGAGGAATGTAGAGCGATCCAGGAATCATATTCTCATGCAAAAAAGGCATGAACACATAGTCCCAATCTAATCCTTTAGCTTTGTGCATTGTAATGATAGTAATCTGACTGGCACGAATATAGCGATCGTCATCTTCTGCTTCGACTGGCTCAAATCGCTCCGAAGTCACAATCTCTGCGAGTACTTCTAAAATAGCAGTCAGCGAATTCTCCCGCGTTTGCTGCATGATGCGTTCTGCAAGCTTGTCTGCGGTTGCTAATTCGGTTTGCTCATAGTTCAGCGTATAAGCTAAAAACGAAATGAGTTGATACAGCGGTAGCTCTAATCTAGCTCGGAGCAAGCTAGTACAGAACCGACTAGCTTGTTGTACTTGCGGAGATTGCGGTGGATCAAGCGGAGCCGGATATAGAAACTGCTCAGGAAAAGCAATCAGCGCATTGAGATCTTGGGCGGGAATGATGCGACGATGCACAAACACTGATAAGGCTGCTTTGAGATTATCCGGTGAATGCGGTCGATCGAGAAATTGCAGCAGTGAGAGCATTTCAGCCGGAATATGCGACTGACGATCGCGCATTCCTACCTCAAAAATTGCAAGCTTTTCATCAAACCAGCGTGTGAGTTCTCTCGCCACAAATCGCCCTTGGTCGTTCGTTCTCACTAACACAGCAGCAGTGCGGTGTGGAAACTGGTTGAATAGTGCGATCGCTCTCTTACCAATCCATTCCACAGTTTGATGCACATCTTCTGGCGTGTGAATCTCAAAGCCTAATCCTTCAGGATTGGGATTGGCATCTGCTTGTGGGTCATTCGCAGCAACAGGGTGAATCATCTGCGATCGAAATGGTGCAGTTTCTTCTTTTGCATAAGTTCGATTCACCCATTTCAAAACATAGTTAGCCGCTTCAAGAATAATGCGACTGCTGCGACCTGCTTGATTCATTTCCGCAAGTCGATTTTCTAAAGAACAAGCCTGACAGAATTCTCGAAAGAAAACCGGATCAGCAGGCGTAAAGGTTGAGTTAATCGCTTGATTCGGATCGCCAACTCGGATCAAATTCTGCTGATCGGAGTCTGCATCAGTTGCTAGTAGTTCTAACAATTGAGTCTGGAGTGGGCTAGAATCTTGGGCTTCATCTTCAAATACTGCAAAAACTTGAGATTGCCAACGCGATCGCACACTTGGATGCTCTAAGACTCTCAACGCACCGAGAATCATCTCATCGTAATCAATAAAATTTCTTTGCTGTAATTGCAGTTGATATTGCTCATACAGTCCTGCTGCGATCGCCAAAATGTCATACTCATCCGAGGTCACTTGATTTCTCAAATCCTCAGGTGCCAATCCCGAACTCTTAGCTTCTCGAATTACGGTTTCAGCTAATGCAGGCAGAACTTCAGTTCTCAAGACAGATTGCCGTCTCAAGCGTTCTGTCTCTTCTCCATCGAATTGCTGCCCCTCTAACAAGCGTTGATACAAGGTTGGATTCATACCAATCCATTGCTCAACACTGGTTCGGATCAGGCGACTGCCTTGTGTTGGAGTAATCAGCACTGCGTCTGGATTCAAGTTCGATCGCTCAGGAGCACTTCGAGCGATCGACCAGGCTAATCCATGCAAGGTATGTACGACGAAACCGCCTTGAGGCAAACTGAGCGTTTTCAGATGCGCTCGAATTTTAGATTTAATATTTGCAGCGGCAGATCGCGTAAAGGTGACGACGACTAACTGCCGCCGACTATGCAGTTGATATTTCGCGATCGTCATTGCTGCTGCAACTGCCATTCCGGTCGATTTTCCGGCTCCTGGCACGGCGGAAACTGCCAACCGACCTTCGCTCCAATCTGCAATCTCTCGTTGCCCAGGACGAAGTGTACTGCGTAATTCTTGCAGTAACTTCTCGCGCATTTCTAAGACCGTTGAAACTACAGGTTCGGTTGTCATCTTGAAGTTAGATAGTTTGTACTACTAATTTAAACGGTATTCCGGTTGATTGCAGAGCTAAAACGAAATCTATGACGCGATCGGAAGTTTAGATTATATTTTCGGATAACTTCTTTGCACCAGAATGTATGCGCTGTTTTACAAATACGGTGAGAGTTGCACATTAAAGTGACCAATCAACAATCCTTAATCCTGGTACTTGACCGAAATCTCGCTGATTACGTGTGACGACTGTGGCATCTTGGGAAAGCGCGATCGCAGCAATTCTCAAATCCTGACGCAGACGCTTCTTGCGTAGGGGTGCATTTTCACGTAGGACTTTAACGTAGCAAGCATCTGCTGCTGCATCAAACTTCAAAACTGGGAATTGACGAACAAAGTCAACGGTTTGCCAAAGATTTTCGTATCGCTCGATCATCAGTGCTGCATCAGTCGTGGTGTTGAGTCGCCCAACCCAGCCATTGAATAGTTCTTGCACTGTAATAATTGTCAAGGAAACGTTGTGCGCTGATTCTGCAACCTTTACCTTCACCAGGGGATGATCTCGCAACCACAAAGAAACATGATCCGTATCGAGAATAAACATAACTCAGCGTGAATATTCCGATTCATCCATTTCTTCATCCCCCCAACTCTCTCTCGCCGCCTGAATTTCTTCTACAATCTCAGCAAAGTCGGCATTGTCCTTAAAGATGCCTGCAAAGTTTAGCCAAGCTGGATTTTCGTCAGAATTATAAATCGGAAGCTGCCAGGTAAATGCTTCTGCATCCTTAACGTGATCAAGCAATGCCGTTTTTAGTGCTTCGATCGCTAATTCTCGCGATGCGGCTTCGACTCGATAAGCAGGCAATTCAAGTACAGAGGCTTCATACTGCCCCGATTCTAGTGATTTGATCAATAAGGTAACATCCATTTTGCGATCGCACTTCCCGTCAGAATGATTTCAGTTTAACGCGATCTCACGACACGAAAATTCAACCTGAAAACTGTACAATTTCTGGTTGCGAGATAGTCGATTCTGAATCAGTCGAACTGCATTTAGCTGAATCGTAGAGACGGTATTCTAAGAGAGTAGAACTAAAATAAAAATTATGACGCGATCGGAAGCTGAGACTATTTTGCGGCAATTTATTTGTAATGATCCGAAGACCGTAACAACCGATTACGCTATCTTACGAAAAGCGGTTTCACAAGTTGTAGAACTTTCGGACTATCAGATTTTTGGAGTCTGTGCAGGAACCGCGAAAGAGGGACTCCAAGCCCTTTCACAGTATGTGAATGCAATCGGCTACGACATGCCAGAGATCCAAGAAATTGCAGGTGAGGTTTATATCAAGTTCAATCCAAATTTACGGCGATCGCACATTGAACCCTATGTAGGCAAACATCGTGGCGTTTTAATTTCTTGCCAGTCTGCTTACGATGACGGGGTGAACGAAACATTCGGACATTTGCCGCTCGATTTGTTTGCTTAAGATCTATCGCAAGATGCTTCGGGATTCACAAGCGAGACGATAATCTGTTCAAAGACGATCGAGGTAATTTATGGTGGATGCAATTTTGGCGCGATCGAAAGAACTCAAACAAGCGCTGACCGATTTTGTTTACGACGCAGAAGGAGAGTTAGCGACTGCATTTGAAAAGTTCGTCGCCGATCGCTTAGAGCAATCTCAAGCACGAGATAGCAAACACCGAGAGACGGTTGTCGATATCTTTCTGAGTCATGGGCAGATTGGCACGAAATCACCCTTGGAATTGTTTGTTGAAAGCGAGCCAGAATTGTCAGCGAGCGATCGACAACTCGTTTTGAACTGGAAACATAACTTTTCAGGATTGTTTGCAATTCAAGAAATCTTACCGGATGGTTTCAAATTAATGAATTGGCTCACGACTAAGCTGTATATCGTGAAGCCGAATGATGAAGACACGCAAAATGCAATGTCGCGGCTCAAACTCGGAGAAATGCTCACAACACGCATTGCACCTGTGGAAGAGTACTGGACGTTTTTTAGTCCGTTTACTCAGCTCGGAAAGCTCGGAAAGCCAAAGCTAGCAGTCGCGATCGGAAATTTTCGCCAAAACTATAAATCTGATCTTTACGGCGATGCACCTGAGTTACTAGAAGAAGCTTGGAAGTCAGTAGAACGCTATCACCAGGACTTTCTCGACTTTTTTGGAAGTGAACAGATAACCTTGTCGGGCTACCATCTGAGCAAGAAAATTTCTGAGTTTCAAGAGTTTCTCACACAGCGACGACTCGATGAAGTTGGACTCGATAAAAACAAGTCCATCACAGAACTTGCGCAAGAAGCAGGCGTGAGTGATGAAGAACTTGCTGAAATGGCAGAAGCAATGGGATTAGATGCAGAATCGGCTGCCAAAATGCTACAAAACAAAACGGCTGCTAAGATGGCAGCCCCGCACGTCGAACTGCCACCCGATTTGAAAAAAGCTGAAGAAGTAACAGTTCTAGCTCATCCACGATGGGGACAGATATTGCTCACCACTTACACACAATTTGAGGCGCTATTAAAAGCAGAAGATTGGAGAAGTGTGAAAGGGGCGGAAGCATTGGTTCAGAAATATCTCAATGATGCTGAAATCAATGCGTTTGTGTGGCATCGATTTGCTGAACAGTATCCGACTCAGTTAGAGAAGGTGTTGCAGGAATATACGGGACTGCCGTTTAACTTGGAGCGAGATTTAGATCCCTTACTTCAGATGCATCGTAAACCTTTAGAACCCACTTTGCCTGATATAGCGAGTGTTCCGATTCACCTGCACAATCTATTTCAGGAAGCATTAGCAGAGGTTAGTAAAACGAAATCGAAGGAGAAAGCAGCGAAGAAGGCGAAAGGTTTTCAGCGTTGAGGATTGCTTGGGGTGAGAACTCCGACTGTACTTGAAAAGCCAAAGTTCTCAATCCCCAACAAAGCTAAGGTTAAAGCCAGTGTTTAGGATAGAGTCTTCCGGGAACTAGATTATTGAATGCGATCGTACAGAGCAAAATGACAATCGATCCTGTCAGTACGGGAGTCAATAAAAAATCCCATGAAGCCTCGCTCATCACACCAACTAGCGCCACAGCACCTCCCGGAGGATGCAGCGTTTTTGTTAACTGCATCAGTTTAATTGCAGTTGCAACGGCAAGTGCCATCACCCAAGGCGCTGTGCCAAAGGCATACACCAAAGTAATGCAGACGATCGCGCCGATGAGATTACCACCAATCAGGTTGCGGGGCTGGGCAAGCGGGCTATCCGGAACAGCAAATGCAAGCACAGCGGCTGCACCAAATGGAGCCGCAATTAAAGGATATTGAGTATGTACAGATAAATAAGCGAGTGTTGCAATTCCTAAGAAGCTCCCCATCCAAGATAAGAAGATTTGAGAGTAAGAAAATTCAGGCTGATAGATTGAGTTTCCCATCGTCCTGAAATTTTGCGATCGCACTCGTCGTCTTGCCTGACTAATATTCTTTACAAGTAAGGATTTCATAGGAAGGTTTTCTGAACGAGGTGTCTGAACTACTGTCAGATTACCGTAATAATTTCATCAGAAAGATTGTAAAAGTAGTTTCTGATACAGAAAATTCCTATGGAGTTTATACAGATTTACTTATTCCTGCCACAATCGCCGTCCAGCTTTTCCATTTAAGCGATCGTGTGTCTCTCTCAACAATCTCGGAATCTCTAACTTCTCTGGGCATTTGGGCAGACAGTCTCCGCAATCTGTACAGCGATTGCCTTTATTCCCTGGAAACCAATGCCCCGCATTCTCAAACATCCGATAGCGGTACTCTCCAAACTGCTGCATGTCATAAGCCGTTGCTAAATTTCTCAGTCGCAGCACTTCCGGAATATTGATGCCCTCTGGACAAGGCAAACATTCATAACACTGGCTGCACTGTTCCGGCGCGCGAATTGCTCGCAATCGTTCGAAGACTTGCTGTTCTTCTGCACTCAATGCTCCAGTTCGATAGTCTAAATTCAATTCATTCGGATTTGCAGCACCCACACTTAACGTCGTAATTCGTCGATCGCTCAACAAGAACCGATAGTTCATCTCTAGCGGTGACATCGGCGCACACAACTGAGTCAACTTCTGCGGCGGTGTGTGTAACATGCCCGCTTTGTCAGCAGGCGAAATGATAAAAATCCCTAAATCTTTTTGAGCAGCAAGCTCGATCGCGGGTGCATTTCGTTGAAAAAAGAACGAGTAATGCAAATTCACAAATTCAAAGAAGTCCGTCGCGATCGCTGCCAAAATCACATCTAAACTGCCATGCGTCGAGAATCCGACATGCCGCACTCTGCCGTCAGCGATCGCATCTCGAACGGCTTTCATGCAGCCATTGTCTGCCTTCACCCATTCCAAATGCTCCCAAGTATTCAGCCCATGAATGGCTAAACTATCGACAAAATCAACTTGCAGCCGTTCTAAAGACTCATCAATCCAGCGATCAGTTTGATCAGCATCCAAACTCGGTGGTAACTTTGTGGTCAAAAAAACGCGGGAGCGCGCACCTTGCAATGCGGCTCCCAAAAACTCTTCACTTTTCCCATAGCCTCGTGCAGTTTCAATATGGTTAATGCCAAGCTCGATCGCTCTTTGCACGGTTGCTTCCATCACCGACGCAGAAGAGAGACAGCGCATTGTCCCTAACGAAAATACCGAATACGCAAGCTCAGTTTTACCGAATCGCCGATCGTCCACGAGCTACTGCGCTTCTCCACTACTAAACCGTCCTCGTTGGATCAATTCATCCGGGCTGAGATTCGAGATAAATTCTCTAAAGGCGCGACGTTCTGCTTCGTCTGCGTCTCGATCGACTGGAATCGAGGCATCTGCCACGACTTCTTCCATCACCCAAATTGGGCTATTCGTTCTCAGAGCGATTGCGATCGCATCACTGGGGCGAGAATCAATCTCGCGCCGGGTTTCGCCCTGCTTCGTCACTAAAATCGCGTAAAATGTATTATCTTGCAATGAGTGAATAATGACTTTCTCGACCTCTATTTCCCAGGCTTCTAAGAAATTGACCATTAAGTCGTGAGTCAGAGGACGAGGATGGGTCTGACCTTCAAGAACGCTAATAATTGCTTTTGCTTGGTCTTGACCAATATAGATTGGCAGCGCTCGTCGATCGGTTGCATCTTTTAACAAAATGATCGGACTTCGAGTGGATGCTTCTAGTGCAATGCCTGCAACCTTCATTTCAATCATGGTGTAGCCTCTAGATCTCCAGAGATCACGAAATGGATAGAGAAGTGTCTAAAACGAACTTCGTTCAAGAGACGTAATCGATCGCGCTCCGGGAGCAGGATTGCGTTCGAGAAATCGCATTCGGGTGCGTTCTTAGATCAGATCCTAATTCATCCCTTTCAGAATTTGACAAAATAAAAGAGGACTTCCAAATTTCATCATTTTCTTGAGGAAAAGATTAAAGTAGCGCTAAACCACCCTAAACTCTCTATTGTGATTTTAGACTGTAATTCGTCTGACTTTGAATGTCTAGATAGGATTCAAAAAAATTCTGAATCTCCCGTTACATCAGCAAATCAGATTGGGGACGATCGGGATCTTATTGTCAATAAGGACTTAATTTTGTGTTTACAGGACTTGTACAAACGGTTGGTCATTTAGCAGTTCTCAATCCCGAACAGGTAAAAATTTCGGGGTCTGCAATGTCGGTGATTTTGCAGGGTTTAGAACTCGGCGATAGTGTCGCAGTGGATGGAGTTTGTTTGACCGTTACGGAGATTCTCGATGATGGGTTTGTCGCAGATGTTTCTCCGGAAACGGTGAATCGTACAACTCTCGGACGCGCGGCAGATAGCGCAAAGTTCGTGAATTTGGAAACTTCGCTGCGGGTTGGTAGTAAATTAGGCGGGCATTTTGTCACAGGGCATGTGGATGGGGTAGGAACGTTTCATTCTGCGGCTGAGTCTGCGACGTCTTGGGAGATGCGCTTCAATACGGAGAGTGACCAAGTTGCTCGCTACATTTTGCCGAAAGGGAGTATTTCCGTCAATGGCATTAGTTTGACTGTGGCAAATTGTGCGCCGGATGGTTCCTGGTTTACCGTTGCAGTCATTCCTCACACTTATGCTGCAACGAATTTGTGTGAACTGAAGCCTGGGGATTGGGTGAATTTAGAAGGCGATATTTTAGGAAAATATGTAGAGCGGTTTTTGCGGGGTGAGAAACCGGGAGCAGAAGTGCCCGATCGCGTTTCGATGGATTTTTTGGCGGAGCATGGCTACGTTTAGATTGAGGTAGTCGTTCACCGCAATTCATCCTGATAGGGAGATGGGCGTCATTCAACATCAGTTCGGCACATTCTTTCGCTTCGTTGCTCACCCCTCCGGCATGAATTCGGGACTAGCTGTGCGAAGTCCGCTCTGGGACTGACAGCCCATGAAAACACTTTCTTCAGTGGGTTTCAACCCACTTCGCACAGTTAGCCCGAACTTCCAGTTCAGGGCGGGACGCAAACGAGAGCGACAATCTTCCAATTCATTTTCCCGACTTAGTTGCGGCTCCCCATCTCCCCACTTCGCAAAATGAATGCCGTTGACTAGCAAAGTGAAATTAACGGCTCAGCTTACCAGATCACTTTCTGAGCAGTGTCTACTGACATCAGAGAATCCCCTGGCAATTTATCCTGCAACTCGCTCGAATTCAAGAGCGGCAATCGCACCGTGAATGTCGCTCCTAATCCTGCTCCTGGACTATCCGCTGAGATCGTTCCTCCATGCATTTCGACCAAATGTCGCACGATCGCGAGTCCTAAGCCTAGCCCATTATGCGATCGAGTCGTAGTACTGTCTGCTTGGCGAAAGCGATCGAACACATGCGGCAAAAATTCTGACTCAATCCCCATGCCCGTATCCATCACAGCAATTTTCGCCATGTTCGCATCATCCAACGTGAGGCGAATGGTAATTTGTCCCTCGGATGGCGTAAATTTCACCGCATTTGTGAGCAAATTCCAGATAATTTGCTGCAACCGAGTCGAATCTCCCCAAAGGCTCGGTAAATCGGGTTCAAACTCTGTTTCGAGTAAGATCGATTTTGCCTCGATCTGAGGACGGACGGCATCGATCGCAGCTTGAATCACAGCGATCGGATGCACCGCCCGATAATTCAGCCGCAGCTTGCCGCGAATAATCTTCGACACGTCTAAAATATCTTCAACTAACTGCGCCTGAGTTTCCGCATTGCGTTCGATCGTTTCTAAGGCGCGATCGATCATTTTCTGGTCGTACTGTTTCGATCGCAGTAACCGTACCCAGCCCAACATCGAATTGAGCGGCGTTCTCAACTCATGAGAAAGCACCGCCAAAAACTCATCTTTCATGCGATTGGCGACTTCTGCTTCTTGGCGCGCGAGCTGTTCGCGCATGACTTGAGCACGGGTGGCTTCCGCTTCTTTGCGCTCTGTAATGTCCTCGATTGTGCCAACATACCCTTGAGGTTCACCAGTTTGGGAAAACATCGGACACGATCGCACTTGTACCCACAACGCGCGCGTATCTTGAGTGTGTAGGCGAAATTCTTCGGAAAATTCTCCGCCCTGTTCGAGATAGACCTGCCACTGAGAAATCGCGCGATCGCGATCCTCTAAGTGAACACACTCACACCAATTCTCAGCCAACCTGCCACAAATCGCGTCGTAGCGGGGATTGGTATAGGTACATTGTCCCGTCGGATCAATCACAAAAATTCCAGATGGCGAGGATGCTGATAGAGAGCGAAACTGTTCTTCACTCCGCCGCAATTCAGCATTGACTGCCTTAAGCTGCGCTGCTTGTAGCTTAACCGCTGCCGTTTTCTTAAATAAATCGACGAATACTGCAACTTTAGAAACCAAAATGTCGGAATTAATCGGCTTGATCAAATAGTCCACTGCACCGAGTGAGTAGCCTCGAAAAATCCCGTGATCACTCGAATCAAAAGCCGTTAGAAAAATAATTGGCGTATGCTGCGATCGCGCTCTTGATCGAATCAAACTTGCCGTTTCAAACCCATCGATCCCGGGCATCTGGACATCGAGCAGAATCACCGCAAAATCTTGATTCAGCAGACATCGTAGCGCTTCTTCTCCAGAGGATGCCTGTATCAGATTCTCCCCGAGCTTGCCTAAGACCGCTTCCAATGCCAGCAAGTTTTCAGGTTGGTCATCGACAAGAAGAATGTTAACGGGTTTGTTCAACGACATGGGAACGATCCTAAAACAGCGGGAGTAGGGTGAGGTTAGGAGCAGAGAGTAACCAGCATAGATGGAATCTGATGCAACGGGAGAACATAATCAACAGCGCTTTTAGCAATTGCGGCTTCCGGCATAATCGGGCATTCAGCAGTACGAGGATCTTGCACGATGGTCGTGCCGCCTTGCGCTTTAATCTGAGCCAGACCTTCTGAACCATCTTGATTTGCACCCGTCAAGATGATCCCGATGACCGACTGAGCGTAAACCTTTGCTGCGGACTCGAACAAGACATCGATCGAAGGTCTTGCAAAAGCAACGGGGGGATCAATTGAAAGCGAAAAATACTCAGGTTCAGCAAGAAGATGGTAATTCGGCGGAGCTAAGTAAACGAATCCAGGGCGAATCGGCTCTTTGTCCTCCACTTCCAAAATGGTCAACGCGCTTTCCTGCTGTAAAATCCGGCTGAGCATGTCTGTCGATCCTTGATCCCGATGCTGTACGATGGCGATCGGCACTGTGAAACATCCTGGTACCCCTTTTAACATAGTCCGCAGCGCGGATAATCCCCCTAGAGAAGTACCTATCGCCACCAAAGCAGGTGCCATTAGTCTAACCTCCGATAAAGCTTCTCAGAGGTTGAAAGGGGTTCGTAGCGATCGTGATACGCCGTAAATCGGAGAGATTCTTGCCGTCCTAATGCCAAAATGCCAAAAGGGCAGAGGCTTTGATAAAACAGCTCATGCACGCGATTTTGTAAGACACGATCGAAGTAAATCAAGACATTGCGGCACAAAATCACATTGAATTCATTGAATGATCCATCAGTCACAAGATTGTGTTGCGAGAAGACAATGTTGTCGCGCAGCGAAGCGCGAAAAATCGCATTTTCGTACGCGGCTGTATAGTACTCAGAGAATGATTTGCTACCTCCTGCTTTGAGATATTGCTGCGTATATTCTTGCATTGCAGACAGTGAAAATATTCCAGTCTTGGCAGCTTGCAATGCTTTCTCATTAGTGTCGGTTGCGTAGATCCGACAGCGATGGTAGATGCCTGCTTCTTGCAATAAAATTGCCATGGAATACACTTCTTCTCCGGTTGAGCAGCCTGCGTGCCAAATCCGAATAAAGGGATAAGTGCGCAACATAGGCAAGACGACGTTTCTGAAGGTCAGAAAGAAGCTCGGATCGCGAAACATAGAGGTGACATTGACGGTCAAGTTGAGCAAGAAGCGATCGAGCGTGGCGCGATCGTGCAAGACTTTTTCCTGTAATGCTGAGATTGTCTCAATTCTTTCAGACTGCATAAAATTTTGCACTCTTCGTCTCCGAGATGAAGAGGCATAGTTGCGAAAATCATAGCCGTAGTAGCGATAAATGCCATCAAACAGCAGTTGAACTTCAATATCTTCGAGGGTAGGCGACTGTGACAGCATGGGGATTGAGCGTAAATGCCGATGAATTTGTCAATTCGCTAAGTTGAGATCCCCATAGCCCTCAAGGTGAAGGCGCTAAACAAGATCTCTACAAGTATTGATGACAGAGTGAATTTCTTGAACCAATCCTTTCTAAATTGACACAATTCCAGACGGGATGGAATCCTCCCGCCGCCCTAATTTCTAGCCATCCCGTTTTCCCGGAATCTGGCTTGTGAGGCAAACGATCTCACTAGAGGAATCACCCTTTGGAGAGTTTAAGCGCGATCGCAACGCATCCTCCCATGCCTGCTAGCAAACTCGCTAAAATGACCCAAAGCTGTCCAGGTCGGTGTGTCCGAATATTCAGCGTCTTTGCAGTTGTGTCGGCAATAAAGCGATCGAGCAAATCCCGTTGCTGCAACAATTGCTGATTGTTGCTGGTTGACCAATTGTGAGTGAGAGGAATCACTGCACCGGATTGTAAAACGATTGCTAACCGTTGATCTGTAGAGCGCCGTCCTTGCTGGATGGTGGTCATCTTTAACTCTTGCTTCTCAAACTCAATTGTTTTCAATGAACCGATTAAAGGTTCATGCGTTAATTCACAGATCACACGGTTTGCGGTTGGGCGACAGTTAAAGTGAACGAGGCTGCCCATTGTCTCAATCGTCATCTCACCGATCTTGCCTAGCCCAGCGATGCCTAATCCTGCGATCGCAAATATCAACCATTTCACCATCAGTCTAAAATTTCCGTATCTTGAGGGCGCAGAGGCAACATCACTTGAACCATTGTTCCTTGATTTTCATGACTCGTTAATTGAATCTGCCCTTGATGAATTTCAACTGATTGTTTGACGATCGCCAGTCCTAATCCATTTCCAGAAATCATTCCGACATTCGTAGCTCGATGAAATGCTTCAAAGAGCCGCACTTGATCACTTTCCGGGATTCCAATGCCTTGATCTTGCACTTCAAAGTAAACGTGGGTCTGATCTTGTCGGATTCGGAATGTGATGGTGGACTCAGCCGGAGAGTATTTCAACGCATTAGAAAGCAGATTGGTAAAAATTTGCCGCATCAATTTCGCATCCATGTAGCCGCGAATTTCTGACACATCCGCTTCCGGTTCAAACCTAATCTGGTGCTGAGCTTGATCATTCAATCGCATTTCATCGATCAGGTTCTCGCAAAAAGACAAAATATTGAGTGGAGCCGGTTCAAACTTGACTTTCTTGGCATCAGCCCGCTCCAGCATCAGAATGTCACTGAGAAGGTCTTTCATGTTCAAAGATGCCGCTTGAATGCGCTGGATATGTTCAAGTTGTTTATCGATCGAACAATTTCCCGCATAAAACTCCAGCATGTCTGCCGAAGAAAGAATCGTACTCAAGGGCGTACGAAACTCATGCGAAACAGTGGTGACAAAGTTTGATTTCAGTTCGCTTAGCTCGCGTTCTTTTTCTAATGCTTTTCGCATTTCAATCTCAGCTTGTTTGCGGTGGGTAATTTCACGCTGCAAGCCGACCCAATAAGTGTAATGTCCGGTTTGGTCGGTGACTGGGAAAATACTCAGTTCGATCCACACTTCAGACCCGTCTTTGTGATAGTTGATCAGTTCGGTAATCACAGGTTGCCAGTTCTTTAAAGCCGATCGCAGATTCTTCAAGACTGTCCAATTCGTTTTCGGACCTTGCAAAATCCGAGGGGTCTTGCCAATCACCTCATGCTTCTCGTAGCCCATCATGCGCGTGAAGGCATCATTCACAAAGACAATTCTCGGACCTGGTGGCTCCACGGGTTCTGCTTCAGTAATCACGATCGCATCATTTGCATTTAAGACGACAGACTCTAAAAGCAACAATCGCTGCTCTTGAGCTTGGCGCTCTGCTTCTCGATGCTTAGCTTCGGTAATATCTTCTGCAATTCCCGCTATGCGATAGACTTTGCCTTGCTGATTGCGCACGGGAAAGGCACGTGCGAGTAACCAGCGCTTTTCTTGATCGGGGCGCTGGAACTGAAATGTTGCCTCTGCGGATTTGCCTCTGAGTGCTTGCCGACTGACTTTCATCAGATGGGGGATATCTTCTGGTAGCCCCCGATTGAGCCAAAAACTTAACGGTTTCTCATAACAGCTTTGACTGTCATACCCCAAAACTTGCTGACATCCTGGACTGATGTAAATCAGCTTGCGTTGCTCGACATCGTACATCCAGAAGATCTGTTCAATGTTCTCAGCTAACTGCCGGAATCGTTCTTCACTTTCTCGCAGTTCCGCAGCCGCAGCTTTGCGTTCATCTTCGACTTGCTGTCGCTCTCGCACATTCAAAATCAGCGACAAGACTGAAATTAGCTCACCTGAGCTATCAAACAGGACGGAGTTATACCATTCACAGGGCACGATCGAGCCATCTTTCGAGACATTGCGGCTGGTACAAACATTGCGAGTCGTCTGCCCGTTGAGAAGTTGCGCGATCGCGCGATCAACCGTGCCTAAATCCTCTGGTACGACTAATTCCCAACTTCCAAACTGTTTGCCAATCACTTCAGACGCATCCCATCCGAGTAAGGCTTCGGCTTCGCGTGACCAGCGAGTGATCCGTAAATTTTGATCCCATTCAATGACAGCAAACGGTGAATTATCCACATGGAAGGATAACCGCTGTAAGGCACATCTGAGCGCTTGCTGAGCTTGGTCGCGCTCTCTTGCGGTTTCGACCGAATCGGTCATATTGCGGAAAAATAAAGACACGCCAGACTTAGCAGGATAGGCGCGCATTGAATACCAGCCCTGGCAGGGGATATAGTAATCGACAATTTCGAGGGGGACACCTTCTGCCATCGCACGTCGATAGAGTTGCCCAAAACTCGTTTCTGCAAAGTCGGGAAACTCCTGCCAAAGCACTTTGCCGAGCAAATCTCGGGCAGGCTTCCCTAAGATCTGTGCGGCAGCATGATTGACATAGGTAAAACGAGCAGAGCGATCGAGCGCGACAAATCCATCGGTAATGCTCTGCAAAACCCGGTTAATCTGTTCACGGGCTAATTCTGCTTCAGCACGGGCAGTTTGCTCACGGGCTAACAGTTGATGCCGCTCCTCTTCGATCCAGCGGCGCAGACTAATATCTGAAAAAGAAACAACGACCGCGTAGGGTAAAACTTGCCCAGGCTGAAACAGCGGCTGAGAATTGATCGAAATCCAAGTTACCTGTTTCTCAGGTTTGCAGAGACCCAGAATGACTTCTGAGCAGGGAATCCCCGTTTTTGCCGTGATCAGACCCGGAAAAGTTTCGAGATCAAATGCAGAACCATCTTCATGGATCGCTTCCCAGCCCAACTCCAAAATATTGCGATCGATCAATTCATCGATCGCACATTCCAAGATTTTCTCAGTACTGGCATTACAAGTTTCGATGAGTCCTTCTGCATTGAGCATCATCACAGCTTCATGCATCGCTTCTACAACGGATCGATAGCGTTGTTCGCTCGTTCTAAGGCTTTCTTGCTCACGACGGCGACGACTGACTTCAGCTTGAAGTTGTTCGATCTTATGTTCGAGTTTGGTGATTTGATAACGCAGCGATCGCACGGTATCCAGATCAAATTCCGCCTCCACGCTCGACACTGAAGGAGCGATTGCTTTGGGGGTTTTTGTCAGTTCTTGCACAGATTGGGCTTGAAGTTGCGATCGCAGTTCGGCGACGAGTACTTCGAGTTCCGCATTGCGCTGTTGTAACTGGATCTGGTCAGTTTCTCGCATGACTCACGCTCGAATTCAGGGGTGAATAAATCTTTGCCTCTAAAATCTTTACTTAAATTTTGATCGAACTTCATGGAGACTTGCTGAAGTTCATTTAAAGAGTTTCATAAGGCAGTTCGATGACAAAAGTAGTCCACCCAGTCTGGCTTTTTACAATAATACTGCCTTGAAGCTGTTCAACGAGCTTTTTGACGAGGGCAAGTCCTAGTCCTGTGCCGCCTTTTTGCCAGCGATCGCTGCCCGGAACTCGATAAAATTTGTCAAAAATATGCGGCAAGTTTTTTGTCGGAATTTCGGATTGATTGGCGATCGTAAATTGCAAAAGTGGAGTCTGATTTTCACTCAATCCTTCGCGAACTTTGAGGCAGATTTCACCTCCACTTTGTGTATATTTGCAGGCATTATTTAAAAGCTCAACGAGAATTCGGCGCAAACTGACTCCATCTGCCACAATCACAGGCAAGGTTTCGGGAAGATTCACCTTGAGAAGTTGTTGACAGTCCCGAGTTCTGACTTGAAACGCATCTGTTGTTTTCCGCAAAAGCTCTCTTAAATTGAGCGGTTCGGGTGGAGCTAACGCTTCTCCAGATTCCAGTTGATACAAATCTAATAAGTTTTGGATCAATTCATCGCCTTGATCGCACGCATTCAGCGCAATATCGATATATTGCCGCCGATTGTCCGGCATCGCATCCATTAATTGCAGCGCCACTTTAATTGTCGTGAGTGGTGCGCGCAGATCGTGCGTAATCGTGTTGAGCAGATCGTTTTTCTGACTATTGATGGATTGCAGTTCATCGACCTTTCTCTGAATCTCAAGTTGGGCGCTATGCCGTTTCAGACGAGCAGCGATCGTCTCTAATAATTCCACCCGGCGAAAGGGTTTGGTTAAGTAGTCATCCGCGCCCAAATTCATCCCCTGTCGCATATCGGCTTTATCGGCTTTGGCGGTCAGAAAAATAAACGGAATCATTGCTGTGCTTGGATCTTGACGCAATGCTTCTAAAACGTTGTAGCCGTCAAAATCAGGCATTTTGATATCGCAGAGAATCAAATCGGGCGATCGCTCCTTTGCCAATTGAATTCCGGTCATACCATTATCGGCATTCAGGGAGTCAAAGCCCCCAGAGGCAAGAATTTCTAGAATGTTCAGCCGAACATCTTTTTCGTCTTCAATCACCAAAATTTTCATGAAGGTTCCCCGATCTGGCAGCTGAGTCGATTGAGATCTGATGATGGAATCATTGCAGTTTTGCATTGCAGTCGAATGGGAACGTTTTTGGGGGTGTACTCGCTTTGATGCTCACTGACATCTGAAATTACGATCCTGCTCCGTAATTGTGACGATGCTCCCCGTATAAGCATGGATTCAAAATTCCGAGCACCCTCGTAAAAACACGGCAATTAAAGCTGATTTTAGCGAATTTTATGCCAAAAATGCCAGATCCCTTATGACAGTCTGAGCCCTTCCTTCAGAGAAACTGTGGAAATTACTTAAACTTTATCGCTGAGGCTGTTTTTTGATGTCTTCGCGACAAACTGCATATTTCGTCTGTCTTAGGATAGATAGGTTGCCCGACTTTATTAAATAGTGTTAAGAATAAGAACTGAATCAACCTGAGTTTGACATTCAATACCCTAAGAAATGGGGGTGCACTGACTGCGCCAATTGGATTGAAAAGATACATTTATATGTTCTAAAACTGGCACAATGAACCGGAAACTCTGAATTTTCCTTTGAAGTATTTAATGATTGGGCTGATCTATTATTTTGCATGAACCTGCTACTCGCAAATGAATCCGATTGTCGATTTTTTAAGTTTTGGTTTCACGATCAACTCTGTGATGGAATTAGCTATCAAGGTGAGTTGTTTTGCCAGTTTCATAGCTTTAGTGCGCAGCGTCGAGATCAAGCGTATGACTTAGGCTCAAGATTGCTCGATCGCGGAATTTCGGTGATTATTTGTTGTTCTAGACAACGGTACTCATTAGGCATTAATTTGCGAAATAACTGGGATGCCTATGGTGAGCGTGAAAAGCAACAGGTTTTACTAGAAGTGCAGGGCATGGATTCAGTGCTGAGCCAGCTTTTACGGTGATAGTCTAGTAGGTGCAATTTTCTAGATCGCTCATGCAAACCTACGATGTCGTTGTTATCGGTGCAGGCCCCTCTGGCTCGATCGCTGCTGCTCAACTTGCCCAAGCTGGATTCACTGTAGCTCTACTGGAAAAACAGTTTTTGCCTCGCCATAAGACGTGCGGGGGTGGAATGCCGATGGTGATGCAGTCTCAGTTACAAGATTTAGCTCCAGAGGCATTTGTCGAGTCGGATGTTACCCAGATGCGGCATACCTGGAAGTTTGAAGATCCCTATCTTGTTTCGATGAATCCGCGATCGACGGATGAGCGCTTATCGCTCTGGATGGTTCAACGACCTCTTTTCGACAATGCTCTGGCTCAAAGAGCGAGCCAGTTTGGAGCCGAGTTGCGAGATGGAATTGCGCTCCGATCGCTTGAACCCGAACCTGATGGCGTGATTGTCCGAGCACAGGGGATTAAGACAGGAGCGGAATTTACAGCAAAGGCGCGATATGTGATTGGAGCAGATGGCGCGAATGGAGTGGTTGCAAAGGCGACTCAGTTGAGAAAGCGCAAAGCGATCGCGTTAGCAATGGAGATTGAGCATCCACATCAATGGGGCGAGGGTCATGCAGATTTACGTCCCGATATTGCTCATTTAGAATACGGTGCGGTGAAACGCGGATATGCCTGGATTTTTCCGAAAGCTGATCATTTGAATATTGGAGCAGGTGTGTTTCGTCCAGATAATCAAGATGCGAGACGCGATCGCGATTTACCCGCGCAGTTGCAGAAGACGATTCTGGAATATATGGATGCGTTGGGATTGAAATACGATCGTTCAGCTTTGAAATTTCACGCTCATCCGTTGCCGACATGGAGTGGGAAAGAGCCATTACATGAAGGACGAATTTTACTAGTCGGGGATGCAGCGGGATTAATTAATCCGTTGTTTGGCGATGGAATTCTCCATGCAGTGAAGAGTGGTGCGATCGCAGCTCAAAGCATTATTGATCAAGCAGCAGATGAATATACCGATCGCATTCACGCCGAGTTTGCAGCAAATTTTGATGCAGCTTTGAATTTAGCGCGGGTGTTTTACCAGTGGACGGGAGTTTGCTATAAGTACGGCGTGAAGTATGAGAAAAGTACACGCTATGCTACTCAGCTTTTGTGTGGCGATTTACTATTTACGGATATGGCAGGGCGGGCGATGCGGCGATTGAAAAAATCGGTGGGATCAAACTTCTTTCCAGCGTTCAATAGCTAGGTGATGATTGTTCAGAAGTCGGAATTTTGTAAGATTCTGACTTCTCACTCTGTGCTGCTCAGGTTACTTCAGTTTACTAGCCGTTCTCAGAATTTGACCTGCTAACATGGCGGCTCCAAATCCGTTGTCAATATTGACGACCCCAATACCAGTCGCACAAGAATTCAGCATCGTGAGCAATGCGGATAGTCCATTAAAACTGGCTCCATATCCGATACTGGTGGGAACAGCAACGATCGCACAATCTGACAGACCAGCTACTACACTCGGCAATGCTCCTTCCATTCCTGCGACGACAATTAGCACATCTGCCTGAGTCAACACATGCACATTACTTAGCAAGCGATGAATTCCAGCAACGCCGACATCCCAAAGTCGATTCACCCGAAATCCACAGAGTTCAGCAGTAATGGCTGCTTCTTCGGCAACAGGAAGATCTGCTGTGCCTGCTGAAAGAATCCCAATTGTACCTGGATAAATCGGAGCTTTTGGACTGCCTAACGCGCAAATCTTAGCAGTCGCATAGTAAAGGGCATCTGGAACCATTTCTTTCACCCAAGCATACACTTCAGGCTCCATCCGAGTTGCCATGACGACTGTCGCTTTATCTCGCATTGTTTCCATGATTTGAGCAATCTGCTCGGGCGTTTTACCCGGACTCCAAATGACTTCCGGGAAACCCGTTCTCAGAGATCGATGATGATCAATATTGGCAAAACCTCCAACTGGCTCATAAGTGAGATATCTCAGCTTGCTCAATGCATCTTCTGAACTCAGTTTGCCTTGAGATACATCATCTAACAGTGCTTTTAGTGCTTCGGGATGGGTCATGTGAAGGGTACTACTACTCTTTGATTTTAAGTTCTTGAATGTTCCAAAGTCCCCAACTGGGTAAACCAGAATACTTCAATCCTTGAACTCGATTTCTGACTGCCATGATTGCAGAGTCATTGACTAAGTGGATCACAGGAAGCTGTTCTTGAACGAGCTTCTGAAACTCACCATAGATTTTTTTGCGTTTCTCTGGATTCAGTTCTTGAGCACCTTGGATAAATAAGCGATCGATTTCTTTCTCCCACTCATTTGCTACATATCCTTGGATTTTCGGCTGTCCAACTTGCTGGCTCAAATTAAATGAATGCGATCCCCCACTGGTCATCCACAGATTTGCTAGTCCATGTGGCTCGGTTCCGCCCGTAAATCCGATAATGTGAGCATCCCAATCTCTTGCTCCATTGATTTTATCGATCAAAACGTTAAAATTCAGCGGATTATAGTCAACTTGAATTCCAATTGCAGCTAAATCTTGCCGAATTTGAGCGCCGATTGCAACACGAGTTAAATTATTCGAGTTGGTGAGTAAAGTAAAGCGAACTCGATTGCCATCTGAGTCAAAGAGCTGACCGCGATCGTCATATTTGAATCCAGCTTTCTTTAGCAAGTTTTTTGATTGATTCGGATCGTAATTGTAGGCTTTTAAACCTTCCTTGAGAGTGAATGGGCTTTGCACCGAAATCGGCGAATTTTGGACGACTCCTAAACCTCGGAATAGATTAGTGTTAATGCGATCGCGATTAATTGCATAAGCGACAGCTTTCCGAAATTCAAGGGTATTAAACCAACGCGATTTAACCGGATCAACAAAGGGCTTGCCATTTTTATCTTTTGCCTTACTGAGATTAAAAGTAAGATACAAAACACCTGACCAAGGGCCGCCATTTAAGACCTGGAAATTTCCGCGTTTTTCTTCTCGCTTTAATAATGAAAAATACTCCGATCGTAAAGGTCGAGTATCACCCATCACATCCAAATCGCCAGAGCGAAATCTCAGCAATTGCGTATCTAAATTTTCGATAAACTGCCAAACAATGCGATCGATATAAGGCAATTGCTTGCCATCTTTGTCTTTCCGCCAGTAATACGAATTTCGCTTTAAAACTAATCGCTGACTTGGGCTATAGCTATCAATGACATACGCCCCATTCGTAATAATTTTTTTCGGATCGGTGTCTGTTCCCCAAGTTGAAATGAATTTAGGATTTCCATCCGGTAGTTTTGAATTTATTGCTTCTGCTAAGGCATGTTTCGGCAAAATCATAATGCCCTCAGGTGCAGCAGTCGCAGCAATAAGAGGCGCAAAGGGTTCAGGCAAGATGAATTCAACTTGGCGATCGTTGATTTTCCGAATCTCTGGAAAAATCTTTTTCGCTCCAATCTGAATACTCTCTTTTTGATCCGTTGGAATCAACGGATTAAAAACAATATCTCGATAGGTAAAAACAACATCATCTGCCGTCAGAGGTTTTCCATCTGACCACTTCAAGTTGGGTCTTAAAGTAAAAGCGACTCGTTTATTATCAGGCGAGAATTTCCAAGATTCAGCTAATGCAGGTTCATACTCTCCTGTTAAACCATTCTCTCTTGTTAACCCTTCATAAATGAAAGGAAAAACAGATGGGAAAGTTTGATTATTGGCGTAGTTAAACGTTTTGGGATCAGTTGGACTCGCTAAGACTAACTGAGGAACTTGTGCAGCAACCGTTTTATATCGATGAGGATTACAACTCGACAAAAAGAGAAGTGCGATCGTCAAACACACTCCAATCTGGATTCTGACCTTTTTCATCACTAATCCTCAATTCTCAGGTCAGTCAAATTCCAAAGTGCACCGCCACTTTCAGGATAATTCACTCCTTTAATCCGATTGCGAACCACAGCCATCACACGCGCATTCACAAGTGGAATCCAAGGCAAATATTCTTGTGAAATTTTCTGAATCTTTCCGTAAATTTCCTTCCGTTTTGCTTCATCTAATTCTTGAGCACCTTCGACATATAATCGCCCAATTTCCGCTTCCCAATCTGCAACAACCCGACCTTCAAGCGGAGGTTTTCCAGGTGCACTCGATTGATTAAAACTATGCGATCGACTTTCCGGCAACCAAACGTTTGCTCCACTATTTGGCTCTTTACTTCCGCCCATTGCCAGTAGATACGATTCCCATTCTTGAGTGTTATCTAACTTATCCAACAACACTCCAAAGTTAATCGGATTAATATCAACTTGAATCCCCAACTGGCTCAAATCCTGCTTAATCTGTGCCACCATCGACTCACGCACCACATTCCCTGCATTCGTCATCAGCGTAAAACGCACGACATTCCCGTCTGGGTCAGCAAGTTGTCCGCGATCGTTGAGCTTAAACCCGGCTTCTTTCAGCAGTTGCTTTGATTTGTTTTGGTCGTATTGGTAAACTTTTAAGCCTTCTTCGGGCTTGAGATAATAGGGGCTAGTCTCCAAAATTTGCGAATTGATCAAGACTCCCAAGCCTCGGAAGATATTTGTGTTCATCCGTTCTCGATCGATAGCATATGCGACTGCCTGACGGAATTTTGGATTGTTAAACCACTTTGATTTCACGGGATCAACGACAGGCTTTCCGTTTCGCCGTCCTTGATTTAAGTTAAACGCCATAAAAGTCGTAATCGGACGAGTGCCGCCAATATACGCTGTGAAATCACCTCGTTTTTCTTCTTTTTTGAGAATGGGATAATCTTCAGCCCGAATCGGTTCAGAGATATCGACTCCACCTGATCGAAATTGAAGAAGCTCAGTATTCTGGTTTTCAATCACACTCCAAACAATCCGCTCGATGTAAGGCTTCTGATTGCCTTGCTCATCTTTTCTCCAATAGTTCGGGTTACGTTTGAAAATGATCCGCTGTGTCGCAAAATATTGGTCGAGCGTATAAGGTCCGTTGCAAATCACTTTCCTCGGATCGGTATCCGTTCCCCAAGTTGAGAAAAAGAGCGGATTGCCGTCTGAGCCAGTCTTGCGAATTGTTTCTTCAAGCGCATGTTTGGGCAAAATTGCCAATCCGCCTGTCACTCTCAAAAAGGGAGCAAACGGTTCAGGTGTGGTGAACTCAACTCGGCGATCGTCGATTTTTCGCACGGTTGGAAATGCCCGTCCTTTACCAATTCGCAGGACATCTTGAATATCTGTTGGCACTTTAGGATTCAGAAAAATGTCCCGGAACGTGAACACGACATCATCGACTGTCAGCGGCACGCCATCTGACCATTTCAAGTTTTCGCGCAGGGTAAATGTTACTTTCTTCTTATCTGGCGAAAGTTCCCATTTCTCTGCAAGTTCTGGCTCAAGCTCATTGGTCAATGCGTTTTCTGTGATTAATCCCACATACAAGAATCCCGCGACATTTGGATCTTCGTTAATCAACGCATAGTTAAATGATTTGGGATCGCTCAGGGTCGTATCGACAAGCTGAGGAACTTTTGCTGCTTGTGTTTTGTAGCCCTGCGGATTGCAAGCCGTAATGCCCAATATCAGGCAAAATGCTGCCATTGCCACTGCCCAAAACCGCCAAAAACCTGTAAGAGCGGAAAATTTCATAGCCGATCGCGCATCATTTAGAAAGTGATTCTATCCTTTCTACACCTTTTGCGCGGTTTCTGCTCGATTTAATTATCAATCATGCGATCGATACGGTCACGCATTTTCAACCCAATCAATGCTTTGACTAAAAATAAGCCTGCAATTGCTGCGATCGCAAATGCAAATACTGAACCGCCCACTTTTCCAACGAGCAAAATTGCTCCAGTTAGTGCTGCGAATCCTGAAATACAGGCGTAAAGCAATGCTCTCAGCGAAAGATTGAGCTTTTTCAAGGCGCGTTCTTGTTCGATCGAGCGCACCTGAATTTGTAATTCTCCTTGCTCTAAGCGGGCTTCTAATCGCTCGATCGCAGTCTGAGTGGGATTCGGCTTCGTCATGCGATACGCCAAATATCCCTTCGCCTGCCGCGCCAATTCTCCCAGCCCACCTTGCTTCGCAGGAATTGTCGCCAAACTCTTCACAAATGGTTTCGCTGCCGCTAACAAGTTATAGTTTGGGTCAAGATCGCGCGCAACTCCGTCCAACGTCGTCAAGGCTTTAATAATAAAAGTCATCCGCGCAGGCAATCGGAACGGTTGCTGCTCAAACACAGCATAGAGTTCATTTCTAACGCTCTTAAAGGCTTGAATCTCAACAGGCTTATCCGCAAATCGTTCAACCAACACGCCCACAATTCGCTTCACGGGGGTCATGTCTGCCATCGGCTCAACCAAACCCATATCCACCAGCGTTTGCACGACTTGATCGGTATCTTTCTTCAATACTGCAAAGAAAGTCTGAACCATCTGATTGCGGTTGATCGGCTGCACTTCTGCCATCATGCCAAAATCGTAAAAGATTAGCTTTCCATCGTGGCTCACTGCCATATTTCCAGGATGGGGATCAGCTTGAAAAAAGCCATCTTGGAGCAGTTGCTTGAGATACGAACAAATTCCTAAATGATTAATCTCACGAGGATCAATCCCGATAGCAAGTAACCCTTGCCGATCGTTGACCTTGATTCCTGGCACATATTCCATCGTCAGCACACGCTTCGTCGTGTACTTAGGATAAATTTTCGGAACGACAATGAGATCGTGATCAGCAAAATTATGTCGAAAGCGATCGGCATTCATCGCTTCTTGCACATAATCAATCTCACGATTCAAAATCTCAGAAAATTCCTCATGAATCGCCAAAATATCGTAGTGTCTTGCGGTTGGAACAATGCGATCAATCCATCGCACGAGCCGACCTACAATCTGAAAATCCATCGTAAAGAGTTGCTCTAACCCCGGACGTTGTACTTTCACAACAACTTCCTCGCCCGTATGCAGCCGAGCACGATGCACCTGTCCTAAGCTAGCAGCTGCGATCGGAGTCGAATCAAATTCTCGATACAAGACATGCAGCGGATAGCCTAGTTCAGATTCAATAATGGCGATCGCTTGGCTCGAATCAAATTCTGGGACTCGATCTTGAAGTTGTCCTAATGCTTTGACATACTCCAAAGGCAGCAAATCAGCTCGAGTCGAGAGCGATTGCCCAATTTTGATAAATGTTGGTCCTAAATCTAACAGCGTCCCGACTAACCACTGAGCACGGCGATTGCGGTGATGAGCAGACTGCCTTGCGATCTGACGATCCCACCACAAATAAAACGTCAATTTGGCAGCCGACACAGAAATATCCACCTGCCGAGCCAGTGGAGAAGAGAGTTGCCGTTGCCAGCGTAGAGGTTTAGGGGCTGTAGTTTGTAACATAACTTCAAATTATTATAGCGCTGGAGGGTTGAAGAACTGCTCCAGAAGCAGAAGATTCCTGCACGAATATCATTGGGAAAATTCGACACTGCTAGAAATCTTGACAAAATCCCTCTTGGTTCGTCATTCATTGCATTTCTTGCGGAGTGCCAAACTTAGCATACCCGTCGAGAAACGTAGCCGTACGGAGCGATCGAAAATTGCTGGCTTCTTCCTACAACCGCTCAAATTTTGAACCAAGAGCGAGATCATTAGGATTGAATCGCCTATACATATTGGCTCAGATCAACACACAATTTCAGTTTTTCTATCAGTTAGGCAAAGTCAAAACCTAAATGACATCACAGATCTAATTGAGTTTCTGATGGAGTTCTCCTGACTCAAACCTCTACGATTTCCAAGTTCTGCGGTAAGGTTATCGTAAAGCAAGTCTCATAAGACTGAGTTCCTTCCATCTCCGTACTCGTTGCCTCGATCGTGCCATTGAGATGCTGAACTAAACTTTTAACCAGTGCCAAACCGAGTCCAGTTCCAGGAACTGCATTTTGCGTCATTCCTTGGCAACGCCGGAACTTATCAAAGATATGGGGTAATTCTTCCTCGGAAATCGCTGATCCAATGTTTGAGATTGAGAATTTCATTTGCTGTCCAGGCTGAGGCATCACCTGTAAGTAAACCATGCTATTCGGATCAGCATATTTACCCGCATTAGTTAGCAGTTCTAGCAAGATTCGATTGAAGCTAGTTAAATCAGTATTGAGAAGGGGCAAGCGTTTTGGAAGTTCAAGTTCGAGCGTTAAGCCCTTCGATGACCACCGCTGGTTAAAGGAATTCGATAAGTCAGCCATCAATTCCTTCACATCCACTTGTTGAAGCTGGAACGCAACTTGTTTCGTTTCTAACTCTTGAAGGGCAAGTAGATCGTTAATCAGATTCGTTTCTTGAGCACATTGCTGCTCCAAGATGTTGAGATATTGCTGACGGCGATCAGGAGAAAGATTTGCTTGCTGCAACATCCGAATGGCTAACATCATGCTTGTGAGCGGCGTGCGCAGTTCATGGCTAAGTGTGCTGAGAAACTCATCCATTCGCTGATTCATTTCCCGCAGTTTCTCGATTTGTTTGCGGGTGATCTCGTAGAGTTTGGCTTGCAGTTCTAGACTTTGCTGAAGTTGCGCTGTTCTTTCCTCAACAAGAGATTCAACTTGTCGCAGCGTTTCGGTTTGAATAATTGCAGTGCTGATTTGAGCGCTGACAAGTTCGACGAGTTCGACTTCTTCGGGTTGCCAGGCGCGGGGTTCTTTTTGTTGAAGAGCGATAAATCCTAAGAGGCGATTCTTGCTTTCTAAAGGAACTAGTAACAGTGCAGGCATTTTCTCAGCATCAAAAATTGGCGCAGTTTCTAGGTTACTGGGAAACTTACCTGAATTGCTGAAGGCAAAGAATTTAGCTGGACTCAGAAACGCACTCTGGCAAACCGCGCAGTCTGTAATCCAGAAAGACTGGCTGAGCGGCGTTTCTGACTCATCGACCTCAATTGGGTCACGGTTCCACTCGCTGTCAATCATCACGCGCGCTTTCGGAACTCGATCGCTCTTTGCCCGCAAGCTATGCCGTGGATCCCAAAACTTGGTGCGCAGGACAAAGGCTCGATCGATTTCAAGGGTACGAGCTAGTCCCTCTAGTACCATGACTTGGATTTGAGGCACATCGACTGAGTTCTGAATCGCGATCGAGACTTCTCGCAATAGCGCTTGCGATTGCGACTGTTTTGCGACTTTGCGCTGAAGGGTGAGTTGGGTGAGTGCAATCGCAATGTGATCAACAACTTGAGTCAACGTTTCGATTTCCAAGTCTGACCAGCGATGCGCCTGTGCTGTCAGCAAGCTGATCACACCGTTGATGTGTCCCTGAAATTGAGTTGGTAAGCTGAGTACGCCTCGAATTGGCAGCGCTTTCGATATGCTGTTAATTTCGCTGAGGTTCAAATCGGAGACAAATAAGCTGGAACGTTCCAGCGTCGCAGCCTGAATCATGCCATAGTTTGCCAGAATTTCGCCCTGTTGGCTGGCGCTAAGGTGCGTCTTGGCAAACCAAGCAGTCAATGACTTGGAATAAGGTTCACCCGGATTTGAAATGATACAAGCTTGAACCCCATAAGCTTCTCCTAGCAACGCTGCAATTTCCACAAGGACTGTTTCGCTCTGAGTGGCGTGAGCGAGAGCTGTAGTAATCTTGCGTCCGACACTTGCCAAACTAGAAACGAGAGGGCTGGAATGCGGCACAGTTTCAACCGGATGGGTAGACAAAGAAGTTAGTCGATCAGTTTCGATCCGAAGGGCTTCTTCTCTTGTAGTGTTGACAACATCCATGACTCGCCCCACAACTTCCTGAGATTCTGTCGGTCTCGATCGCGAAACTTTTGCTTGCATCCTGCTACATGCCTATCGTTGCATTACTTTTTCAGGAATCTCCCATCACAAATCTCTTTCGGAATCCGTTACGGGAAGCGCATGGCTCTGTATACGAAAAATAAACTAGGTAAGATTGTACCTATCTTGCATTTCGCTAGACCATCGCTTTCAGATTAGCGTCTTAACGCTTTGAAAGTATCCGTAATTTCCCTCGATTGCTGTTCTTGATTGACTAAATTCTCAAAAATTTATGCATTTCCACATGAAGACGATGTGAAGTTGCGCTCCATAAAGCAATTCAAAGGATTTCACACCTTTTTTTCTTAGACATAGTACACTTGAACGAAGCTTGCACTGCCTCTCTATTCCACGATAATTCGCCTTGGATCTTATGAATTTAGAGCCTGGAACTGCCAATCCAATCAGCGTTGTCGGTACGGTAAAGGGACCGGGTGAAAACGGCAATCAGTATGTTTTCATTACGTCTGATAACCGCCATGTGCGAATTGGCGAGTATGTCTATTATGAAGTTTATGAAGCTGGGCTTCTCCGTAAAATCCTCGGTAAGATCTCGGATCGAAGACTCATTGATCACTTACCTGATCGCATTTTTGCGGACACTGAGATTAGTCCAGAAGCGATCGCGGCTCTTGTCGGATTTACGTACGAGCATCCGGAGATCTATGAAGTTGCAGTGGATGTGATCGGTTATTTCGATCCGTCGCTGGGATTTATGAATCCGCGAAAAAGTCCAGATCCAGGCGCAAAAGTAGTGTTGGCAAGTGACGAGATGCTCAGGGAGATCTTAAATCGTCGTCAGCCTCAGTCGGTGGGATCAGCTCATATTGGCTCACTTTTGTTGAGAGAAGTCGGATCTGTGCCGATCGCATTAGATGTCAAAGAATTAGTTAGTACCCATATGGCGATTCTGGCGGGAACTGGCTCAGGGAAATCCTATACGGCTGGAGTTCTGGTAGAAGAGTTGCTCCTTCCCCACAATCGAGCGGCGGTTTTAATTTTTGATCCGCATGGAGAGTATGGAACGCTGACAGATATGCGGGGGCATCCAGCATTTAAATCAGCAGATGGCTATGCTCCCAAAGTGAAAGTGATGACACCGGAAGAAGTGAGGATTCGAGTGTCTTCGCTAGATTACTACGATATTTTGGCATTACTGCCGGAAATGAGCGATCGTCAACAAGCTATGTTGAGCAAAGCCTTTCGGATTTTGCAGCGACATCGCAAAGGAGATTATCGTTGGGGTATTCAAGATCTAATCGCAGCCGTTCGAGAAGCCGATGTGCAGGTCGATGACGATGGCAATGAAAAGACGGGATCATCTGCTCCAGCTTTGGAATGGAAATTGGAGAAGATTGAGCGATCGGACTATTTTCATAATGTGGAACACACGGTTAGCCCAAAAGAACTATTTGAACCGGGACAAGTGACCGTCCTGCAAATGAACGAAATCAGTCAAGAAGAACAGCAAGTGATTTGTGCGGCAGTGCTGCGGCAAGTCAATCATGCACGGATGAGTACTCAGAAAGAACTCATTTCACCGCAAGATGAGAATTACTTGCCCTACCCCGTGTTTATTCTGGTTGAAGAGGCGCATCGTTTTGCCCCTGCTCATGAACCCTCTCGCTGTAAGTCAGTGATTCGGACAATTTTGAGCGAAGGGCGGAAGTTTGGCTTAGGAATGGGATTAATTACGCAACGTCCAGGTAAGTTAGATGCGGATGTCCTGTCTCAATGTATGAGTCAGTTTTTGATGCGCATTGTGAATCCGGTGGATCAAGAGAGTCTAAAGTATGGAGTTGAAGCAGCAGGACGGGATTTGCTGAAAGAACTGCCTGCTTTGACCAAGGGACAGATCATTATTTCTGGGGCTTGCGTGAATACGCCAGTGCTATGTAAGGTGCGGCAGCGTTTGACGAAGCATGGCGGTGAGACGTTGAATGCACCAGAACTCTGGCAGAAGCATTTTGAAGGGCATCGGCTTCAGGAACGTAAGATTGAGCTTGCACCCGTTGCGGCTCCCCGACGATCGCAGACGGTTCGCGGGCGAAGCATTGATTAGATTGTTCCTGATGTTGAGCAGTTTTTATGGGGAACGATCAATCGGCACTAACTCAACTTAGATTGCTTGCGCACCAGAAAAAAATGTGCGTTAGGAAGGATCTGAAGGGCGAGAAGTTATTTATTGACCAACGATTGAGGTTGCGATCGCGGTTTCAATGAGTGCTGCCAATATCCTTTTGAGGTATCGACGGGGACGGTTGCTGCAACAGAATTAGACTGAGATCGCGGTGAAGCGAATAGAAGTCTATCTGCCTTCTGAACTCTTACATTCGCTGACTGAGCAGCACGGGACACTGCTGGTGGATCCGTTGCTCGAATTGCCAATCCGACTAAGCCTGCGATCGATGCGACCCATCCTGCAAGTGCAGCGATCGTTAACCACTTTTCGATCATTCGATTCATTCCTCAACTCCGCAAACTGCACAGTTACCAACTTCAGATCGCAGACATGACGTTTCAGGGGGTGATGAGTCTAATTATATCTTGTTCGATGAAATGCTCAAAGATCTTGTTCTTTTGTCAACCGTAAAGTTTGGCAAATTTATCGGAAAAATCGCCAGAGAATTGATTAAGAAATTATGGGGTCAATATGCGATCGCGCAAATTCAGCCAGCATAATAGCGTCGGAGATTCAGCGCGCAACTCCTCATGATTCATCGATAGGCGCGCTCCGTATTTTGACGCAATCTTTTCAGTTATGAACTTCAAACGATTTCTAAAATGGCTTGCTCCGGTGAGTTTGACTGCAATTCTGATTCTCTGCACAATTGTTCAGGGATGGAGTGCCCCTACAGCCGCACAAACCCAATTGCACTGGTATGGACAATCCGCGTTTAAGCTGACAACGCCGACTGGAAAAGTCATTTTGATTGATCCTTGGATTACGAATCCCGTGAATCCCAACGGCAAGACTGACTTAGCGACTCTGAATCGTGCCGATTTGATTTTAGTGACGCATGGACATTTCGATCACGTCGGCGATGCAATGACGATCGCGAAAAAGACGAATGCTCCTCTCGTCAGTACTGCCGATTTAGGACAGGCATTAGTCGAATCAGGCTATCCAAAAAATCTCGTGACCTTGGACACTCAAGGAAATTTTGGCGGCGAAATCTCATTGCTGAATAATGAGGTCAAGGTTGCCTTTATTCCCGCGATTCACAGTTCGGTGATCGCTTCTGATGGCAGTCCCGCAAAGTATGCAGGAAATCCAGGGGGCTTTTTGGTGACTGTACAAAATGGTCCTACGATTTATCACACGGGTGATACGGATGTCTTTGCGGATATGGCGTTGATTCCGCGGTTTCGCAAAGTGACGCTGATGTTGGCGTGTATTGGAGATCGGTTCACAATGGGACCGCAACGAGCTGCAACAGCCGTCGGCTATGTCAAACCCGATCGAGTGATTCCAATGCATTTCGGTACATTTCCGGCTTTGACTGGGACACCTGCTGCTTTTGCCGCAGAATTGAAGCAGCAAAGAGTGGGCAGTCGATTGCAGGTGATGAAGGTCGGAGAAACAATTCGGTTGTGAGACTTCTACCGTCTAGCGAGCTAGGGATTCAGTAAATTCAACACGCTGATAGAGACGGGTCGCCGACTCGTCTCTATGAGTTTGAAGGAACACGCAAGCTATTGAGTCAGGCGGAATCGTCCGATCATATTTTTGAAGTCCCAGCGTACAGCATTGCCGGGATATTCATAGAGCGCACTGAGAACGAATACTTTTGTGCGATCGCGGCTTGGCACAATTACGCTATCTCCGCAGTTATTGGTGCCACACCAGGAGTAGGAAATTGCAGGCTGACCCGCGAAACTGTAAGCTCGATAGTCACTTTGTCGCCCATCAAAAAAGGATTTATCTCGGTTTTGTTCTGCCCACTGCTGTGCAGATAAACGTTTAGGATTAGAGAATTCGGCGACGATAATTTTGTCTCCTGGGGAAGATTGAGATTGCACATTACTATCGACAGGTGCAGGTTCATCACTTCCGACTGCTGTGGGAGCTTCTACCGTACTCCGAAGTACGATTGTTCCTTTCGATTCTTGAGAAGTATCCAAGTTGTAAGTAGTTGGAAAATCAAATCGAAATCCTAATGGACTTTTATGCGTTTGAAATGTGCCAGCGGAGGCTTGAGCGATCGTATAGATGGTTTGATCTGAATTGCTCGTGAAGGGAGATGCTTGAGCAACTGCGGGCACTGCAAGGCTTAGTAACCCTGCACAGAAAAACATTTGGGGGCGAGATAATTTTGTTAGTTTCATACAAGAACTCCAACCATCGCTGGATGAAAACCATGAGCTAGAAATCTATTAAGACTCAGAACTAAATCTGTTTTGATGCTACAGATCATGCACCCTTATAAATTGAATTCTACCATGAAAAATATAGGACATCTAGACTCTCAGCTCTACCCTTTTGTAGACTTTACTTGGTTCTTTTTATAGATATTATGGAATCCTGAAATTCTATTAATTAGATTTAGAAATCTGTTTACTTTCGATTGATAGAACGTCTGTTTTCTTCTATTACTTAGAAGTACAAGCAATTGAGCTGGCAATTCTCAATTGAGAATTGCCTAAGCTGAGGTGAACTATTCGATCGTGATTGATTTCGGGGCGTTCCCGTTGGGGCTATGTCCGTTTGTCGTGTAGGTGGTTGAACCTGTTTGTTGATTGAGCCAGCTTCGGACGGGTTCTTCGGTCAGGCTCAATTTGAGGAATCCGGTAAACAGTCCCCCCATGAAGGCGAGCGGCTGTTGGGTAAACTCTTGGACGAGCGGTGAAAGTTCGGTCAGAAACATGTAGCAAACCCTTTGTAGTTAGACTTTAAGCCCGATCGTACCTTAGACCGTCAGGATTTGGGTCGGTGGGTCGCTGCGATCGTAAGATGGTAGAGAAATTTGACCTGAAGAATTGCCATGACGAACCCTGCCGCGATCGACACTGCTGATCAAACTGTAGAACTTGCTCCGAGCTATGTGATTCCGATCGTTTTAATTGGGGCTGCCATCCCGTTAGTCTTGATCCAAATCTGGGTCAGTGCAGGGATTGCGCTATTTGGAGTATTTTTGCTGATTCAGACGGTTCTGCTGCGGCTGAAGTTTACGCCGACAGATTTAGATGTCTATCGAGGGGAAACGTTGATTCGGCGCTTTCCGTATCGGGAATGGCAAAACTGGGAAATCTTCTGGTCGCCTGTACCGATTCTCTTCTACTTTAGAGAAGTTAAAAGTATTCATTTTCTGCCGATCATTTTTGACCCTAAAATGTTACGGATCTGTCTAGAGCAGCATTTTCCCAAAGCCTGATTTTTGTTGAGTGTAATTTATGAATTCTGATGAGTTGCCAATTGCAGATGAGAATGCCTCCTCGGATGAGACGGGAGCAGTGTTGCCTGAGTTGAAGCTGCCTGAGCGGGAGCGGATTGCTGATCTGATACAGCGCGAACAAGCGATCCAGCAGGAGATCGCGGATCTCACGACGACTCGTGATCAGCTTCAAGCTCAGGTAGTTGCGACGCAAAATAGTCTTGCTCAGGTGGTTCAGCAGAATTTATCGGAGTTGGAGCAACGCAGACAGGCTTTGCAATTGTCGATCGAACAACTCGAACGCCGACAAGAACGGATTCGCAATGAGATGAAAACCAGTTTCGCTGGAACATCTCAGGAAATCGCAATTCGGGTGCAGAGTTTTAAGGATTATTTGGTCGGAAGTTTGCAGGATTTGGCGATCGCTGCTGAGCGGTTGGAGTTACCGAAATTTCAAGAACCTCAGGTGGTTGCACCGACTCAACCTGTGGTCGAAGAACCGAGTGCGATCGCGGCTCCGAAGTTTGCGGAATCGAAGTTTCAAGATCAAGCACGTGAGATTCGCAACGTGATTGATCAGTTTCGCAATCAGCCCGATTATTACGGTCCGGTGTGGAAGTTACGTCGGACGTTTGAGCCAGTTCATGCAGAGCGAGTCTCCACGTGGTTTTTTGATCAAGGCGGACGGGGGGCGGTGCGAACGATGGGATCGCGCTTGCAGAATATTTTGATCGCGTCGGCGACAATTTCGATTTTGTATAAGCTCCATCGCGATCGTGTGAGAACGTTGATTTTGGCAAACTCGCCGGAACGGTTGGGAGAATGGCGACGCGGATTGCAGGATTGTTTGGGAGTGACCCGCAGCGATTTTGGCAGCGATCGCGGCATTACTTTGTTTGAAGCTCCAGAACAGTTGGCGCTAAAAGCAGAACGGTTAGAGAAGGATGGCTTTTTGCCGCTGATCGTGGTAGATGAAACAGAAGAAAATATTAGTCTTGCCTTGTTGCAGTTTCCGCTGCTGCTTGCGTTTGCACCGAGTCCTCAACAAATGATTCAACAGCAATCTTATTTCTAAGCGATCGTGGGGTTTGAGCTTTGGCTCCGCTCAACCCACGTAGGATCTCAATTTTGGATGTTGAGCAAAACCGAAAGACGGGCGTTTGGGGAGTCGAAGCGCAGTCTGTCATTATTCTACTGGTCTCATTACCTATGCTTCCCTGGTTTATTAACAATGCTTTGCTGCTGATTGTTGCCTACCTCTTAGGCTCGATTCCGACCGGCTATCTGGCTGGACGCTTACTAAAAGGCATTGATATTCGGCAGGAAGGCTCAGGCTCAACAGGCGCAACGAATGTGCTCCGCACGCTTGGGAAAGTTCCCGCGATCGTGGTGTTGGCTGTTGATGTTGCCAAAGGCGCATTAGCGATTGCAGCCGTGAACTATGCGTTTACTACGCTTCCGGGTTGGCTCTACTTCTCGAAGATTGTGGGGTTAGATTTTAATCTTTGGCAGCCTGTGATGGTGACGTTGGCAGGTCTGGCAGCTTTAATTGGGCATAGCAAATCAATCTGGCTAGGATTCACAGGGGGCAAGTCAGTTGCCACCAGTTTAGGGATTTTGCTGGCAATGAATTGGGTGGTGGGATTAGCAACGCTTGGGGTGTTTGGGTTAACGATCGCCATCACGAGGATTGTGTCGATTAGCTCGATTCTGGGTGCAGTTTCGGTGATTGTGTCGATGATTCTCTTTGCTCAGCCATTGCCGTATGTGCTATTTGCGATCGCGGGTGGCGGATATGTGATTTGGCGACATCGATCGAATATTGAGCGATTGATCGCTGGAACAGAGCCGAAACTTGGACAGAAGCTGGAGGAAGCGGAGAATGCGCCGGGTGAATCAGCTTAGTGTTGGTTAGATTGATGTTGCACTAAAAGACAAACAAAATAATTCAACGGGATAACACCTTTAGGTAGAGTTCTGATTGCTAAAGCCGAGTTGAATAGAGAAGTAGGCAGCAAATGAATCTGGCTCATGGTTTCTTGAAAAGATTGAGAAACTCAGGATTAGCCAAATTGATTTTTGCTGAAAGTTTTTAATAACTGAGGTTTTAGTATGCAAGAGTCTTCTGCTTTGATGTTTAAGAAATTGATTGATGCCCAACGGCTTTGTGCATTAATCCTTGGAATTACTTTCTTGTTCATTGGAATTGCTGGATTTGTTCCAGGTTTTATGTCACTTCCAGGTGATGCACCTGTGACGGGTGCTGTTGTACCGCGATTAATTTCACCAGATGGATATGGACATCTCTTTGGCATTTTTCCGACCAATTTTGTCCATAATGCGGTTCATATTGTCGTTGGATTGTTAGGGATTGCAGCCGCAACGAGTTTTAGTGGTTCGTTAGTGTTTAACCAAGGATTTGCAGTTTCTTATATTGCGATCGCAATTCTCGGAATTTTGCCGATTACGAATACGACGTTTGGTTTAATGCCCATTTACGGTAACAATGTTTGGTTCAATTTGCTGACTGGAATTGCAGCCGCTTATTTTGGTTTTGTGAAGCCTGCTGAACTCGCCAAAATGGAATCGCCGAACGCCTAAAAATCCATTGATTTGAAATAGAAAAGGCATCATTCATCGTGATGCCTCTTTTTTGTGCCCAAGCTCTCGTTAGAATACGCCTTCTCGATTCTTCGCAAAGTCTTCGAGTTGCTTAGTTCGATCGTTGGTCATTTTCTCAATGCAATTGGAATAAACCATCGGCTGAATTGAGCCACCCTCATACGCGGCACTCGTGAATGTACAATTTGTATCTCGGAACTTAATCCAGGCTTGTTGTGCTGCGACCAATTGCGATTCGCGACGGGTTCCTTTGTAGCTGCGGATTAATTTTTGATACGCCTGATTGAGTTTGCGATCGGCAGCTCTTGCTTGCTGATTCGCGCAAAAATTCATATCAAATTGCGTTTGCTGATTCTTACAATCTACTCGAATGTTTCTTGGTAAATTCTCTGAGGGGGTAGGTTTATTTTGAGCTGTTGCATGCTGAGAAATCGCACTCATTACCCCAATCATTACTAGAGCAATTAACTTTCGTTGCATGAATTTATTCCTAAATCGTTCTCAGATTGTAAATCTTTCAGTAGCAGTTTAATTTGCTGTTGAATCGTCTCCCATTTTCCGGTTTCGATCGCGATTTTTGGAAATAAGTTTCCTCCGATCCCAACCGCGATCGCACCAGCTTGAATCAAAGATTTTGCATTCTCGATCGTCACGCCTCCTGTGGGGATCATCGGAATATGTCCGAGCGGCGCTCGCACTGCTTTGAGATAATTGACCGAGGGAATTGGAAAAACTTTGACACAGCTCGCTTTTGCATTCCAAGCAGTCATAATCTCAGTCGGCGTGAATGCACCCGGAATAATCGGGATCTCTTGACGTTTGGCGATCGCAATTAAATCAAAGTCTGTATGAGGCATGAATGCGAACTGTGCCCCTGCGGCGATCGCATTCTTTAAATCAGATGGAGCGAGAATTGTGCCAACCCCAATTGTGCAATCAGGAAACATCGATCGCAATTGAGAAACTAATTCAGTCGAGGCATCTGTATTCCAAGAAATTTCGATTAATCTCATTCCCCCTGAGATCGCAGTTTTTGCCATTTGTAGCCCCATTTGGAAATTTGGGGCGCGAATAATACTAATCGATCGCTCTTTTTCAAGTAAGTTCAACCAGGCTTGATCTTCCATTACAAATTCAGCAAAAAATAACGCAAATTTTCTAATTTCAAAAAATATCATTCTAGCCGATTTCACTCATTAGGAAGAGTCAGTTCGGTCATTAGAAGGACGAAGGAAAAAATTGAAACTCTTAAGCTAAAAAACATGTTCAGAAAGGAGATATCAACAATGGTTTTATACAGAATTAAAGACTTTGATCCAGATTACCGGAACCACTTTGATGGCAACGATATCAAAGATTTGGATCTCTATAGTGGAGATGACAAAATTGGTTCGGTGAATGATGCTCTAGTTGATGAAGATGGAAAGTTCCGCTACCTTGTCATTAGCACTGGTGCGTGGATTTTTGGCAAGAAAGTATTGCTTCCGATCGGACGCGCGCAAATTGATTACAATGCTCATCGCGTTTATGCACCCGGCTTGACTAAGGAACAAGTTGAGCAACTGCCTGAATTTACCGATGAAATGAAGATCGATTACAACGACGAAGAACGGGTTCGGGGTGTCTATCGATCGGGTGATTATTCTGCAACTGGTGCAGGTTTGGGTACAGCAGCAGGGACAACTACAACAGATGCATCGATGATGGGTTCGACGGCAACCGCAATGGGTTCTAGCCCGCTGGAAAGCTCGGCAGCTCTAGAAGCTGAAGGAACAGCTTACACAGGTTCGTCGATGGGTGCAACTCCTGCAACCTATGACCGGGATTCCTATCGCTACGATATGGATCGCGACTTGTACAACATGGATCAGCATGACGATCGCATTCGGTTGTATGAAGAACGTCTGATTGCGAACAAGCGTCGGATGAAAGCAGGCGAAGTGACTGTCGGCAAGCATATTGAGACGGAAACGGCTCGCGTCGATGTGCCGCTTGAGAAAGAGCGCGTTGTAGTGGAGCGCGTTACCCCGACGAATACTTCAGCGGTTCCGGGCGAAGCAGCATTTCATGAAGGTGAAGTAGCTCGCATGGAAGTGTATGAAGAAACGCCAGACATTCAAAAAGAAGCGTTTGTGCGTGAAGAAGTTCGCGTGAAGAAAGTGGTAGACCAAGACATCGTGAACAGCGAAGAAGAAATTCGTCGCGAAGAATTGGATGTTAATACTCAAGGTCGCCCGATCGTGGATGATGACACTGCACGCCGCCGCGTGTAGATTCAGTTGAGGCGTTCTCTTGAGAACGTCTCTGATTCGATTGACGTTCAATTGCTCGAGCACGAACCCCGTAACGATCGTTGCGGGGTTTAATCAATGGGTCTAAATTTTTCGACATCGGCGCGGGTTTGAATCGATGGAGGCAATTCGATCGTACGAATTTGATCAAACCGAATCGATGGATTGAAAGGAATTTTGGGGATTAGCGATCGCTTTTCAGATTCTGGTAAATTCGCATAAATCAGGCTGAGATGTGGATTGAGGATGAAAGGCGACTCAAAGTTTTGCTGAAATGATTCGTGAAGCTGATCTAATTGCGAATTTGAAAAGAACTGAATAAATAATGATTTTGTAAATGAATCCGAGTATGAAATTTGATCGACTTCTAGAACAATATCGATATCAGTTTGAAAAGTGCTGAATGTCTCAACTTTGCAACTATGCAGTGTGACATGCGGCGCAAAGATTGGAGCGTTGTATCGAGCAGCGAAATCTTGAATAAGAGACTGATAAATTGTGCGATCGGGTTCTGCTGGAATCAGCCAGAATGCAATTTTCATCATAAAAAACTGTAGAGACACGACTGATCGCGTCTCTAGCAAAATGACTCAACAGTATCGATTCAGACTGAATCTAAGATGCGATCGCAGAAACCAATTTAGCTTCTTCCTCTTTCGAGAGGACGCGACCTTCATCTTCAAAGCCAGCAATGCGATCGAAGTTTAAGTACTGATACAGATCAGCCGCAAACGGGTCGATCTTCGTCGTGACGACTTCCATGTATTCCTGAATCGTCGGGATCTTACCGAGTAACGCACAGACTGCCGCAAGTTCAGCAGAGCCAAGATAGACTTGTGCGCCTTTGCCCATGCGGTTGTTGAAGTTTCGAGTGGAAGTCGAAAACACGGTTACACCGTCATCGACTCGCGCTTGGTTCCCCATACAGAGCGAACAGCCTGGAACTTCAGTCCGTGCTCCAGCCGCAACGAAAATGTCATAAATGCCTTCGGCTCGAAGTTGTTGTTCATCCATCCGAGTTGGAGGAGCAATCCAGAGCTTCGCTTTGGCAACGCCTGCACCTTCGAGAATTTTCGCAGCAGCGCGGTAATGCCCGATATTCGTCATACAAGAGCCAATAAAGACCTCTTGAATCGGATCGCCTGCACATTCCGACATGAGTTTGATGTTGTCAGGATCGTTAGGAGCCGCCACGATCGGTTCTTTGAGTTGATCCAAATCGACTTCGATGATGTCTGCATATTCAGCATCCGCATCGGCTTGCAGGAGATGGGGATTTGCGAGCCATTCTTCCATCTTGCGAACGCGGCGAAGAATGGTACGCGCATCGCCATACCCACGCGCCACCATGTTTTTCAGTAGCGCGACGTTCGATCGCAGGTATTCAGAAACCGTTTCGATCGAAAGCGCGATCGTACATCCGGCAGCCGATCGTTCAGCCGTTGCATCGGTCAGTTCAAACGCTTGCTCTAGCTGCAAATCAGGCAAGCCTTCCATTTCGATAATCTTGCCAGAGTAAACATTGATTTTGTTCTCTTTAGAAACAGTGAGCTTTCCTTGCTGCATTGCCACATAAGGGATTGCATTCACCACATCGCGCAAGGTTACACCAGGCTGCAATTTCCCTTTGAAGCGAACCAATACGGATTCCGGCATATCGAGTGGCATTGCACCCAAAGCAGCAGCAAAAGCGACGAGACCCGATCCGGCGGGGAATGAGATTCCGAGTGGGAAACGGGTATGAGAATCGCCTCCGGTTCCAACCGTGTCAGGAAGCAGCATCCGGTTTAGCCAAGAGTGAATAATGCCATCTCCTGGACGCAGAGAAACCCCGCCGCGAGAATTGATGAAGTCGGGAAGCTCGTGATGAGTTTTGAGATCGACAGGCTTGGGATAAGCTGCAGTGTGACAGAAACTTTGCATGACCAAATCCGCGCTGAAACCGAGACAAGCGAGTTCTTTTAATTCATCGCGAGTCATGGGGCCTGTCGTATCTTGCGATCCCACGGTGGTCATGATCGGTTCACAAGAAGTTCCAGGACGAACACCGGGCAAACCGCAGGCTTTTCCGACCATTTTTTGAGCTAGGGTAAAGCCTTTTCCGGTGTCAGCAGGCATTTGCGGACGGACGAATAAATCACTCGGCGTAAGTCCTAACGCTGTGCGAGTTTTATCAGTTAAGGTGCGTCCGATCAGAAGAGGGATTCTACCGCCTGCGCGCACTTCATCCAGAATTGTGTCGGGTTTAAGTGCGAAAGTTGAAATGACTGCACCCGATTCATTGGTGATCTCGCCTTTGTAGGGATAGATCGTGATCACATCGCCTGTGTTCAGTTGGGTGACATCACATTCGATCGGTAACGCACCCGAATCTTCTGCTGTATTGAAGAAAATCGGAGCAATCTTACCGCCGAGAACATATCCGCCCGATCGCTTATTCGGTACAAAGGGAATATCTTGCCCGATATGCCACAACACGGAATTAATCGCTGATTTCCGCGATGATCCTGTGCCGACAACATCGCCGACATACGCGAGGGGATGCCCTTTTTTCTTCAAATCTTCGATGACTTCCAGCGATCCCGGTTGCCGCGTTTCCAGCATTGCCAAGGCATGGAGTGGAATGTCTGGGCGAGTGGTAGCGTGAGTTGCAGGAGACAAATCATCGGTATTGGTCTCACCTGGAACTTTGAAAACGGTTACTGTAATCGAGTCAGGCAAGGGAGCGCGGCTGGTAAACCAGTCTGCATTTGCCCAAGCATTCATGACTTGTTGGGCATAAGCATTGCCACTTTCCGCTAATTCTTGGACATCGTGGAAGGCATCATACACGAGCAGCGTTTTGCTCAATGCTGCGGTTGCGGTTTCTGCGATTTCGGAATTGTCAGACTTGAGCAGGTCGATCAGCGAGTGCACGTTATAGCCGCCCATCATTGTGCCAAGCAGTTCGACGGCATCTTTGGGGGAAATGAGCGGGCTAGCGGCTTCACCTTTGGCGATCGCGCTTAAAAATCCAGCTTTGACATAAGCGGCTTGATCGACTCCGGGGGGAACGCGATCGCGCAACAGCGAGAGGAGAAATTCTTCTTCGCCTGCGGGCGGAGTTTTCAGGAGTTCGCACAGTTCCGATGTTTGTTGCGGACTCAGGGGTAAAGGCGGAATTCCTAAAGCGGCGCGTTCTGCAACGTGTTGGCGGTAAGATTCAAGCATGTTCGGGTTTAAGTTCCTGTGTGGATGTAGGTAGTCAGCTTTACAAGATTTTGCGGCTTTGCGGTCATCGATTCAAGCGGTAGCGATCGAAAATCTGAATTGAGCGGCTCAATCTTTAGTGTAGAACTTGAGAAAACGGGACGGCTATTCAAGCAAGCTCAGTTGAATGACGTTCGGATCAGGCTGAGATTTTTTTCGACGAGACGTGGTTTTTTGCGGTTTGAATTCGACATGAGCAACTAACCACGATCGCAACCAAGTCGATCGCTCAATATCTAACTGATCTAAATCCAATGCTGCCGGAAAGAGAGAAGGAGAAGATTTTTGCGCCCATTGAATCTCACTTTCAAATCGATCGCTTCCAAATGGCAAAACTGATTTCGGCATACGAGCCAAATGTGGCAAAATGTCGAATTGCTGACGGAAACTCGATCGCTGTTCTTCGAGTTGCTGAACGCGACGCGCCCGCGCTTCTCGATAGTTCAAAATTGGCTGAGGGTAGCCTTGCACTCGTGGCGGTAAGCCGAGTTGAACCGCCGGAATTTTTGCCAGTTCTGGAACCCATTTTTTGATAAAAGCACCGTCGGGATCACAGCGATCGACGGCTGCCTGTTCGGGATTATAGATGCGAGTCCAACTTTTATCTAAACAATGCGTCACTCCGGCTTGCATTGCCCATTGATAATGATCGATCGGGCAATCTCCATCAATTAAATGCCGCATGAAATGCAGCGCCCCATAACGCCAGTCGTGATTCATCAAATTGCTAAGAAAGCTAGAATACAGCGCCCGCGATCGAAAATTTAACGACATCCAGCCGCCCGTTGCTTCTAAACATCTTGCAGCCGCATCAATGATCGGGAATCCAGTTTGTCCTGTTTTCCAAGCTTCGTAGAGGGTTTCATCGAATTCCCATCCGTCTTGATCAAAAATTGAATAGAGCGATCGTAGTTCTAACTGCGGTAAATATCGAAATCGTTGGGCAAATCCACTTCCCCAACGCAAACGTGAAATAAACTGCTTACAACTTCGTTCAATTCTCTGATCGCTCGTATATTTCAAAATGCGTTGTGCAGTTTGATAACATTCTCGAATCGAAATTGCTCCAAATTTGATATGTGGGCTTAATCCAGATGTGACTTCTGCACCGGGATACGAAAGTTGCCAATAATAGCGATCGAGCTTTTCATTCAAAAATTGCCCCAAGATATCGCGAGCGGCACTCGTTCCCGCAGGCGGGATTAACTTACCATCGGGAACTAAACCCAAATCAGTCAGTTTCGGAATGGGTTCGCTGGCAATATCCTCAGGAGTCGGAATGTTCAACGGAGTCGAGAGCATTTCTGCACTCATGTCTCGATACCACAATTTCCGATAGTCGCGATAGTCCATCAATTCTGATGCGGCTCCGCTTGGCTCGAACCAGCGAATTTTTAGACCTTGTTCTACTAACGCCTGATTTAATCGGGCATCTCGAACTCTGCCATAGATGCGTTCGTAATCGACATATGCATAGATTCCATCTGCTCCAGTTTCGCGAATCAGATCGGGCAAGAGTTCAACCGGATCACCGAATCTGAGAATTAAGCGTCCACCGCGATCGCGCAAATCCTCATCGAGCGATCGTACACAATCGAGCATAAATGCGACTCGCGCTGATCCGGTTTCAGGATGATGTAAAAGCGCACGATCGAAGATAAACACCGGAATTACAGCACCTCGTGAGATTGCACGATGCAAAGGTGCATGATCACTGATACGTAAATCCCGGCGAAACCAAACGATCGTCCGATTCATTGCTGTTCGATAAATTGGTTGACATCCTCAATCAGGCGGCTCAGTTCGGCTTCGGTGTTGAGTCGAATTCGATCGTCTCGCAAGGTCACGAGCACTCTAGCAGCAAACGGAGATGCCCAAATATTGGGATTGCAGAAAAGCTCTAAAAAGACATCTCCAGTGTAGCGATATTCCATCGACGGTTGGGGTGCGGTTTTACCGCCTGGTGTTGTTTTAGTTGCCGTATTTTTCAGCCGCCCCATTAATTCATTTAACGCGGTTTTTAATTGCTGTGCGGCTTCAGGCGTGAACTGAAACATGACTGAGCCAGTATCAAGGTTTAACGTAAGTTGAGACATTTTCATTTTGATGCGTCGTTTTCAATTATCTGACAATTTTTTACAACAAGTACACTAATCAAATTTGCAATTAATCGAGAAATGGCATGATTACAGTTTGATATTGAGAATTCTTGTAAGAAAACAATCAGATTATGAATAGATAAAAGCACTTATTTCTAAAGCTTTCGAGCTTTTTTTGAGCGTCAGATCTACACTAAAAATCGTAGCAATATTAAACCGATATGCTTTTCGATAATCGATCGACAGTTCGCAAAGTTTTATTGATCACTTTATTCTTAAATCTCTTTGTTTTGCTGCTCAAGGCAGTGGTCGGTTGGCTAACAGGTTCGCTGAGTTTACTTGCTGATGCACTGCATAGCCTAACGGATAGTGCGAGTAACATTTTGGGATTAGCTTCAAGTCGGTTCTCTTCGCCTTTGCCCGATCGCGATCACCCCTATGGTCACCAGAAATATGAAGCGATCGGAGCTTTAGGAGTCGCTGCGTTTCTGGGAATTGCCTGTTTTGAAATTGTGCAAAGTGCGATCGAGCGCATTGGAAAAAACCATATTGTGGCGATCTCTGGTACGGAATTGTGGTTGTTATTGCTGGTGCTAGGTGTGAACCTATTTGTCACGTTCTACGAGCGACGAGAAGGACTCCGGGTGAATAGTCCCATTCTGATTGCCGACGCTCAACATACGATGAGTGACGTTTGGGTGACGATCAGTGTGCTAGGAGGGCTGATTGGAATTTGGGTATTCAACTGGCAATGGTTAGATGTAGTCCTAGCATTTCCAGTCGCGATTCTCGTTTTCCGAAGTGGCTGGTCAGTCCTGAAGCAGAATTTGCCGTGGTTAGTCGATGAAATTGCGATCGCACCCGAAGCCATTCATGCGATCGCGATGTCGGTTCCGGGTGTGTTGAACTGTCACGATATTGCTTCGCGGGGTGTGGTTGGGCGACAGACGTTTATCGAAATGCACTTGGTTGTAGACACGAATGAGGTTGAAATTGCCCATCAGATTACAGAAGACGTGGAAGCAAAACTGATGGAGCGTTATAGTCCGGTGCGGGTGATCATTCACGTTGAACCGCCTTCTTATCAGGAGAATCGTATTAGTTTTGGGGGATGAGAAGTGATTCATAGGTTATCGATCGCAGTGCATAATAGAACTAAATTCTCCAGAACACATCGACATGCTAGATATTCAGAAGCAGTACATTCTTGATGAGAATCAACGGCCTATTGCAGTACAAATTGCGATCTCTGATTTCGAGCAAATTGAAGAAATCCTAGAAAACTACGGGCTAGTTCAACTGATGGAAAATTCAGATGAACCTGAACGGCTCTCCAAAAAAGAAGCTCTAAAGTATTATCAGTCGCTCAAAGGCAAGCAGCATGTGGGCGGTTGAATACACAAAACGATTTCTGAAAGAGTTAGCAGATTTGCCAACAGAGATTCAAGAACGAGTAGAGCCGATTGTCTTCGAGGAGCTAGAGTCGGAAAATCCTTTTGAATTGGGATACTTGGAGAAGCTAAAAGGCTATTCTGACAAATACAAAATCCGTGTAGGCAACTATCGGATTGGAATTACGTTGGACAAAGACGCACAAATCCTGGTCTGTGAGAGAATTGCTCATCGAAAAGAGATTTACAGGCTTTTTCCATAACAAGAGTTAAGGCAACACGAGAATTAAGCATTCTGTTGGCGATCTCAAAATCAGAAAACTTGGGTTGATTGGCAGTCGCTCCAAAAAACTGAGGAATGGTGGCAAGCAACTGAGCAAGGCATCGAAGGAACTAATACCTCTGTGTTTGTGATTGTGCCAGATGAGATTGTTTCAGAGAGATCTGCCATAGCAATTGCCCTTTTGACTGAAACGCGATCGCCGAATTTTCCAGAGTACAATTAAGCCAACCCTACTTCAGAAGTATCATGAGTCCTCTACTCCAGCAAGTTTTGAGTGAGATTGCTCAACTCGCACCCGAAGAGCGATTGCAACTGATTGAACACATTCAACACATGGAAAATCAAACTCAACCGAAGAAATCTTGGCAAGATCTAGAAGGAATTGCTCCAAACCTTCTCAAAGGTCAAGATGCTCAAGATTGGGTGAATCAGATTCGCGAAGAATGGGACGATCGCGAAGAAATGCTTCGAGGATAGTCATGCAATTTGAGCAAGCTTTTTTAGCAGCAACTAAGATTTTCTTAGATACTGCTCCAGTCATCTACTACATTGAGCGAAATGCTCAGTATTTTGCGATCGTTCAACCCATTTTCCAAGAAATACAAAACGGAACTTTTCAAGCAGTAACTTCGCCAATCACACTAGCAGAGTGCTTAATCCTTCCTACACGTCAGGGCTTACAGAAACTCCAGCAAGATTTCACAGCCGTGATTGTTTCTGGAACCAACACCTTTTTTCAACCCAGTGATACGGCAGTCGGATGCAAAACCGCAGAAATTCGAGTGAAATACAATCTGAAACTGCCTGATGCTCTCCAAATCTCAACCGCGATCGTCGCTGGATGTGATGTATTTCTGACCAACGATACAGCTTTAGAGCGAGTCACAGAACTGAGAGTCGTTACGATCAAAAATTTGACGCTTTCATCGTAATCAGGATTTGCGCCTTTGATTTGCTCGCTCACAACTGGATTACACTTTCCAAATCTCGCGATCTTGGAATCACAGAATTACAATTCGCCTGACGAATCTGGCTCCACAGTCACTCCATCTAATCCCACTGAAATCGATTCCCCTTTGATCAAATCGCTCAACTCATGAAACTCGATCCGCATATGGTCGCAAGCCTGCTTCAGTTCTGAGCGAAACCCGTTCAAATCCGAACCATATCCACAGAGCATTGCTGCCTCTTCGATTCCTTGTTTCGCATTCGCTCTGGCACAATCTACCAAATCCAATCCAGTCAGCCGAGTGGAAGAAGCCATTAGATACTCCTAAAATCAACTCGTTTCAGTATTCGCGATCGCGTTACAATCGCGCTTCTCTCACAAGAAAGAACCTTACTGATGCCAATACTGGTATGCAGCACACGCCATCGTCACAACTCCCGTCACGATCGCACTTTCATCGACCTCAAACTGCGGATGATGCAACGGATAATTTTTCTTGTCTGCAAATCCAACGCCTAAACGAAACATACTCCCCGGCGCATGTTGCAAATAGCACGAAAAATCTTCTGCACCTAAAGAAGGCTCTGGAATAATCTGAATACTTTCGCTGCCCCAAACCTCACGCGCCGCCGACTCTAACAAATTCGTCAATTTCGCATCATTCTGCACCGAAGGCGTACCGCGTCGATAGTTCATCTCATACTTTGCTCCGTAAGTCTGACAAACACTCGACACAATATTCTCAATCCAAGTCGGAAGCGCGTCATTCGTCTCAGGATGCAGCGATCGCACAGTGCCCATCATCGTCACCTGATCCGCGATCACATTCGGCGCACGTCCGCCGCTAATTTTCCCGATCGTCAACACCACCGGACGCAACGGATTCTGAGTCCGACTAATCGCCTGCTGCAAAGCCGTAATCACCTGCGACGCGATCCAAATTGCATCGATCGCCTCATGCGGACGCGCCCCATGCCCCGACTCGCCAATAATCGTTAACTCCAGATCATCCGCTGCCGCCGTCAATGCCCCATATCGAATACCAATCTTTCCAGCTGGAATACTGGGAAACACATGCACCGATAAGATCGCATTCACATCATTCATCGCGCCATCCTGAACCATCCACTGCGCGCCTTGAGCAATTTCCTCCGCAGGCTGAAATAGAAATCGAACCTTTCCTGGAAGAGAAACACCTAGTTGCGATAATACCATCGCCGTTCCAAGCCCCACAGTCGTATGTACATCATGACCACACGCATGCATAATTCCGGGCTGTCGAGACGCAAATTCGAGTCCGGTGCGCTCTTGAATCGGTAATGCATCCATATCGGTGCGAATCGCTAGCAGTCGCGGATCATCCCCGCCCGAAAGCTCACCGATGACTCCAACTTTCCCGATCGCTTCTTTTACATGCAATCCACAAGACGACAAAACCCCAGCGACATACACTGCGGTTTGCTGTTCTTGTCCACTTAGCTCTGGATGACTATGCAAATGGCGACGGATTTCAATGAGGCGAGGCGCAAGTGAAAGGGCGAGATCTTTAATGCGGTCTTTCATGGGTGAAAATCGTTGCGTTTCACCCATGATAAAACGGTCAATTTGCAAACAGCACAATATTGCGCCAAGTTCCAGCATCTAATTGCTCGATCGGCAAAACTTGATCGAGCGATCGCATCTCTGCATACTGCACGTAGCCCAATTCGCGCAAAAGTTGTTTCATTTCTGCTGCGGGTGTTCTGGCTGCTTTTAATGTGTCAGGATTGATTTCCATAATCAGAATCGGCTTTCGTGCGGCAATCATCTTTCTCGCGCCGTTGAGAAAACGATATTCACAGCCTTCCACATCCAGCTTCATCACCACTCTGCCCGGAAGACTCTGCCAATCTAGAGCATCAAACGGCTTCATGGGCACCGTCACTTTCTCATAGTCCTGAGTGCCCGAATGTTCTTGATACAATCCTGCTGCACCGGATGTATCTTTCGGAATCATCAACTCCACTTCGCCTTCTGAATCTCCAACAGCAATTTGATTCACCTGAAAAGGCGAGAAGCGATTTTCAGACAGTGAAAGTTCGATCGCTTTTGCCAGTTTTGGCTGCGGCTCGATCGCAATCACTTTGCCTTGAGTCGCGACTAATTGACTCGCTACGATCGAGAAACTGCCGTGATTTGCCCCGATATCCAAAAAGGTATCTCCTGCACTCAAGTAGCGCGCCAGAATCTTAGTATCTGCCTTATGGCTCATTAATTCATGCACCACCGGAAACATTCGCCAATCCTTCGCATCAAGAAAGACTGTAAATTCTGGAAGTTGAAGTTTGAGATACTGCTAGTTCGAGAATTTGGCAACCATTGGAAAAAGGAGATGTCCTCCTCGTAAATATCCGGCTCCTGTGAGGTCAAAGAACCATTGGCAATAGACTCCAAAGAAGCGATACAAACCAGGTAGCTGCTGTCTCAAAGTCGGATCACAGATCCACTGCAAAATTGGGCGTTGAAACACCCATCCCCCCATCCCGTCATACTTAAGAACAGAGGCAAGATAATTCAAACCTGGAATTGTTTTCACTGCCTTCTTCAGACGAAGGGTTTGAGAAGTCATAACTGTATGCAATGCAACGTCTTTCCCAGGATTCCCCATTGGTTCCCTAACTTTTCGTTAAGAGAAAACGTTGCAAATTGCATACAAGTACTCTGAATCATTACCCCCGATGGACTAGAGTGATAAGAGGTAGAGTTCCTCTACCGCTCACATCACGTCATCCGAAGGATACCCCGGTATGCATTTGAGTGAATTGACCCACCCAAACCAGTTGCACGGTTTGTCGATTTTTCAGCTTCAGCAAATTGCACGTCAAATTCGCGAAAAGCACTTACAAACGGTCGCAGCGATCGGGGGGCACCTCGGTCCCGGATTGGGTGTTGTCGAACTAACCCTCGCCCTTTATCAAACCCTAGATCTCGATCGCGACAAAGTGATCTGGGATGTCGGACATCAAGCGTACCCGCACAAACTGATTACGGGTCGTTATGCCAATTTCGATACGTTGCGGCAAAAAGACGGCGTTGCAGGCTATCTAAAGCGCTGTGAAAGCAAATTCGATCATTTTGGCGCAGGTCACGCTTCCACCAGCATCTCTGCTGCATTAGGCATGGCGCTGGCTCGCGATGCCAAAGGTGAAAATTACAAAACTGTTGCTGTGATCGGTGACGGTGCGCTCACTGGCGGTATGGCACTCGAAGCGATCAACCATGCAGGACATTTGCCCAAAACAAATCTTCTGGTGGTGCTCAATGATAACGAAATGTCGATTTCGCCCAACGTTGGTGCAATTCCCCGCTATTTGAATAAAATGCGGCTCAGCCCGCCTGTCCAATTCCTCACTGACAACATTGAGGAACAAATGAAGAACATGCCATTTTCTCCAGAGTTGTCGCGACTCAAAGAAGGCATGAAGCGACTGGCAGTGCCCAAAGTCGGAGCCGTGTTTGAAGAACTTGGCTTTACTTATATGGGTCCAGTCGATGGACATAACTTAGAGGAATTGATCGCAACCTTTAAAGAAGCGCATAAACAAACTGGCCCCGTGCTGGTGCATGTGGCAACCGTAAAGGGAAAAGGATATGCGATCGCCGAACAAGATCAAGTCGGCTACCATGCCCAAACGCCATTTAATCTGGCAACAGGTAAAGCGATTCCTTCGAGCAAGCCCAAACCTCCGAGCTACTCGAAAGTGTTTGGCGAAACCCTAAGCACGCTGGCTGAAAACGATCCTCGCATTCTCGGCATCACTGCAGCGATGGCAACGGGAACCGGATTGGATATTTTCCAAAAACGAGTGCCCAAGCAGTATATCGATGTTGGGATTGCTGAACAACATGCTGTCACTTTGGCAGCAGGTCTCGCGTGTGAAGGAATGCGTCCAGTCGCGACGATCTATTCCACCTTCTTGCAACGCGCTTACGACCAGATCGTGCATGATGTCTGTATCCAGAACGTTCCGGTGTTCTTCTGTATGGATCGTGCCGGAATTGTTGGCTCAGATGGACCGACACATCAAGGCATGTATGACATCGCCTATCTGCGATCGATTCCCAACATGGTGCTGATGGCTCCGAAAGATGAAGCCGAATTGCAGCGCATGATTGTCACGGGAATCAATCACACGCAGGGACCGATCGCGATGCGTTATCCGCGCGGCAATGGTTATGGTGTGCCGTTGATGGAAGAAGGTTGGGAAGAATTACCGATCGGTAAGGCTGAAATTCTCCGTCAAGGGGATGATTTGCTGCTGCTTGGATATGGCTCGATGGTCTATCCCGCAATGCAAACGGCTGAAATTCTCAGCGAGCATGGCATCGAAGCAACTGTAGTGAATGCTCGGTTTGCGAAGCCGCTCGATGAAGAGTTGATCCTGCCATTGGCTCAAAAAATTGGGCGAGTCGTGACGCTGGAAGAAGGCTGTCTGCAAGGTGGATTTGGGTCTGCGGTTCTCGAATCCTTAATGGATGCTGAGGTGATTGTACCTGTGACGCGGATTGGTGTACCGGATATTCTGGTCGATCATGCGACTCCAGATCAGTCTAAAGCGGAGTTAGGTTTAACTCCCCCTCAAATGGCAGAACGAATTCTGAAATCGTTTGCGAAACAGCCCTCTGTAGCAGCGATTTAGATACGATCGAGGTTCCTAGTTGTAGAAATTAGGAACCTCGATTTTTAAGAAGAAGCGTTATGGCAACTTCATTTTTTGCGGTTCGATTCTTGAAAATCCAGAACTTTTCCATATAGACTCGCAACAGATTCCTGATCAAAAAGCACATCTTTCGTCTTAAGATAATCACCATTTCCCAGATGGCAAGCTGCCCAGAACTTCGCGACTTCTGAGGGTTCCATATTCGCTAAGAGGATCTGTAACCCCTGCTGAAGAACTTGTTGTTCATTCTTCACTTGAATCATTGCTGCTCATCTCCAATACAAAATCCGCTGGGTTGACAACTCTCATCGTCAGAGCTTGGCAAGATTAATCAATCGCTTATCGCAAGTAATGAAATAATCGCTATTTGCCGTCTCAGCACATGCCACATGAAGTGCATCGATCGCTTTCACTCCATTATGTCCTAGTTGTTCTGCTCGCTGCTGGATCGCCTCATTCACTTCTTGTCGGATTTCAGCAAGCTGAAGATATCGAGTCATCGCTTCTTGCCGGAGCGGATCTGAATTTCGGCTATTTTCGTACTCCAACACAGAGGATGTAACTAATTCAACGATTCCAGCTTCAACCATTTGTAGAATGATTACGACTGCTTGAAGTTCAAGGAAAATTTTCGGTTGAGTTTGATCATCGAAAGGGCGATTGTAGGCACTTGTATCCAGATAGATTCTTGTCATTCAATCAAGCAAAACTAATGTTGCCATCTTAAAATCTCCTCAGAAATTACGATCGCACTTTTCGTAACTCGATTCCAGAATTGAAATCCCAAATTTTTCCGTCCAAACCCCTGTAGATGTGGAATAATAGATCTTCGTGTCTTGACACATTTATCGTTCTCGTCAGTGAAAAAATCATGGCAAAGAATAAAGGCGTAAGACTAATCATTACGCTGGAATGTACCGAATGTCGGACGAATCCGGCAAAGCGTTCTCCCGGTGTTTCTCGCTACACCACCTCTAAGAATCGTCGTAACACCACAGCTCGTTTAGAACTGAAGAAGTTCTGTACGCACTGCAACAAGCATACGGCTCATAAAGAGATCAAATAACCGAATCTCGGTTGTCAGCAAAAGCTGGTAAGTTTTTGCCCGCAGTGATAACTGCCGCCCAATGACCTTTTACCAAACATACTTCCATGAGCTATTTCCGTCGTCGAATTTCTCCAATCAAACCAGGTGATCCGATCGATTACAAAGATGTCGATCTCCTGCGCAAATTCATCACCGAACGCGGCAAAATCTTGCCCCGTCGAATCACAGGACTCACTGCAAAACAACAACGGGATTTGACCGTTGCGATCAAGCGCGCCCGTGTGATTGCATTACTGCCCTTCGTCAACGCAGAAGGCTAAAAGAATTGTTTTAGGGAGATGGGGAGATAGGGAGAAGTGCCACCGCGATTCTTGCTCCCCGTTTCCCCATCTTTTGTGATCACCCTAGTTACACCCCACAGATTTCAATGGAGAAGGGAACCTTAGTCGAATTTCGCGTCAATGGTGAGCGTCGTCTCGCTGTTGCCGAGCGTCCAGAAGGCAAAAAGCACTGGATCGTAATTGACGATCGTTCTCAGAATCATACGCTTCACCCGCGACAAATCACCTACGAAGTCGCCAACCAAAGTTTTAAACCGACGGATATCCCTAGTTTTCTCAAAGAGACGCAGCCTTATCTCGACCCTTCAAGCCTAGAGGTTGCTTGGGAAATTCTTATCGAAACCGGAGACAGCACTAACCCTGAGGAAATGGCAATACTGCTGTTTTCCGACAAAAGTGCAGCGATGTGTTACGCTGCTCACTACTTACTTTCAGAAGATAAGCTTTACTTTAAGCAGAAGGGCGATCGCTATGAGCCACGTTCTGCGAATCAAGTGGCAGAATTAAAGCATCAGATCGAGATGGAAGCTCAACGCCAACGCGAATGGCAGAGTTTCTTAGAGCGAGTCCGATTCGCCTTGGACGGGGAAACGGTCGAATGGCAAGCCAGCGATCGACCTCGTTTAGATGCGTTAGAGCGATTTGCAGTCAGCGAAGAAACTCCCAATCGGGCTAGCGCACTCGAACTGATGTCTGCTCTAAAGCGTCCTGAAACCTCTCCCGCCGCCTTTCAACTTCTCGTTGACCTGAGAATTTGGAGTCCTCACGAGAACTTGTTTCTACGGCGCGCACAGGTTCCGATGCAATTTTCTCAGAAGGTTTTGGAAGTGGCGCACCACCGTTTGGAATCCCCACCTGAAGATTTAGATGTCAATCGTCTTGATTTGACACACTTAAAGGTTTATACGATCGACGATGAAAGCACAAAAGAAATCGACGATGGTTTGAGCTTGGAAGTGTTACCTGATGGGCGAGAGCGCATTTGGATTCATATTGCTGACCCGACTCGGTGGGTGGTACCGGGGGATGAGTTAGACCTCGATGCGCGCAAGCGGATTACAACGATTTATTTGCCAACGGGCATGATTCCGATGTTTCCGTCGGAGTTGGCGACGGGTCCGATGAGCTTGAATCCGGGTGTAATTTGCTGTGCGTTGAGTTTTGCAGTGACCCTGACCGCAGAGGGTGCGATCGACGAGTACAGTATTCATGCGAGTTCGATTCGATCGACGTATCGTCTGACCTATGATGATGTCGATGAAATGCTGCATTTAAACGTGCAGGGCGAACCGGAAATCGAAGGATTAGCCAAGTGGGCAAAGCAGCGCACAGCATGGCGGCAGACTCAAGGCGCGATTAGTATTCATATGCCGGAGTCTTCGATCAAAGTCAAAAATGACGGAGAAGTGACGATCGAGGTTCTAGACGATTCGATGTCTCGGCAATTGGTCGCTGAAATGATGATTTTGGCGGGTGAAGTGGCGGCGCGCTATGCTCAGACTCACAGTTTGCCATTACCGTTTAGGGGACAGCCTCAACCAGAGCTTCCTTCAGATGAGGAATTATTGCAGCTTCCAGCGGGACCAGTACGATCGTGTGCGATTCGGCGCTGTATGCCTCGGAGCGAATTGACGATTACGCCTGCGCGTCATGCGAGTTTGGGATTAGATACGTATACACAAGTCACTTCTCCCATTCGCCGTTATAGCGATTTACTCGCGCATTTTCAGATCAAGGCGCATTTGCGGGGCGATGTACTGCCCTTCTCTGAAGAAGAAGTCAAAGAATTGATGATCAATATTGGCTTAGCTGTTCAAGAAGCGGTCTTTGTCGAGCGGCATACGAATCGCTACTGGAGTTTGGAATATCTCCGCCGACATTCAGATGAGGTTTGGGATGCTCTGATGCTGCGCTGGTTGCGAGAGCATGAAGGCTTAGGATTAGTGTTGCTAGAAGAGCTAGGTTTAGAATTACCAATGGTGTTTCAACAACGATCGATTCGCCCCGGTGATCAATTGCGCTTGAAAGTCAGCTTAGTTGATCCACGTCGCGATGAAATCCGATTCCAAGAAGTAACTTCACAAGAAGCTCAGCAGGTTGCAGGTTAATTAAAGGTTACAGTAGGCGCGATTCGCATGGAGTTTGAGTGGAACCCAGAGAAAGCGGAATCAAATTATAGAAAACATGGCATCTCCTTATGAAGCAGCAGCAACTGTATTTGATGATGCTCTGTCTTTCACCTTCCCAGATCCAGATCATTCGATCGGAGAAAGTCGCTACGTTATCATTGGGATGTCTCAATATGGAGAACTGCTAGTTGTTGCTCATACTGACCGAGACGAAAAAATCCGAATTATCAGCGCCCGAAAAGCCACTCGTTCAGAAAGGAGGTTCTATGAGCAAGGAGAATGAGATGGAAGATGAATTACGCTCTGAGTATGACTTTTCTCAACTTGGAGAAGGAGTCCGAGGGAAATATATTGAACGATATCGAAAAGGAACCAATTTAGTTCTCCTAGCTCCTGATGTTGCACAAGCTTTCCCAACCGAAGAAGATGTCAATAATGCTTTACGGCTATTGATGCAAGTTGCTCAGCGCCAAGTGAGTAGATCATCCGAGTCAGAGGCATAGGCGGCTCGATTCGCCCCGGTGATCAATTGCGCTTGAAAGTGAGCTTAGTTGATCCACGTCGCGATGAAATCCGATTCCAAGAAGTAACTTCACAAGAAGCTCAGCAGGTTGCAGGCTAATTGTGAGCATTTACATTGCTACAATTTAGAGCCAGCAAGCTAGCTCTAATTGCTGCTGGATGATTTGAATTGACCTAGAATTAGACCAAGCATTCAATTTCTAGTCATGCCTACTGCACAGACTCATTCTCAGGATTCTGTAATCCGGCTTCATAACAAAAGTTGGCAAGATTTTGAGCAAATGGATCGTCTTTTCTCTGAGGTGAAAAGGCGGTTGAGTTTTTATCAAGGAACCATTGAATTACGGATGCCTGGACAAGACCACGAAGTTTTTTCGGGAATCATTGCTTTTCTGCTAGGACTTTACTGCTTGGACAAAGGAGTCTGGTTTCTTCCCACAGGAAGTTTTACTCAGAAAAAACCTCCTGAAGCTGCGGCAGAAGCAGATGAAAGCTATTGTTTTGGGTCTAGAAAACCGATTCCAGATCTCGCGATCGAGATTATTTTCACTTCTGGTAGTGAGTCTAAATTGTTGAAGTATCAAGCTCTAGGAGTGCTAGAAGTCTGGTTTTGGGAAGATGGTGTATTTAAGCTGTATCGCTTATCTGACAATGGATATCAAGCGATTCAAAGCAGTTTGATTCCAGGGTTAGAAGATTTGGATATTCAACTTCTCAGTCGATGCGTTTTGATAGCAGAAACGGATATGCAGACTGCTGTCAATGAATTGAGAAAAGGGATTTAGGAAATTAGCGTCGTAGCTCTTGAATGCTCTGGCGAATCAGTGGAATGGTTGAGCCTAGAATTAAAACTGCGATCGCTAAACTAATCGCGCCATCTGCCCACATCCAATGGAATGCAGCAACCGCGATCGCTGCGATAATCACTCCAATTGCTCCCAACGCATCTGCGACCACATGCAGGAAAGCGGCACGCAAATTCAAATCGAATTCGCTGCCTTGATGCAGCACTGCAATGTTAATTCCATTGACAACTAAGCCTACGATCGCAGTCAGTAACATTGGAATGCTGGAAATCTCTGGTGTAGCCGTTTGAAATCGCTCGATCGCTTCCCAAATAATCCAAATCGTGACGGCAACTAGTCCCAAGCCATTGAGTAAAGCAGCCCAAGTTTCAGGCGATCGGCTCGGTTTAATCGCAACGGTGTTCTCTCCAATCCAGCCCCATTGCATCGGAGATTGAGCGATGCGAGTGGCGAGCAATGCCAGCAACAAAGCAAAGCAATCAGAAACTAAATGTCCTGCTTCAGCCACTAATGCAAGACTATGACTTGATAGCCCGATCGTACATTCCGCAACAGCGAAACTTCCCACCAGAATGAGAGCGGTGAGAAGTTGACGCTGTTTGGTTTGCGGATCGTGGACAGGACAGGAACAATCGTGCGGGTGCATCGGCTCTCTCAACTAACACAAAGAGTCAGGGATCTCTGACTGTGATTAGTGTAGATGAGTTTCCGAGGATTGTCCGAAAAATCTACCACTTCTTATAAGGGAGGAATTTTCCATTCATTGTGACGAGGACGCGATCGCCTTTTGGATCTTCAACTTTCTCAATATCAAGCGTGAAGTCGATCGCGCTCATGATGCCGTCGCCAAATTTCTCATGGATAACCTCTTTCATCGGCATTCCATACACCTGCATGATTTCATAGAACCGATAGACCAAAGGATCTGTCGGCACGATCGGCCCTAATCCTTTCACCGTGGAGCTTACTAATTCAGGCACAAGATCCAGGCTTAAGCCTAATGCTTCTAATAATTTGGTTGCTTCTTCTTCAGATGCACTCGCTTGTCGATAAAACAACGCTGCGATCCAAACTTCATCGCGTCCAAGCACAGATTCGAGATCTGCAAAGCTCAATCCTTTTGCTTTTTTCGCGGCGAATAGTTTCTGTGAAATTTCTGGAATAGTCATCATGCAATCAAACTCGATACCGTTCTACTTGTAGTCGAGTTTGATCCCGCTGCGTTGTTACAAACGATACAAAAAATGGGGAGCGCTTTCTACTCTCCCCATTCTGCATTTGCGATCGCCTTATGATTCAGACGTTGCTTCATCTTTCGGTTTTGCTTGGGCTTGCTCACGCTCTTCTCGTTTTTTACGATCGGCAGCCAAAGCTTCTGCAATCACAACTTGCATCTGATTCATTTTTTCGAGATTGCTGCGATACAGTTCTAAATCTTTCTGAACTTTCTCTTCGGAAATATTTAACGCTTGGCAAATTTGCTTAAACGTCTCGTTCAGTTTTGCGGTGTCTTTGACCACATCAGGGCTAGACGCTTCCAAAATCGTATATAAACCCACGGCAAAAAGGCGGCTGTACTTGAATTTTGGATTCGACGCGACGGCTTGTAACGCCTCTCGATAATCGTATGCCTTATCTGGAATCAGCATTGAATCCCAAGCTGCGCTTGATGCCGTCGAAACTAATCGCTGAGCATCAGTGCGATATTGCTGTGGATCCGCTTCTAATGCTTTGCATAATGCTGTAAAAATCGACTCTTTATCAGCTTCAGGGCGATACCCTTGCATAAAGCGATCGAAAGTTGTCACGACACCCAATGCATAAAACGGGTCGTAACGAAAATCAGTATTCACAGCCAGTAGGTGCATTTCGACCATCAATTCTTCCACGACTCGGCGGAAAATCGAATTCACCGGACGGGTGTGAAGACTATAAAACGATCGCTTAGTATCGGAAACAGTACGGACGCTATTCACGGTTTAATTTCTGTGGGATTCTACATTCAACTATTGTAAAGGGTATTGTGGGATCGATATTTTTTTGATCAACCTAGGGAACTGAATCTGCCAAAATCATTCAAGCCATTTGTATTCGGATGAGGTCTGTATGCAGCGCTTAATCACTATGACACTTGCTCTTGCCATTTTGGGTCAGAGTTCAGCAATGGCAGCACTTCCTGATGTTGAAACGTTTAATTTCGTGATGAGCAAATATAGTCTGCTGATGCGGCAGACGCGGGATGGTTGCGAATTTTATACAGATCCAGAATTTATCGTGGCACGTCAGGAACGCCCCAATCAGCCAGATAAAAATATTCGTCAACTGATCGTTGTGCAGACGATGGGAAAAAATAGCGGGACAGCGTGCAGTGGCGTGTTTCAGTTTCTCTATGCAGATGTGAATTGCAAAACCAATCAGATCACGTATACCAACGGAGTCGGCTCTCCTGCCACTTGGAAAACCGATCGCTATTCTGATCCACAGATGACGAAAAAGATTTGTGCGCTGCCGACGGTTGAATTCGGTACGCCTACTCAGAATCTCCCGCCTGCAAAATAGTTTTAGAAACGAGTCGAGTTTTTTTACGATCGACTTCCGATAAGTCTTCTCCTAAACTCAGTTGAGTTGCATTAGTTTGTAAAACGGTTGCCGCATTGCGATCGCCCATTTGCAAAGCAGTTTGTGCGGCTGTTTGCAGCATGGTTACGGCTCCTTGTCGATCACCTTGCTGCAATTTGGTTTCGGCGATTTGGGTTTGTCGATATTTTGCGAGAGCGAGAATATGCTGCTGAACGTCTGAGTTTGGTGCGGGTTGGTATTGAGTTTGAGCTGTAATTTCAACCGGGAAGGTTTCAGAGGCGAGTGCTAATTCACCTGAAGTTGGATCATCGTATTTCACTTGAATTTCGGCGATCGTATTTTTCCCTTCCGGCAACTGCGTCAGGTAAACATTCGCCAAAATCACGCGAGGTGAGCCGACCATCAAATCGCCTAAGCGCGCGCCGACTAAGTTATCTTCATGCTGCACAAGTAATTCGACGGTTTCGGGTGCAACTTGGGCGACAGGCTTAAAGTCTGCGAGGCGAACTCCTGGCGATAAAACAATGCGTAAAAAGGCATTCGTTAAGCCGATCGATTGAATGCGATCGAACAATCGCCCAAACTCTGTCACCGCTTGCTCAGGTTCTTGAATATAAGAAAGTGCCCCACCACCCGCATCGGCGATTTTTTCTAAAACGTCTTGATTCCAAGCACTTCCGAATCCGAGTGAATTAATCGACAGACCGTATCCGGTCGCGACTTGAGCGAGTTTGAGACAGCGATCGTTACTGCCGTGTTCATTCTCTCCGTCCGTCAAGAGAAACATTTGTGAAACGGCATTCTTTTTCCCTTTTGCGACTTCTTCTATTCCGAGTCGAATCCCTTCGTCGATCGCAGTGCCGCCCGACGCTTCCAGACGGTTTAAGGCAAGTTTTAACGGCTCTGGATCCTCAACGATTTGATTGGGGAGGAGAACTTTGGCTTTGTGATTGAACGTGACGATCGAGAGTCGATCTCCTGGGGATAAGCGATCGATGAGCCTAGCGGCGGCTTGTTGAACAGTTTGCAGCGATCGACCTGCCATCGATCCACTCTGATCGAGAACCAGACAGAGATTGAGCGGAGTCTCACGAGGCGACGCTTGGGGGATGGCTTCGATCGAGATTGCCATCTGACGCTGACTACTTGCTTGAGCAGCATCAATATGGACATCACTCAGCGCACAGTTCAAACCGACCTGCATGATAACAACTCCACTTTGGAGAACTTTGACTTGCTCAACAACTACAGCTTAGCTTATGCTCTCTCCGCATTCGGATTGCCGAACGATTCAAATTGATTGGTTCGAGTTTGTCTGACGGGTGCAGGGAGTGTGAGCAGAGCATACCGAAACTCTGAACATATTCTTGTATGATACCTGTGCAAATCAAAATCAATGTCTAATAACGATGCAGAGCAACATCTTCACCTCTGTTTTACTGCCGCTGGCTCTGGCAATTGTGATGTTGGGTATGGGGTTAAGTCTGGTTGCAGAAGACTTTAAACGAATTACTCGTGATCCCAAAGCAGTTGCGGTGGGCACGATCTGCCAGCTATTGCTGCTGCCGCTGATTGGGATACTGATCACGTTGGTTGTGCCCATGCAGCCCGCGATCGCGGTTGGTCTGATTGTTCTAGCAGTATGTCCGGGTGGTCCTTCTTCTAATCTCATAACTTATCTGGCAAAGGGCGATGTTGCTCTGTCAGTAACGCTCACAGCGCTGAGTAGCATCGCTACTGTGTTTACGATTCCGATTTTTACAAATCTGGCGCTGCAATATTTCCTAGGGCAAAGTGCGGCAATCGCTCTACCGATTGGGCAGACCATGCTGCAAATTTTTCTGATCACACTGCTACCGACAGCGATCGGCATGGCAATTCGTCATCAGTTTCCTGACACAGCACGCCGTCTAGAAAAGCAAATGAGCCGACTTGCCATAGGATTGTTAGCGCTGATTATTGTGCTGTTGCTGGTACGAGAAGGAAGTAAGCTCCCAGGATTTCTGGTGCAGGTAGGAATCGGTGTCGTATTGCTCAACCTCCTGGCAACACTGGCAGGATTTCTGGTCGGAAAGCTGTTTCGGCTGCCGCTCGCTCAACAAATCTGTATCGCTATTGAAGTCGGGATTCAAAACGGAACGCTAGCAATTGCTATCACTGCGGGTCTACTCAACAACCCCGATATGGCTGTGCCCGCTGCGGTTTATAGCTTATTGATGTATATTACTGGCTTCGGTTCTATCCTTTATGGCAGACAAGCGAGCAGTAGAGTGTCCAGTAGTTTACTACAGTAAATCTGATGGGGATAGGGAGCAATGTGAATCTGGGTTCTCCCCACTCCCCCATCTCCCCACTTCGCACGACTAGCTTAAAGTCCTGAACCTCGAAAGATATCTATGGCTTCTCAGTCAACACCATTCGCACTCCACCTGTCGGAGCGAGCGTAAACCCACGGCGCTGTAGTTTCACAGGTTTATCGTCAGCTAAAGCAAGTTGGTATTTCGATAAGATTGTTGCCAGAACGAGCTTCATTTCCAACTGAGCCAGCGCATATCCCAAACATCGCCGACTCCCGCCTCCAAAGGGAAAATACTCAGCAGGCGAGTACTGTCGATCGAGAAATCGTTCCGGCTCAAAGTGGTGAGCATTTGGATATAGCTCTTCTCGATAATGCACCAGATAAGGAGATATCCAGAGAGTCGTCTCTGCATCAAATGAATAGTCTGCAACCTTCACAGGCACTTTAGAAATGCGCGGAAACAGCACAGGAATCACAGGATACATTCGGAGTGTTTCCTGACAGATAGCATTCAAGTAGGGAAGTTGAGCCATGCTCATTGGAGACGCATGTGCATCTAGGCTTTCAAGCTCTTTGAGCAATTTCTCACGCACTTCTGGCTGTTGATGAATCTGGTAAAACGCCCAAGATAGAGTTGTTGCAGTGGTTTCATGTCCAGCAAACAAGATCGTGAGCAATTCATCTCTCAATTCTTCATCGCTCATGGCTTGCCCAGTTTCATCTCGCACTGCCATCATCAGGCTGAGAACATCACTCCGTTTCTCATCTCCCTTCGTTCTTCTCTCGTCAATTTCTGCCTGAAGTAGGTCATGAATTTGGCGTTGGCGCTGTTGCATCCGTCCCCAAGGAGTCCAAGCTCCCCAGTCTTTCTGCAAAAATTTTAGGAATAACATGCTCGATCGTGAAGGTGAATCGGTCATGTCCAGCCATTCGGTCAAGAGAACTTTAAGCTGTTGATATCGCTCTCCTTCACTCAACCCGAAAACAACTTGCAAGATGATTTCTAAGCTGATGTTTTGCATCGAGGTTCGGACAATAAAAGGCTGTCCAACTTGCCACTGACTTGCCACTTGATCAGCAACTTTGCAGATTTGCGTGGCGTAAGTGTGCAGTCTTTCCCCATGAAAAGGCGGCATGAGTAATTTGCGTTCTCGTCGGTGGCGATCGCCATCCAGTAACAGCAAAGAATTTCGTCCTAACAGCGGTTCTGCGAGCGCATTACCCCGTCCCATATCAAACTTTGCATCTTGATTAAAGATTTCCTGAATCGCTTTCGGATTGGCAATGACGACAGACAATCCCAGTCCAGCCAGTTGCATGGTAAAAACATCACTATACTTCTGAGTGTATTTGTCCAGGAATCCAAGCGGATCAACAATCCAATTGAAAAGTTGCACCCAAGCTGGAGCCGTAATCTGATTCGGGAGTTGGCTCATCATGATTGTTTCTCGTGAAGCGATACATGTTTAGCTCTTAAACGATAGCATTCTTGAGCGATCGCCCAATCTTCTTGCGTATGAATGACTAAAACTCGCACCGTTGAATCTGTTGTGGCAATATCTTGATCAACGGGGCGATTTTCATTCTTGTGAGCATCAAGCTTTAAGCCCAGAAAACCAAAGGATTCACAAGCTAGAGAACGCACAATCGCTGAATTTTCCCCCACGCCTGCTGTAAAAATCAAAGCATCTACCCCTCCTAAACTGGCGAGCATTGCCCCGATGTAAGCGCGCAAGCGATGAATGTAAATGTCGAGTGCTAACTGTGCTTGAGAATTGTTGTCTGCGATCGCCTTCATGACTTGGCGCAAATCAGCAGAAACGCCAGAAATTCCTTTCAAACCTGATTCTCGATTCAGTTCGCGATCTAAGCGATCGACAGAATAGCCTTCTTGTCGCATCAAGTGAATTAAAATCCCTGGATCAACCGAACCAGAGCGCGTTCCCATCATTAAGCCATCGAGCGGCGTGAATCCCATTGTTGTATCAATACTATGTCCTTGGGCGATGGCAGAAAGTGAGCACCCGTTGCCAAGATGACACACAATCAGGCGCAAGTCTTCTAAGTTTCGCTGTAACAAGTGTGCGGCTCGTTCAGCACAGTACTGATGACTAATGCCATGAAATCCATAGCGCCGAATTCCTTGCTCGACCCAAGCATAAGGAACGGGGTAGATTGCAGCAGCATCGGGGATTTGACGATGAAAGGCAGTATCGAATACGGCAATCTGTGGAATTTCAGTTCCTAAAAATTGCTCGATCGCTTCAATACCTTCGAGATTAGCAGGATTGTGATTTGGAGCCAGCGTGGAAAGACGATCGATCGTTGCTTTCACTGTTTGATCAATCTGTACAGGTTGAGAGTATTCTTGCCCACCTTGTACGACTCGATGTCCAACCACATCAATGTCAGTCGGGTGATTGAGAACTGCGGTCTTCCCTTGCCAAAGCATTGAGAGCAGATGCGCCATAATCTCAAGACGCGATTTGACTTCAATCTCTTCTGTCAGTTCTTCAGTTGCGGTTTTGACCTTGATCTCTGCAAAGCCGGGATGATGTGCCCAATCGATCGCGGCTTCCCACATTGGCTCTGGGGGTTCATTGGGTAGGCGATCGTCGATTGAATACAGACAACTCTTTTGGCTGCTTGAGCCTGCGTTCAGCACCAGAATTTTCATAGTAAAGCTGGAGAAGGGTGGTAGACAACTTCGTTCTTCAATGGCTTTCCTTGCTCAAAATCTGAAATATTGGAGAGCGTTGTTGTTGCGATCGCTTCTAAGGCATTCCGAGTAAAAAATGCTTGGTGCGCGGTAATCAAAACATTCGGAAAAGATTGTAAAAGCTGAAAGGTGTCATCTTGAATAATGGTGTCAGACAGATCTTGGAAAAATAAGTTCTCTTCCTGCTCATAAACATCAATTCCTAGATAGCCAATTTTGCCAGTTTTAATTCCTGTGATCACAGCATCCGTATCAATTAAAGCCCCCCGACTTGTATTGATCAGCATGACTCCGGGCTTCATTTGTGCGATCGCACTTTGATCAATCAAATGATAGGTTTCTGGCAACAATGGACAATGCAGCGAGATAATATCAGACTTCTCAAATAGTTCAGGTAAGGAAACATACTGTGTCAATTGCTCGTTTGGATAGGCATCATATCCAATCACAGAACACCCAAATCCCTGCATGATTTGAGCAAAGACCATGCCAACTCTGCCTGTACCAATCACCCCAACGGTACACCCATGCAAATCAAATCCAAGGAGTCCTTCTAATGCAAAGTTATCATCTCGAACTCGATTGTAAGCTCTGTAAATTTTACGATTCAACGCCAAAATGAGAGCAACGGCATGTTCTGCAACGGCATAGGGAGAATAAGCTGGAACACGGACTACTTTGATGTCTAGCTCTGCTGCTCGTTGTAAGTTCACGGTGTTAAATCCAGCCGATCGCAAGGCGAGAAGCTGAGTTTCATTCGCAGCGAGACTGTTCAAAGTGTCGGTATCTGCGACATCATTCACGAACATACAAACTGCGGGATAGCCTGTCGCAAGCATTGCCGTATCGGCGTTTAGTGGTACTTCAAAAAAGGTGATGTCGTGCTGATAGGTTGCATTGATAGCTTCAAAAAATCGGCGATCGTATGATTTGGTACTGAAAAAAGCAACTTTCATAAATCTGGCTCACTTTGCGACGATCATTTTAACGAAATTGCCTGTGCGAGTCTTGTCTCTTCAGCTACGAGTTCTGATTCTTTGGATTTCCTCAAGGATTGATGTGTGTGGGGAGTGGGGACTCCCTACTCCCCACTCTGCATAATGAATGAGTTCGACGAGTAGAGCTAGCAAATCTTATAGCCGAAAGCGCTCAACTTTCTCTTTGAAGATAGTTTGCCAGCCTGCTTTGCGATCGCTGATCGGTTCAGGTGATTTATTCCACAGGGTTTCATAGAAAAAAAACGACATTCCAGCATAGCCTTGATCGCGGACTGCTTTGACTTGACGCTGAATTTCTTCGATGGGGCGAGGTGTGCTAGACAATCCACTTAAAATCCCGATCGCAGTGGGAACCGTATCGCGAGCAGCTTTTAAGGTTGCCCAGTTGTCAGGGTTACTACGATCGACAAACTTCTGTCCCTGAAAGTAGATTTGGGGAATGACTTCTTCAAGCAAACCTGCTTCTCTCCACTTATGCCAATCCACTAGATGTTCCTCATAAGCAAAGGGTAAATCTAGCGGTGACAGTGAGATCAGAACATTCGGCTTGCGAGATTTGACCGTTTGGAAAAGCTTGGTCAGAAAGTCTTGTAGTTTATCTGAGCGCCAACGTGACCATTCTGGATCTCGCTCATTGCTAGGTGGAGCTTTACCTTGATGTTCTTTTTTGTAGAGATTGACAGTAAAGTCGTCGTATCCAAAGCTCACAGGTAAACCAAAGTGATCATCGAACTGAATCCCATCAACATCATATTTTTCAACCACTTCGGTGACTAAGTTCAGAAGATACTGTTGGACTTCAGGTTTGAAGGGATTGAACCAGACTGGAATTTGCTTGCCGTCGAGGGCTGAAGGTTGATAATCAACCGAGCCATTGCGTTTCTGTGTCCACCAATCTTTGTGTTTTTGAGCAAGTTCTGAATCTTTGGGAGCCATAAACCCAAACTCAAACCAAGGAATCACCGCCATCCCTTTTGAGCGAGCTTCGGTGATCAGTTCTTGCAGCATATCGCGATCGCGTAATCCTGCTGCAGCGGGGCGCGGATCGACTGGAAATCCAATCTCTTGCTGCATGACATTACTGGGATACAAGGTATATCCCCAATTCAGTACCGTCGGATAAAGCGTATTAAAGTTCAATCGCGCTAGTTCATTGACAGCATTACTCAGGCGCTCTTTCTCAAACAAGACATCACTATCAATGTTAGTTAGCCATACACCACGAATTTCTCGCGCCTGTGTTTCTGGTTTAGGAATGAATTGGTTGCTAATCAAGCCTTGCGTATCGGGTAATGCCTGACAGAGAAACGCTGCGATTTCACCGCGTTGAGCAGTTCGATTCGGGTTCAATCGACGCATGATTGGATAGTTGACGGTAATTTGCTTTTCGGTGGTTGCCGCGATCGCGCTTTTCGCAAAGTTAGGAATAGTTCGAGTGTCAATGAATGCTTTGTTGCTGAGTTCAACATCATTAGTTGGTTTGAGCTTCAAGCCGCTTGCTAATGCGGTTAATGCTTGCGCTCTCGGAATTTCTAAATCGGGCTTAAAGGTCTGATTCTCAAAGCCTGAAAAAAACTGCGATCGATACGCTTTCTGAATGACATCTCGCGCCCAGAAATTCGCGGGAACATCGCGAAACTGAATCGCAGGACGACTGGGAGCATTCATCTGTTCAGGAAATGCCTTAGCAATCATTGCCGCAAATTGTGCGCGGGTGACTGGCTCATTCGGACGAAACTGATTGCCTGGAAAACCGCTAATGATTCCTTTTTGTGCCAATTTCTCAATGCAGGGTTTTGCCCAGTGAGATTGAATGTCCGTGAAATTGGTTTGGGAGAAAGTGGGATGTGCGATCGTCAAGAGTGTCAGGAGTGTGACGAACCCAAAGATCCAAGCACGACGCATAGATAGGACTCCGATGATATTGAGCTGGTTTGTCTCAAAGCTCTGCGTCGATTCCTGTGAGTTGGGAAGGACGAACGCATCACTCTCTGTGAGTCAAACCAGAAAGCTTGATTCAACATCGCATCTGTGTCGTTCAATTCCGCATTTTGTTAGCGTTTCTTATCTTCGCCGCGCTTTACTAATCATCTTGCGAGACAGTCTCAGGGTCAGATCTTCTTTTTCTGCCCACTCTTGTAACAATCGATAAAAGGTTTGGCGATCGTCATTTTTCAAAACTGCGACTTGATCCGCTGTTTCGATCACATAAGGATATCCGCCGCCAATGATGACCTCAGCCCGAACCCAATCGAGAATTTGATCGTGCCAGCCTTCTTCATAAATCCACAGGGGCAGTTCAATTCGAGCCGCATAGCTATCCCGATTGGTTTTGAGGTAAGTAAATGCGATGCGATCGCGATGTTCCTGATATAAGTCTAGAACTCCAGACCGTTGAGACAAAAAAATCGGCGTGCGATCGCCCCACTGCATCTGATTTTTCGCGCGATTTAACAATTGAGCATCATGAATCGTTTTACTATCGGGTAGCTGAGCTAATCGCTGAATCATCTCTGTTAAATCTCGTGCGCTGGAAGTATCGATATATCCAATCACCGGAACGCGATAATCTTCACTCGCACGTAATACGTTGAGAATACATCTCAAATAAAAACTGCGTGTCTCTTCATCAAACGCTTCTGAAAATGTTGCAATCAGCGATCCATCGAAAAATGCTAAACAATCACGTTGTCCTGCGTGTTCTTCCATGTATTGAATAATGCGATCGCATTCCATTTCAAATCGACGTAAATTCACTCGTCGATCGGCAAGATCACCGCGTCCAACCTTCAAATCGTTTGGCGTGAGAACATCTAACTCAATATCTTTTTGATACTCACCGGAGGGCAAGTGAAAGTTTTCATACCAGCCAATTTGCACAAGTGCGACTGGAATCGAGAAGTCTTTACTCGGGTAGATTTGCGATCCGTCTACCGAAAACGTTGAAACTCCAGTAATGCGATCGCGTACCCATTCCAAACTTTCTTCACGATTTTGCCAGGACAATCCCGCGTGCATGACCCATTCTGGAAACATTCCCAACGGCTCTAAGGGTCTAGCTCCACACTCTCTGATCCCGTCGAGTGCTGCTGATATGGCTTGATCAGATTTCTGCGACAGTTGAATTAATGCAGTTCCATACTGCTGCAACGCTTGTAGAGCAGCGCGATCGAACAGTGCAAAATCTTCGCGTTTACGATCGAGCAGATTGAGAATTTGCGAGGGCTTAATCGGCATAGGGAGATACCATTTGGTATCTAGGTACTATATCAGACCTTTGAAGAGGTGAGGAGTGGAGAGTGGGGATGTGGGGAAATGTTTTTCTGTCCTCACTCCCTACTCCTCTACTCCCCACTCTCCCTACCACTTTCAACGGGACGAACTACTTACAAAAAACAGCTACCGATTCAGCAAAATTCCCCGCAACCCTGCCGCATTCGCCGCTTCATAATCCTCTTGCTGACTATCGCCAATGTGCCAAGCATTCTCAGGCTGACAATCATGTTTCTCAAGCGCGATCGCAAAAATTTTTGGATCGGGTTTTGCGACTCCGACTTCTGTTGAAATCGTAATTGAGTCGAAAAAATCTTCTAGATTCAACGCTTTTAGAACTTTATATAATCGGGAATCAAAATTTGATAAAACTCCGAGCGGGATGTCTAAAGAGCGCAATTTTTCTAGCGTTGGAACGGTATCGGGATAAATGAACCAAGGTTTTGCAGTCTCGAAATGGTAGTAGAGATCTGAGAAGAATTCAGAAAAATCTGCAAACTGATGCAAAACGCCAGCCCGATCGAAAGTCTGTTGTGCGATCGTATTCCACCACTGCTGCTCAAGCTGCGGAATTTCTAATACATCCACTCCTGGAAATGTACACGGCGGAGAAGCCTTGAAACTCTCATAAAATGCGCGATCAATCTTCGCGGCATCGACTTCTACACCATGAGCACGAGCAATTTCTCGATAAACTTGCCCGACACTTCCTCGCACACCAAATAATGTACCAACAGCATCAAAAAACACCACTTGGGGGCGTTTCATAACAACAAAATCCCGATTTCAACTAGGAACAGACCCAATAGCCTTCTAATTATTCACCCATTTGCGCGATCGCGGAAATAATTGGGCGAGTGATCCAGTTGAATCCTACACGGAGTTGATGCTTTAAAGTAGGCATCCGATTTAAATACGCTAAACGGCGGATTAAGTGAGCCGCAGTGCCTTCTAATTGAATGCCAAGCCCGGTTAAAGTTGCGTCATGAATGCCTAAAGTCATCATTTCGCCAAAATATTGATACCGAAATGGCAGTAATGGGCGATCGCTCAACGATGCCCAAAGATTCCATCCAGTATAGTCAGACTGCTGAAAGGCAGCTTGTGCAGTGGCAGGCACTTGCTGACCATCGGCATCCTTGCAATCTGCTAAGTCGCCAATAGCAAAAATCTCAGGATGATCCACAACTTGCAATGTCGAAGTGACGAGAATCTGACCGCGCTCATTTTGTTTCAGTGGCAAATTCTTGACGACTTCATTCATGCGCGTCCCGATTGTCCACAGCACCAAATCGACTGGAATCGTATCAACGACCCCTTTGTACAGCAGTGAAATACTTCCAGCACCAACCGATTCAACCGAGGTTTCTAAATCTGTCCAGACTCCGCGTTCTTCGAGGGCTTTTGTGGCAGCATCGCGGTTATGCGTAGACGACGATCGCAAAATCTGATCTCCGACTTCGATCACGCGTACTCGACCGCGATCGCCTAACTTATCCGCGAGTTTACAAGCCAGTTCAATCCCGCTATACCCGGCTCCAACGACTGCAACTCGAATCTTATCGGTATCAGATGCTTCTAACTGACGGAGCCGATCTGCGAGTTGATAGGCATCCGAGATCGTTCTAAAAGGAATGGCAAATTCTGCGGCTCCTGGAACCCTGTCCATCGGAGTTTCGCCGCCCATCGCCAGCACTAAGCGATCGTAATCGAGCAGTCCACCATCTGCGAGTCGGACTTGTTTCGTGTCGGTATTAATATCTGCAACCGCCGTTTGGCGAAATCGGATCGTTGTGTCTTCGAGCAATTCTTCGTAAGGCGGAGCAACTTCCCAAGATTGCAGTTCTCCGGTGACTAATTCATACAGCAACGGCGAAAAGACAAAGCGATCGCGCGCATCGACTAACGTAATTTCGGGCTGCTCGTTTCTTCCCCAAGGAAGGTTACTGAGTCGAAGTGCGGTGTACAAGCCTCCGAAGCCACCACCGAGAATGCAGATTTTTGCAGGAGTCTGAGACATAGGGCAACGCAGGAAAGGGCTACTTTAGAGGATATTTGAAATGTATCGTTCATCGCATTCACCCGCTCCCAAAACGAAGCGAGGAAATTGATACGTTTCAAACACTCTCTAAACTATTCTAAGTTCGGATTCTCAATTCTGGAATCACCGCATCCTTGATCGCCTGAATTTCTACCTTGCGTCCTTCGTCTTGATAGGTCAGAACTATCTCAAGGTAGGAATCTGGCTTAAATGCTAACCGCTCTGCCCATTCGATCGCGCAAATTCCCGGCTCCACTTCAATGCCTTCCCAATAGATCTCAGGATAAAGCGTTGCCGTTTGCTCTGGCTCTAATCGGTACAAATCAAAGTGATAGAGCGGAATTCGTCCGGTTAAATACTCATTGATCAGCGTAAAGGTTGGAGACTCGATCGCATCTCGAATTCCCAAGCCTTCCCCAATTCCTTGCACTAAAGAAGTCTTGCCACTGCCTAAATCGCCCTGAAGCAGTAAAACTGTGCCTGCGGGTAAAACTTGACCGAGTTGAATGCCGAGCGATCGCGTTGCTGCTGCATCTTGGAGTTCAATTACCATTTTTGCCGTGCCCGTTCCGACCATCGATAAATCACCCGTGCTAAGCGCCGCGAATCATGGCGGACATAGCCCGTCTCTTCATCTTCGATCATAATATTGGCACGAATGATTTGCCGACCTAACTGCGTCACCGCATCCGCATCGAGATCCACCGGATGAGACTGTTCTTGAGCATATCGAATCAACGCTTTGGCAGAAGGTGGCGTTTTCTGAACGAGTACTGAATCGAATAATCTTTGTCCACACGCACGATCGATGGCCTGAATATGATCCGCGACCGAATAGCCATCGGTTTCTCCAGGCTGCGTCATGATATTGCACACATAGATGCAAGGCACTTGTCGAGCGGAAATCGCTTCTGCAATTTCTGGAACGAGCAAGTTCGGAATCACGCTGGTGTACAGGCTTCCCGGTCCAATCACAATATAATCCGCTTCATCAATCGCATCTAAAGCTTTCGGCAATGCAGGCGGATTGGCAGGCTTACAGCCCATGCGGACAATTTTTCCCCGGGCTTCTGTAATGTTCGATTCGCCTTCGATATAGCGTCCATCAGCAAGTTCTGCCCAAAGCCTGACATCACTCAACGTCGCAGGGAGCACATGTCCTCGAATCGCCAAAACTTTAGAACTGGCTGCGATCGCGCGTTCAAAATCTCCGGTGATATCACTCAATACGGTTAAAAACAAATTCCCAAAACTATGTCCGACTAAACCGTCGCCTGCTTTAAATCGATATTGAAATAATTCGGTTAAAAGTTTTTCTTCATCCGCTAAGGCTGCAATACAGTTGCGAATGTCTCCGGGTGGCAATACGCCAATTTCTCGTCTCAGTCGCCCCGAAGATCCACCATCATCTGCCACAGTCACGATCGCGGTAATATTGGCGCTGATCACTTTTAAGCCCCGCAGCAGCGTCGATAACCCGGTTCCGCCCCCGATTGTAACGACTTTCGCGCCTCGGTTTAATTTGCGATGATTAATCAACACATCGACTAATTCTTCATCGCGATCGCTCATCAAAACTTCACTGATGGATCGGACGGTGCGCTTTTGTCCCCAAAACACCAGCAACAAGCCCAAACCCAGGACGAGCGGTCCACTGACATAATTCGGAATTAAGCGAGTCAGCAATTCGAGCAAATCACCGAACAACTGCGTAAGATGAAACACTGGAGTCCGTCTGCTCCAAATTCCCACCCCCAGTAGAATCAACAACACCCCGCTGGCACTGATAAACATCCAGCGCTTTACCAGTAACCCCGGAGATAGCCACTTAAACCAGTGATTGGCTCGATTGGGGAGCCGTTGTGATGCCGATCGCGAAACGCGAATGGCTCGTTTCAAAAAACGGTTGCTCGTCATGTGGATTTTCAACTTCAAACGGCTCGAACTATCTCAGCAGGACACACTAACTTTTGACTCTCAAGGGGACTCGCCCGTTCAGAAAAATGCAACGTAGTGATCTTTGAGTGATATTTGACAACTACTCTGTTTTCTCAGAAATCGCCTCAAAAACCGGGAAGTCTTTACGCAAAGTTTACTGAATAACTGTGGTAATTGCGGATTTAATTAGAATTTTTGGGCGTGTCGGGAGTACGATAAATTCCAATCAGGAGACAAATAATCCCCAAGTTAATAAAAACGTCTGCCAGATTAAAAATCGGAAACTGAATCCAAACGAAGTTCGGAAATGGGTTGGGATAAGGAACATAGACGAATGGCACTTTAATAAAATCGACAACATGCCCGAGTACAAAGCGATCGATGCCATTTCCGAGCGCTCCACTCAAGACCAATCCGTAACCCCATTGTTCCCAGCGCAGCATTCTCCGCCCAAACCACGCCCACGCCATCAATGCGACACTGGCAAGCAGTGACAACCACCGCAGAATCGGACTCCCCGATAAAATCCCAAACGCTGCCCCATCATTGATCACATACGCCCAATGTAAAATCCCTGGAATCACGATCGTTTCTTGGGGCGGAATGGTCAATACCATCGTTTTCACGACCCACAATTTCGTCAACCGATCAAGGAGTAATCCTGCGATCGCGGCAATCCAGAAAAAACGATTTCTCAGCATGAAAGAATCAGCAAAGGGCAAGATACTCAATTCTCACAGAAAATTGGTTCTGTTAGTAAAACATCACCCGTCGGAGCACAAACGCCAGGACAGCAACCGAGCACGTGACTGCCAGTTGTCCGGGCAACAAATTAACCGAATAGGAGAGAAAAGCCTGCCACAGCGACTGTTCGCCGAAATTGATCCAGCGGAATATCGATCCGAAAATTAAATACAGAATCCCAATCGCATGAATCACGACGACTCCACACAATCCACTAAAAGCGAGTGATTCCAAGCGCGGGGGCACCCGAAAAGCGAGATATCCGCAAATCCAAGCTGCCGGGACAAATCCGAGCAAATATCCAAATCCGGGTGAACTCATATACTGAATGCCGCCGCCTTGAGAAAAGACGGGAAATCCAGCAAGTCCCAGAGCGAGGTAAGCAATCTGCGACATGACGGCTGCATTTTTCCCTCCCAAACAGCCAATCAGTAAAACGGCTCCAATCTGATAGCTAGTTCCTAAAAAGTGGAGGGGAACCGCTTGGGGTGTCCATGCCCAGGGTGCGCCTGCGATCGTGGCTCGAAGCAAGGTTCCACCAATCGTCAACATCAGCCCAATCAGTGCCCACAGCATGTCGGTGAGCGTGATCCGAAATCGTTTAGGACGAACCGGAGGACGTTGGCGGGAGGGGGTTCGGGTCATCATCGTGGAATTGTACATTGAAAGAGGGTAGATGGGGGAATGGGGAGTAGGGAGTGGGGAGTAGGGGTAGAGGATCTAAAAAATGTCTCTCCAGTCTCCAATTCCCACTCAAAACAAAATCCGGCAGTCGAGATTGTATCTCAGGTCAGAATCACCGATGATAAAGAATCGTTCTTTCTCGACTGTTGCTCATGATTTCTGCTGTTCACACGCGCGATCGCATTGCCCAGATTTATCACCAGCCTTTTCCAGATTTGTTATTTGAGGCGCAGCGGGTACACCGCGAACATCATGATCCGCGGGCGATTCAGTTTTGTACGCTCGGCAATATTAAGAGTGGGGCTTGTCCGGAAGATTGCGGCTATTGCGCTCAGAGTGTGCATCACAATACAGGCTTGAAGCCGGAACCTTTGATGCAACTCGATGCGGTTCTTGAAGAAGCACGAGCCGCAAAAGCAGGAGGTTCGACTCGGTTCTGTATGGGTGCGGCTTGGCGAGAAGTGAAAGATGGATCACAGTTCGATCGCGTTCTCGACATGGTGAGACAAGTGGCAGCCTTGGATCTAGAAGTGTGCTGCACGTTGGGAATGCTGAAACCGCATCAGGCTCAACAACTGAAAGAAGCGGGACTCACGGCGTACAATCACAATCTCGATACTTCTGAGGAGTATTACGACAAAATTATTACGACTCGGACGTATCAAGATCGGCTAGAGACGATTCGCGCTGTCAGTGACGCAGGAATTTCCGTCTGTTGTGGTGGAATTGTCGGATTGGGTGAAACGATCGACGATCGCTTATCGCTCCTCGAAACTCTCACCAAATTAAATCCGCCTCCTGAATCGATTCCCATTAATGCACTGATTCCAATCGATGGCACGCCCTTAGAAGCTGCGAAACCGATTGACGCGATCGCGCTCGTTCGGATGGTCGCGACAACTCGGATTCTCTTTCCAAAGGCAATGGTAAGGCTGTCTGCGGGTCGGACTGAAATGAGTGATGAATTGCAGGCGATGTGTTTCTTTGCAGGGGCAAATTCAATCTTTACGGGTGCGAAGTTGTTAACAGCACCGAACCCAGAGCGATCGCACGATGAAGAATTAATTCTCGATCGATTAGGAATGATTCCAAAACCGCTTTAGAATCGCGTCGAGCCACTAGAATGAAACTGAGTTTCAAGCAAATCTTAGAAAGTGCTTGAAAAGCTTAGCTTGCTTGCAGATAATTTCTGATACGACTCGGTAGATTTCTGCTGCAATTCAGTCATCAACTCTGTGTTCCATTCATCTAGTCGGGGGATCTGATATGACAGAAGCACTACTCATCGGCATTGGTCAGTACGATGATGCCAATTTGCAGCCCCTGGCAGCACCCGATCGCGATGTTGCTGCTCTGCAAGAACTCCTTCGCCGTCCTGATATTGGCGCAAGTCGTACCGATGAGGTCACGGTTCTCAATCATCCAACCCTCCAGCAGATTCGAGACACGATCGAGACATTCTGCACGCTGCGTGACCCGAACGAAACGGTTTTAATTTACATTTCGGGTAACGCCATCGTCACTGATCAAAGAGAACTGTTTCTGCCTTGTCGCAATACGTCGCGATCGCATTTAGAACAAACAGCCTACTCTCTGTCTGAACTCAAAGCCGAACTTGAGTCCTGTCCGGCTCGCCAGCAAACTGTGATTCTCGATTGCTGCTTCAGCGGCACGTTTGCCAAAGACATGATCGCCCCCGAAGACTTTAGTGCGATCGCCGAATCCTTCGTCAGTCCAAGCCGTGCCTTGCTGACTTCTCCGATCTCGATCGAGTACTCTGCCAAACACAAATCGAATCGCAATTCAACCTATACCCAATTGATCATTGATGCGTTTGAAACAGGGATGGCAGACGGTGCAGCGAACCAACCGATGCGAGGCGAAATTAATGTCACCGAGCTTCATGCTTACATTGCGACCCGTCTACAAGATAGCTTGCCTGCTCTATCCCCAACTCTACACAGCCAAGAGCAAGGCTATTTCATACAGCTTGTGAATGCGCCTTATCTGAACTTCCGTCAAGAAGCAATGAGCCTAGCAAGTCAAGGAGAAATCTCGATCGTCGGGCACAACATTTTAGAAGCGCTCCGGATCAAAGAAGGCATTCCCGAAAATATTGCGAATGCGATTCGAGAGGATGCGTTACTTCCGCATCGTCAGCAAGCTGAGAAACAGCGCCAGTATGAAAACATCCGCGAACAAGTCAGTCAGCGTGAGTCTCCGTTAAGCGACAATACTCAAGCTGAGTTAATGCAACTGCGGCAACTGTACGGGCTTCAAGACAATCCGTTAGTCACACAACCGCTGCCAGTAGATTCAGCAAATGCAACGCTTGCCCCCCTCCCCACAGAAATCGAAGTCCCTGTCGAAGCCTCGGTCGAAGCTCCTGTGGAGAATGAGATTCCCGTCGAAGCTCCGACGACTGGCGATCGATTGACTCAATTTCTCAGAAATCGTCGAATTTTGCGATCGTCGGATGAAGCAGTCGAACCTGCAACTGATCCAGCCTCGCGGTTTCTGCAAGAGCGCAATATTTCTCCAGAACTAGTGCGGCTTGGACTAGCAAGCTTAGCGGTACTGGCTCTCTTTGGGGCAGTGCTTTGGGCGTTGTTCCAACCTTTCCCAAATTCGCGTCCTCAAATTGCGACTGCAGATGGCTGGTTTGAGGAAGGCATTCGCAAGTCGAAAGAGGGCAATCACAATGCTGCGATCGCAGCTTATACCGAAGCCCTCAATCTCAGCCCCACCCCTGCGAATCGTGCTGCGAATCTTTACTACAACCGAGGAGTCGAATACGCGAAGAATAGCAACTTTGATCAAGCGTTTGCAGACTATAACGAAGCCATCCGGCTCGATCCGAAATTAGCAGATGCTTACTTTAATCGAGCAAACATTGCAGCAAAAAGAGGCGATCGCAGTTCTGCGATTAAAGACTATCGCGCAGCAGCTCGACTCTATCAAGCTCAAAATGCAAGAAATCTTCAGCAGAATGCCCAGAATGCAATTCGCGCATTAGAGCAACCTGCGACTTAATGGGATTGAAAGCAACCTGTGATAGAAAACGTATCAACAGGTTGCCGCTCCGTTCTAGCTCGCCCCGGACTGGAAGTTCGGGGCTAACCGTGCGAAGTCCTTTGAAAAGGACTGAAGAGCTTATTCTGATTGGCTATTAGTCCCTTTAGTGAACTTCGTTCTGTTAGCCCGGATTTTCAATCACGGGTGGGTGAATGCGATAAACAATACTTTTCAAACGTCTTCTGATAGGGATATGGAGAGATAGAAAGCAATCTGAGTTTAGGTACTCCCTACTCCCCACAATGAATGCCGTTGACTACTAACCCAATTGAGTCAGGAACTGCATTGCTTTTGCTACAAAACTCGCACAGTCATAAGGTGAAGTTTCATAGAACGATCGCCAAGCTGAACCTTTGAACTCATCATAGCGATCGTGATGTTCGGGATGTTTATCAAGCCAAGCTAAGCGAACTGCGTGACCAATGAGGACATCCATTACGATGTATTCTTCTACTTTGAAATCGGGGTTGCGTTCTGCGATCGCAGCAAGTTCCATCAATGCTTCAACATTCACTTGTCGATATTCAGGAGCTTGCATTTTGTTCAGCAAATGCTCGATTTTCAAAGCAAAGTTCTTTTCGCCTGCGGTCATTTCTGTCGTCAAGAACTCACTTTCTAACCGATTGCGGCGTTCGAGCTTGTCTCCGACGACTAAGCCTTTGCAATGATGGAGTACCTTCCACACACTCGGATAGAAGTCTGGCGGAACGCGATTTAATGCACCATCTAATTGACGTTTGCGCCACCAATCTTGAGCAGTCGGTTCGACCTCCGCTTGATCAACGATGACAACCCAATCGATCGCTTGTTTGGGCAGTTTAACTTTCAGAGATTCTTGCTTGAGTAATGCTTTGTTCAAGTCAGCATAACCAACGACGATCTGCCGCAGTCGAGTTTTAATCTCAAAGGGACTGAGTGTCATTAACTTCTCATAAGCTTCGTCTTGCGTTAGGTCTAGCTCACGAGCCAGATCAGTCGTAATCAGCAAAATCAGATAGCCGACTCGCAGTGTCAGTAATCCTTTAAAAAGATTGGGTTCTGCTTTAATCAGCAAACTGAGATAGATGATCACTTCTTGCGTGAGAACGCGATCGCTAATATCTTCGCGACAGAACTGACGAATTTTTTCTAGTACTTCAGTGTGTGGAAGCGGTTGCACAATCAAAGAATCTTCGCTGTACGCTCGTCCGATCGCAATTTGTTTCTGCCTGACCAAAATATCAGTGACCGCATCAGAAAGCCCAACATCAACTTTATCCAGCAATCCTGCACAACGCCGCAGTAAGCTCCAGTAAGGCTGTCCAGTAGAATCTCCTTTACTTGCTCTTGCATAGCTCTCATTCAGCAAGTCTCGCACTGTGACTGGTTTTCCTGCGCCTGCTAATCCGGTGTCAAACTCTAATCCCTCTAATCGAGCTAAGGTTCCGAGCAGCTCAACTTGTTCGTAGAGATTTTGCGACGATCGTAAGCTGTCAAGTAAAACTTTGACATCCGATTCGTACTCTAGTTTGAACTCTTGTGAAATGCTGAGTGGATGCGTTTTATCGGGATCAAAGCCCAGATGATAGCGAGACACACTCAATCTAGCAACCGAAGCAGTTTCAAACTTGAACGCATGGAGTGAATCAATTCGCTCCGTTCCTGCTGTAAGAATGAACTGTTTAAGCTGTCCCAACTGCACCGGAATATCACCACATCGTCCAGTTTGAAGTTCTTGAGCGAGATCCAGTAATGCTTCTCGACCCAGTTCAAACATCTCTTTGGTCAATAGTAAGGTAACAATCGGTCTGCCTAAACTTTGCCAATGTCGATGAATGTAAGCGAGTTCGGTTTTGATATTAGAGACGAGGAAGTGATAGTCCAATGTGAGGTAGAAACGCTCAGGTTCGAGAAATGAGGGAAGAAAGACGATCGTATCTTTCTTGATCTTGTAAACCCTTGCAGTGGTCAGACTTCGCATTCGTCGCTGAGGACGACCTGAGAGTGCTAGTTTTGAGTTTTGCCCAACGTAGGTATACGCTGCGGCAAGTTCACGAGCATGTCGGACTTGAATCGGTTCAACTTGTTTGAGCGTTTGAGTCGTAATGTTATTGGCTTCAAGCTTGACCTGTAGTGATTCGTCCTCTGCAATTAGAGCAATTTGAATCGTTGCTTTGCGGCGTTGTCCTCGGCGAAGATAGCGTCCACACGGATCAATGTCTCCGACTGAAATGACGCCCTCATGCAGCATTTGAGCAAGCAGATATAAGCTTTGCGCCCAAACTAACGGGACATTGTCATTGGGGACGCGAATTTGGCTACGCGGAGCGGCTTTCTCAGCTTCGATCAACTCTTCTGGAACAATGTACAACTCGGGTAACAGTTTGAAGCCATCTCGCTCGACAGTGAGGGTATCTAAGCGATCGAGATAAGCTTGAGCTTGTGCGCGATCTCCTCTAAAAATTCCATCTAAGGCAAGGTAGGTAAAAAACAACGGCCATTCGCATTCAATATGCTCGAATTGCTTCAGTTCAAATGGCTCGTAGTGTAATCGGGTCGTGTCTTCGATAACGGTTTGATGTCCATCTCGGAGGAAGCGCTTACAGCCGTAATTACCTTGCAGTAAATCAATGATTTTATTGCGAGTGCGATCGACTAATTCCGAGTCTTCGACTGCAAATGCAGGAAACCCGATCGCGCTTAATAACGCTGCATCTACTTCTTTAGAACTTGATTCCCGTGGTAGCAGTGATTCTAATGTCGTGCGGCATCTTGCAATCTCATCCGGCAACACGTGAATAACCGAAGCTTGTCCGCCTTGCGTTCCAAACAGATTTAAGCCGCTCATGGCTTCGAGTGCAGCTTTTGCCATACCGACAGAACTGCCGTTTAATTCTGGATTGCCGTGATTGATCTTATTACCCCGTTCCCAAATCCCATAATCAGGAGTGCGATAGGTTCGACCAATGTAATAAACCAAGTTTTGGACAAAGTTGACTTCATCGATCGTGTACACAATTGACAATCCCGAATTTGTCATTTGCGCCAACATTAAGAGAAACACTGAAGTTGCATCTAACTGCAAATGTCCCCATTCGTCATCGCCAACAACAGTTGATCCGGTTGCAGTGTCGTATTTGGCGTGGAGTGCTTCTAAAGGATTCTGAGTTTCTTTGAATTTCTCCACTTTCTGCGCTTGGTGCATCATGGCATTGAGCAATCCGCGCATGAGTTTGACGACGCTATGTTCTAACTCGTAGGTACGTCCCCGATCGTCATCAAATTTGCGATACGCAAGTGACAATCCCCAAACTGCCAAAATGCTGTAAACGTTGTCTCGTACCCAGGCATCGGTATAGTTCCCGTGTTCGTTGATCGCCGTACTCGCGGGCAGCAATCCAGAGATCGGATTTTGGCGACTCAAAATAATCGCTTGAACCTGCTCATAATAGCGATCAAGACGATTTGCGAGATCAACTGCGGAAGTTGCCATAGCGGGATTCAGGGTTAAGAGTTGAAAGACGACATTCGGACAGATCTGAAGATCTTAACCGAAGTTGTTGTTATTATTTCATCTTGTCTTAAGGTTTGTAGTTCGGCTTTCCTCCCAATTCAATTTCAAATTCAATGCAATGGGGCGCAATCATTTATGTTGAAGACTGCTCGATCGCGATTTCAGGCAATCCCATCACCGATCGATATCGCGCCTCTGTTTGGGCAACTGCTGCTGATTTTCGTTTCGGGTTCCATTCACTTTGCTCAAACAATTTCTCTACGAGATCATTGACGCTAATATTACAAACTTCATGATCTGAGATAACTTGTTTCCCATTCACCCAAGCGTGACTCACCACATTGACAGGGCGACCTAAAATGAGTAATCCGATTGGATCAGTTCTCGGCAATAACGATAAACTCTTGAGATTGTATAGAACGAGATCGGCTTTTTTGCCAACTTCTAGTGAACCAAATTGATCAGCCCGATTTAATCCGATAGCACCTCCTCGCGATGCCATTTCTACAGCTTGTCGAGGCGTGATCCAGTGTAGATAATCAAAATCGGTCACATTATGCAAAATTGACCCCATTTTGATCGCTTCTAGCAAATCTTGAGAATCATTGCTGGCTGAGCCATCACATCCGAATGAGACATTCACCCCGGCTTGTCGGTATTTCAAAATCGGCGCGATGCCGCTGCCTAAACGTAGGTTACTGAGTGGATTATGTACGACGGTCGATCGCGTTTCTGCCATAATTTCGATATCACGATCGTCAAGCCAAACACAGTGAGCTAGAGAAGTTTTCGGACTGAGAAATCCAATCTCTTGCAGATGTTGCACAGCACTACAGCCATACTTCTCTTGTGCTAAAAGTTGCTGTGCTTTGGTTTCTAAAAGATGAGCATGGCGATTGAGATTATAGCGATCGCTCAATTCAATGCAGCCGGCAAACAAAGCATCTGAACACATTTGAATGCCCGTGGGAGCGACCATAATTTCTACGCCTTCGTCAGGACGATGAAACTTTTCTACAGCCGTTTGTACCAAATCGAGCATTGCTTCTGTTGTCGCTTGATAAGTGCTGTGTTTTACTTCATCGCCTCCAGTCGGAATACCCGCACTCAAGGCTTCGTCCTGAATCAGCGGTGCAATAAAGGCGCGAATTCCGACATCGCGATAGCCTCGTTCCGCAGCCGCGATCGTTTCAAGCTCCCGACCTGGGATCAACACTAAATGATCGACAACACTCGTTCCCCCCGTCATTAATGTTTCAACAGCTGTTCCAACTGCACTGAGATAAGCTTGCTCTGGATCGAGAGGCGTAAACTCGTAAAGCTCTGCAATCCAGAGTTCAAGCGGACTCGGAGGAATGATGCCGCGTTGCCACATCTCAGAAGAGTGAGTATGAGCATTGACAAATCCAGGTAATAGAAGCTGATGACTGCCATCGATCACCGTTCCAACCGCGGGTAAATTCGGCGCGATCGCAGTAATACGATCCGCTTGAATCTGTACGTCCACGGTTTTGTAACCCTGATCGTCTGGAATCAAAACATTCTGAATTGTAAAGCTCATAGATTACGATATCCGATCACGTTCTTGTAGCAGTGTACGTGATTAATTTCGATCGCGAAGTTGTTTAATCCACAATTTCGGGTGATCATCAGGGCGCACTCGAAAACTGAGGATGGAGAGTAAAAGCGGAACTCCACCCACTTTTGCACTCATCAATAGGTGTAGAGCGAGACAAATCAGCATCGTTGCCCAGGCTATCAAGTGAAAACTGTAAGCGACATGGAATAACTGACCTTGGGGCAACCAAGTTTCATCCATGAGTTTGCCAGTTCCAGCGGCAAAGACGATCGCCACAATCATCAAGGTGTTGGTGCAGCGTTGCAGCGTTGCCCACCAAATCGGTTTGCCAACTTGGGTGAGATTCGCGATCGTATTGTTTTGAATCAGCTTCTTTCTGCCTAGCCAAAGACTATAAATTAAGAACAAAGGTGAAAACAGAAAAAAAGTCAACCCGATCGTACCGTGATAATCAATAATCGCGTTAATTCTCGGTAACGGAATCTTGCCAAATCTTTGATCAAATGTGTCATAAACCCAGAATCCACTGATCAACGCAGCAATCACTAATAGCGCATTGATCCCGTGTAAAAATCTCAGCAGTGAAGGTTGATAAGGCTTTGTACGAGACATAAATTCTGAATTTCTAGACAATACTCTTTACTGATATACCTTAGAAATTGCACAAAACTCAAAATTAGTTATTGTTTTTTCTCAGGATGTAACATGATTATTTCCTGACAAATTTCACCAAGCCTGATCAAAAGATTACGTCTGAAGGCTTATTGAAATAAATGCGATACCGTATGTGAACACCAAAAATTTTGAAGTGTGATTTTCTCGATTTCATACTTCATTTTTCCATCATTATTGTTGGAGTTCTTCACATGGCTACTGTGAAAATAGGGATCAATGGTTTCGGTCGCATTGGTCGCCTTGTGTTTCGCGCCGCACTTGAGCATCCCGATCTGGAAGTGGTTGGGATCAATGACTTAGTTCCGCCTGATAATTTGGCATATTTGCTGAAATACGATTCAACTCATGGGGTATATCCCGGCAAGGTGCAAGCTAAGCCGGATGGCATTGTGATGAATGACAGGTTTATTCCCTGTTTTGCAATGCGGAATCCGGCTGAGTTGCCCTGGGGCAATTTGGAGGTAGATTATGTTGTGGAATCGACTGGATTATTTACCGATTTTGAAACTGCTTCAGCTCACTTGAAAGCAGGTGCAAAACGGGTGATCATTTCTGCTCCGACCAAAGACCCTGAACGGGTCAAAACTCTGCTCATGGGAGTCAATCACGATTCGTATAATCCTGAGCACGATACGATCGTCTCGAATGCAAGCTGTACCACAAACTGTCTTGCCCCAGTTGCGAAAGTCCTCAATGATCATTTTGGGATTACTGAAGGCTTGATGACGACGGTTCACGCGATGACCGCGACTCAGCCAACGGTGGATGGCCCCAGTAAAAAAGACTGGCGCGGCGGACGCGGTGCTGCCCAAAATATCATTCCTTCTTCGACGGGTGCGGCAAAAGCGGTGAGTTTGGTGCTGCCAGAGTTGAAAGGGAAGCTGACAGGAATGGCATTCCGGGTTCCGACTCCAGATGTGTCTGTCGTGGATTTGACGTTTAAAACTGAGAAGCCAACGACCTACAAGGAAATCTGCGAAGTTATGAAAGAAGCCGCGGAAAATTCTCTGAAAGGGGTTTTGGGCTATACCGATGAAGAAGTTGTTTCCACTGATTTTCAGGGCGATCGCCGTTCTAGCATTTTTGATGCAGGTGCAGGAATTGAACTGAATTCCAATTTCTTTAAAATTGTGTCTTGGTATGACAACGAATGGGGATATTCCAATCGGGTCGTTGATTTGATGATGATGATGGCGAAAAAAGACGGCATTTTAGATTAACTTTGAGACTTGAAGGACTCTGACTTTTTGAAGAATCGGAGTCCTTTTATCTTCAAACGAAGCGAGCGATCCACAATAATGCGTCTTTCACGTCTGTTACTCTTTCCCCCGTTGGCATTGCCGGACGTTTGACCATGACGATCGGTAAATCCAGTTCTCGTGCTGCAACGAGTTTTGCAGCAGTGGCATCTCCGCCACTATTTTTACTGACGATCGCTGAAATCTGATAATGCTGCATCCACGATCGCTCTTGTTCTAACGTAAAAGGCCCCCGAGCAAGTAACACTTCTCCGGGCGGAATTAGACCCGTCGGCGGATCAATCATTCGCATTAAAAACCACAGTTGTTGCAAATGGGCAAACGCTGCAAGTTCTTGTCGCCCGATCGTTAAAAAGACCCGCTGTGCTATATCAGGTAGGATCTTTGCAGCGGCTTCGTTACTTTCGACTTCGATCCAATTCGATTCGGGTTTCCATGCAGGACGACTCAGCATCAATCGAGGAATCGCAGCGCGATCTGCTGCTGCTGCCGCATTCCAAGAAATCTGTGCTGCAAATGGATGAGTCGCATCGATTAATAAATCGATCGATTGCTCTTGAAGATAGCGCGCTAATCCCGCCTCTCCCCCAAATCCACCGACTCTGACCGTTCCAGATAGAGGGATTGCCGTCTGAGTCCGTCCTGCTAATGAAGAAATGACTTCTATGTTGGCAATCTCTATGGCTCGTGCTGCCAATTCCTTTGCTTCAGTTGTCCCACCCAGAATGAGTAACCGCTTTTTCACGATAATATTGTTCAGATCGTGATTTCAAAGTATATGGCAGACTCTCCCATCTGGCGACCTTTTACTCAAATGAAAACCACTCCCGAACCGTTGAAGGTGAAACGGGGCGAGGGAGTTTGGCTTGAACTAGAAGACGATCGCCGAATTCTCGATTGCATTTCAAGCTGGTGGGTGACAATTCACGGACATGCTCACCCCAAACTTGCAGAAGCTCTATATCAACAAGCAAATAACTTAGAGCACGTAATATTTGCTGGGTTTACACACGAACCCGCCGAGGAACTTGCGCGCAAACTGCTGACGCATCTGCCGCCACAGCTTACTAGAGTTTTCTTCTCCGACAATGGCTCTACCTCTGTTGAAGTTGCGCTGAAGATGGCCTATCAGTACTGGCGCAACTTAGGCGAAGAACGCACAACCTTCATCACCTTCGAGGGTGGTTACCACGGTGATACGATCGGTGCTATGTCAGTCGGTGCAGGCTCAACCTGGTGGCAAAAGTTTCGATCGCTGATGTTCGAGACGGCGCTGGTTCCCTTCCCTGAAACCTATGACGGAGATTTAGAAGTCGATCGCAAAGAATCTGAAGCGTTAGACGTGATCGAGCAATTTCTCAAGCAGCAAAACATCATTGGAATCTTTCTCGAACCCTTGATTCAAGGGGCAGCCGGAATGCGGATGTGCCGCCCTCAATTCTTACAAGCTTTGAGAAAGCTAGCAGATCAGTACAATGTGCTGCTGATTTACGATGAAGTAATGACTGGATTTGGTCGTACCGGAGAGCTATTTGCCTGTCTCAAATCGGCGACTGCCCCCGATATTATTTGCTTATCGAAAGGGCTATCGGGTGGGTGCTTGCCACTCTCGGTTACCGTTGCAACTGAAGCCATTTATCAAGCATTTTACCAAGATGATCCGACCCAGGCGTTTTACCACGGACATTCCTACACGGGGAATCCTTTAGCTTGTGCAACGGGTGTCGTGTCATTAGAGCTACTCGAACAGAACCCGGATGCTTATCAAAAATTAGAAAGCTTGCATTGGAAATTTCTCGATCGCTATCTCTTCTCAAATCCTCGCTTAAAGCAATTCCGAGTTTGCGGCACAATCGTTGCAATGGAAGTTAAAACTGAAGAAGAATCCGGTTACTTCAATGCGATCTCACCTTTGCTAAAAGCTAAATTTTTAGAGGCTGGATTTTTACTGCGTCCACTGGGCGACACCCTTTACATCATGCCCCCCTATTGCATTACCGCAGATGAATTAGAAACGGTTTATGAAGTAATCGATCGTACATTAAACACTCTATAAAGTTTGTAGGAAGTTTATGCTTGTTTATGGAAACTTCTCCGGAGAAGGAAAAATCTACTTTGAAGATTGCTAGTAGCAAATTACACAAGTAGCATCTTGGTTTATACTAGCAATGTCCAAACTTAACGATGTTGAGTTGATTCGGAGATTCATTCAGGGCGATCTTAGCTTTCTTGCTAATCACAATTTACGGCTTCAGCCTGCCTTTAACTCGGCTCAACTGCTTGCAAAAAAAGGCGAACTTATTGCAACAGCAAAGCTAGTTGGGCATATCCGAGCTATCTTAGTTCGACAATCTTCTGCTTATCAGGAGTTGCTTAATCGCATCTTAACTGAGCATCAATTCTTACCTATCGGAATCAACGATCGAGGTTTAGTTGAATACGAGCATTCGCCAATTCCTCCAGGTTACGAAGCAAACTATACCGAAGTTCGCCATCTGTGGAAAGCGTGGCGCGCCCACTACAGCCGCAATGCAAACATGCAAGTTTTGATCCGATCGAATCAAGCTTGGCTCCCCCTTCAGAAAATTGAATTTGGACAGGAAAACTTCTTTCTGCACGTTCCAGGGGATGAGAAAATGCTGTGTGTCAGCGATCGAATTATTTGGCTAAGTCCGATCGAAACAGATGAGCTTACAACCCAAATCTTTTCACATTGATCTACCCAAAGCAATTTATACCTAAAAACTGCGCTGACCAGTTTGAGTAAAAATCATCCTGATATAGCCGCGATCTCTTGGTGACTGAAAAGCCAGTCCCAGACGTGTAAAAGTCAGTCCCTCTTCATTGATCTTTTCAGGCTTGAGTATCAAGGCGCTAGATGACTGAATTTTCACCTGCACACTTTTAGTTCTGTCGGTCAGAATCAGAGTATCCCTACCTTTGCGTTTCCAGCTTCCCAATGTAGTGAGAGCTGTTTCAAAGTTCTGGGGTCTATCAAAAGCAAATCGGTCTTCAATCGTAATCTGAGTTGCCTGATTCGCAGCTTTGCGATAATATACCATACCGCGAGTCAATCGCTGCAATCCATCTACCTGGTAAGCAGGACGCATATTGATTAGAATAGAGTCTTGTTCGGGAGACTGTCGAGCGTTAAGGATGGGGACATAAGGCAGTTGATCTGCTCTCACTTGTAACTGACCTGCAACGATCGGAACAGGATGACCATAAGAATTGATCGCGCGAATATTATACCGATTTTGATTAAATGTTCTCGCTGAGTAGATGGGAGCACCAACATCTCCCGCAGGTTGCTCATTCCCAATCGCGATCGTGTAGCTTCCAATATCATTGTGACTATGAGACGTGTTTGCGCCTAGCCCTCCATCTCTGCCTTGACGACCCCCTCCTTTAATCGTGATCGCCAGATCACCACCACGCGACAGCATAATTCCTTGATGAGCAAAGTAGTAGCCCAGTTGTTCAGTAGTTCGATCGTACGCAGGTAATCCTGCTTTTGCAGTTAGCCTAATGGGTATCGGCTGAGCAAACAATATCAGAGATTGTCTCACAACACTCCAAGAAGCATAGGTGTTTCCTAGTCTAGAAGGTTGATTCAGATCCCAGACTTTACTTAGATAGTCAAACATTGCCAGAGTGCCTGGATCAGCCCCCAATGAGGTACGTGGAGAAGCATCCCCAAATGCAGCAACATTATTCGGAAACATTTGGATTCTTGCAGCGTATAAAGCAATGTTTCTCTGCTTCAAAAGCTCTGCTGTAGAAGTATCACGTCCATCAGGCGCAAATAAATCCACCTCTCCATTTGTATTCGCTCTCAAAAGCTCACGTAGCAAGACATAGTATGAAAAACCATAGTTCCAGTAGAGCGGACCTTCGGATGAGTAGCCATTTTCTGGAAAACTTGCTAGATAGTTCCGAATGTAATGCTCTCCCGCAGCCGCAATGAGCGATCTCTCATTGAGATCGGGCAACACCGCGAGTGCTGCACCGACTACACCAGCTAGACAAACAGCATTCCAATTGCTCCCCTCTTTGAGCCAATCATTTCCCTTACCTGTCTGTAAAGATTGTTTCACCGGATCGAACACACGCTGGCGAAGAGCATCAACGACCTGCTGATAGAGATCGGGCGACAAAGAAGATTTCAATAGATACAGACTGTGCGCGATTTCATGAGCAATACTCGCTGAGTTGAGATCCACGAGATACTGACCATTTAAGCTCCCTAATTTAGGATCATGAGCGGGTAAAATCCAGGTGGGCTGCGCGATAAGTTCACGCAACGTTTTTTCAATCTCAGGAATATACCGACCCTGCCCCTGAACGCATTCTGCTATCACCAAAATCGATAATCGATTCTGACGATTGAATAGCATCTGCTCTCCTTCCGCGCGGTTTCCATCTCGACTAAATCTGAGATAAGCACGATTGCTCCAAGCTGGAAAAGGCTGAGCTAGAAGCTGATTTGCTCTCAAGCGACTTCTTACGGCAAGAGATCTGACACTGGGAATGTTCCACCGCTCTCTCTGACTGCAATCTGGTCCTAAACCCTTTGGCATTGCGGGCAGAAGCGCTTGAATGCGGCGAATTTTGCGATCGTCGAGTTCAAGCGCTCCCAGGCTTGAAGCAAGCCCAAAAGTAAAAGCGTCCTGTGTAGCAATCGAGCTTGTATAGGCAGTTGTGTCAGCAGCTATCATCATTGCTGACGCACAACAGGCGAGAAAAGTTGTACACACTCGATTCATTGGCTTGATTTTGCTTGATCGCTATGTAGAGATACTGTATCGCGCTCAGCTAGACTTTGAGATTGCTAGAATGTTCCCTCGAATTCCTTGAGGCGAAGCGATCTCAACAAGTTCACCTGTATGTTTAATCTTGAAAAACGTGTAGTCCAGTTGATTCAAAAAATTGAAAGCTCCGTCAGATGCGAGATTTAAGCGCTCACAAGTCTCAAGTCCAACTTCAAATAAAATCTTCGGGCGCATTTTCTCGATCGTAGAGTACGCGCCCTTTAAAACTAATTCCTCCGCCCCCTCCACATCCATTTTGATGAAGTCCACTGTTTCAATTCCTTGAGCTGTTAAGATTGCATCCAGTGTTGTGACATCTACTGTTTCGGATTCGACGGCTGGATCTGTTCCTGAACCCAGTGAGTAACTGCTTGGAGCATTGTCAATATGATACAGATGAGCTGTTCCAGTATGATCTGACAATGCTGTTTTGAACAGCCTAACATTGCTCAAATGATTGAGTTTAAGATTTTGCTGAATAGTGTTAAATGATTCCACGCCTGGTTCAAATGATAATACCAGTCCAGAGTTACCGACTAAGCAACTTGCCAGGAGCGTATAAATCCCGCAATTTGCACCTGCATCAATGAATACGTCTCCCTCTGTCACGGTTTGATAGAGATAGTCAAGTTCAGGCTCATAGTTCTCCCGAAAAACAAATAAACTTGTATTGCCTGAGCGACGGAAGTTTGGTGGAAGCAAAAATTTTCGATCCCAACGCTTAATTTTAATAGTCTGTGGGATGGAAAGACAGCACACAAGCCACCAATATACTAATCGCACAAGTACTGTCAAAGGTTCTTGCTTGAATGCTTTATGTTGTCTGAGATAGTTGAACTTATGTGAATAATTCGCGATCGTCATTGCTTTGCTTACCTTTCTCTCATTAATCTCATCAACGCGAGTCGTTTAGTCTGAACCATTAGGGCTTTCGAGCGTCATTTATATCGTTTGATGGCGGGCAAGATGTTTTAGAAAACCAGTTGGTGTATATTTCGAGAGATCAAATACCTGACTTGAATCGAGCGTTGACATCAATAGAGCAATCACTCCAAATGTTGATACCGAATTAAATACCAGTGATGAGCAGCGCGAAAGTAAGCAGATATCTATCATTGCTTGCCTAGCTACTTGAAGCTTACTTGGCGCATCCGAATTAAAGTGAATTCCCAATGAGTCAGATGATGGTGAAGGCAACCACTTTTCAGAAGTAACAATTTTATTACTATAGCGATCGTAGAAGATTTTTTCAACTATAGCATTATCGGTTGCTAGAAAAATTCCTGCATCAGGATCAGAGATCATTAAGCGATCAATGCTTTTCAAGTAAGGTTTTAGCTCTACCTTGCGATCAGTGTATCGAACGTGGACACCAATCATGCGCCTGAAAAATTTTGCTTGGACGAACTGATCAACATCTGCAATAATGCCCGAGTCAACCTGAATATGCGATTTTAGGATGTGAGATAAAACCTCCAAATTCGTTTGGTTTTCAAATTGAGCAAGCTTGTCTCTAAAATGTCGCCTCAGTTGATTGATATTTGATGAGAAAGACCAGTGAACTAGAACTTCTTCTGAGTAGTCCAGTTTTGTGAAATTGACAGCCTGAGGAAGCTGCATTAACTCTTTAGCTGAGGGGAGCTCCTTTTGAGCGCAATATTCGGAAACTACATAAACAGTCTTGTCCAAATAAGTTTTCCAAACTGTAGGATAGACAGAGCGACTGACAGGAATACTCTCTGCTTGGTCAACATCTATCAAGCTCATCAACTGATAAAATGCGTTGTCAACTCCATCCGAGTAGACCCCATCTCGCCAATCTACCAAAAGCTTTCGCTGTGTGAGTTGAGCATATAAAATTCCTCCAAGAACGCACAGCAGTCGGTTTCCAAGACCTGCACGACCTTTAAGAATTAGCAAAGGCTGGTGACTTAGCATTATTATTGCCCCTTGCGCTCAAGTGCAGGTTGCTTTGATTGAGACAGTGAAACTCTTCCGGATTCAAACGCTTGATGGTAAAGCTCTAAAAGTTTCGGAGCTTGATGTTTCCATTCCAGAACATCTCTCATCCGCCGTCTACCTTCATTCCCAAGTTTTCTGCGAAGTTCAGGAGATTCGACTAGTGCTAAAATCTTCTCTGCGAATTCAATTTCATCATTAGGTGTGACATACAAAGAAGCCGTTGCTGCCGATCGACGACCCTCGCGTAGATCAAACTGTACGATCGGTTTACCTATTGCCATATATTCCAGAATCTTGTTCATGGTGCAGTTCTCGTTGTAAGTCGAGAAGGGAGAAGGTTCTACACAGATATCACAGCTTGATAGACGTTCTAGAAGTTCTTTGCCAGTTTTAAACCCTGTAAATTCAACATAAGGCTCAATCTGCAACTGTTTTGCTAAGTCTTGAAGTGACGTAAATGCAGGTCCGTCCCCAATGAGTATAAAATGCATATCGCATCGCTGCTTCTCGTAAACTAAGTAGTGAATCACTCGTAAAAGGTAATCAATCCCTTCAGGTTCGCCCATAACCCCCATATATCCAATCAAAACTGACTTGCCGTTGTGGTAGTCCTGGCTCGAAGACAAAGCGTAGAATCGAGACATATCAGGCGCACTCCGAACCACAAAGACCTGACTTGGTTTCTTCTTGCCCCGGTTGAGTGCAACTTCTTGATGAGATTCATTCGTCGAAATCACCCAATCTGCGATCGCATAAGTCCACCGTTCACACTGCAAAAGCGCGTAGTAGAAGAAATCCTTGCGATTGTACTTGGCAAGATACATTTCAGGAGCAAGATCATGGTGATCAAAGATGACCCGAACCCCATGCAGCAACTTGAACCAACCAGCAACCAGAAACAGCAGATCAGGTGGATTACAGATATGAATCAAATCGAATCGCCGTTTGCGCCAGATCTTAAACGCGAGTCGAAACTGCCCCATCACTGCCCAGGCATACTCTCGCAAGTAACCATATACAGAGCTAATCTCAGGAGGGAGGGGATGGCGGTAGATATGAATACTTTCAATCACTTCGTAAGCTCGATCGTATCCGTTTGCTTGTGGGCAAATTATAGAAACATGATAGCCATTCTGTTGAAGTGTCGTTGCTTCCATCCAAACTCGTCGATCAAATGGAACAGGCAAATTTTCAACAACAATCAAAACATGAGGAGAGTGTGGCATAACAGAAATAGGAGCAATGCATGAGAGAACTGAGATGAAGTGGACAAGACAATGCTGAGTAAAATCAAACCAAGTAAAATCAGACCAAGTAAAATCAAACTAAGCAAAATCGAACTAAACGGTGAGCGCCTGTTGAACATCAGTGGCTTGAATTAACCAGGCAGCTTCTCGTTCTCGTCTTAGTTCAGATATCGCTTGAGAAAGCTGTGCAGTTTGCTGGATCGCCTGATAACATCCCTGCGCGATCTCATTCGGATCATTAGAATCAACATAGATTGCACCCTTGTAGAAAAGCGTTTTCAACGTGTTTGTGTTCGACAACACTATTGGTTTACAAACACCCAATGCTTCATTGGCAACACTCAGCTGGATACCATCAAGACGAGTGAATCCAAGAATTGCGTCCGCACCAAAAAGCAGTTGATCAAATTCTGCCGCAGCTAGAAATCCCGTCAGGATCACATTATCTGGCAGCTTGCTCAGATCATGAATTCCTCTAGCACGCTCTGGATTTCCTGTCAGAATAAAGGTCAAATCAGGGGCAAGTTGAGCCGCCTCAATGATGACCTGAATCGGCTCATCCCGATTGAACGAGCAAGGACAGACAAGCCAAGGACGATGAATCTGCCACGCTGGAGCATCACTGGCTTGAATAGTTGCTGGCGGATCTTCGAGCACCACGATCGCGGCGCTTTTCAGCCCAAGCTCGATCGCTTGGGATCGAACCCAAGTATTGTGAACAGTGATCGAATTACAGTGATTCAAAAGCGTACGAGTTCCGAGAATATCGATCCAAGGTTTGCGAAAAGTTGCATTGTGACTATCTGCAACAATCAACAATCGAGGATTAAAGACTCGTTTATACAGATGAGCAAGATGAAGCAAAAAATTAGGAGGAAGCTGAATCCATAGAACATCGGGTTGCTTTCGGATCAGCAAAATGAATGTATAAAAGCATTTAATAAAATATTCAAGCCCTCGAAACGCTCGATTCCGAAATGAGAAGCCAACACTACAAAACTCATAGCCAAAAAAAGCTTGCATCGAAAGCGATCGACGTTGGAAAGGAACCCAAGTAATAAATAGTTGCTTTGTTTTCAGATCAGTTGTAGATGAGCCATTGAGTAACATTGTTCTTTTCTCTACTCTAAAAATTACGCCCAACGCTTCCAGCGCATAAACCAAACCTTATCAAGTCCGTAGAATGGAGCGAGAAGCAGAGTAATCGCTAGCCAAGCTGCTCCCGCAGGATAGAGCCAGATTGTCTTCGGATGGCGCGCAATAAATTGCTCGAGCGGGAACCTTAACCTGCGATGCCATACAGTTAATGGAATCTTTTCAGTTGAATAACTGACATAAAGCCGCTCTAGCTCTGCCAAGATTTTGCGCCCACCTGTGCTAGTTTTGTTATTCCCATCTTGGATTGCAATACTGAGAACTGAATCGAGACATTTCCACACGGCATTACGTGATTTGAAGTAAGTCCAAAGTTCAGCATCCATAATGTAGTTATAGCTTTCATCGACCAGATAATGCCTTTGAATCAGACGACGACGGTAGAAGCAACTCGGTTGAGAGATAGGATTGTAGGCAGGCAGTAAAGCAATGTGCTGAAGCTTGGGTGCCTTGAGGTAAGAGTTTTTGTTAGAGGCGGAGAGCCGAATACTAGTTTGCGTCAGTCCTAGAAAAGAATGCAGGGTTTTAATCATCTCCTGATTGTCACGCATGACGGAAGGCGTGTCATATCCCTTATTGAGCATTAGACCTTGACCGACCACCACATCAATGCTGCGATCGCGAAATGCCTCCGCAACGATCTTCAAACAGTCAATCGCAAGCATATCATCTGTGCATAACCAAGTAATAATCTCTCCTGTCGATTGCTGAAAGCCTTTATTGATTGCATTCGACTGTCCAGTATCAGGCTCACTGATCCACCAAGTAATTTTAGACTCGAACTTCTGAATGATGCTCACACTTGCATCATTAGACGCACCATCGACTACGAGAACTTCTAGGTTCTCGTAGTTCTGATCGAAAACACTTTTGAGAGCTTTCTCGATCGTCTTCCCGCCGTTGTAATTGGGAAGGATCACAGAAATCTTAGGCAGTTCAACATTGTTCATGACTTTAATCTCTTAACTGACTGACTTGCGACCTATGAGAGATGGGGGTTGCCAAACTCTAGAAGCTGCAACTTTCTGCTGCCAGCGCTTAAATCGTTCAATCTCTAAAACTGAGGAGAAGCAAAACGAGATATAGAACAACCAAAGAAAAATATTTGGAGATAGCGTAATCGGAACTTCTGTACTCTGCAAAATAAAGCTAGCTACAACTGTCTGTAGCATCCAGAAGTTCTCAATCTTTGGTGATTGGAACAGCAAATATAACAGTCTTAGAGTGACGGAACCATACGATAGCAGAAAAATGAATAGTCCTACGAAGCCAAGCTGTAAGAAGATTTCTACAAAGATGCTATGTGCATGGATTGCACCTTTTTGCAGTGCATCGAATGTCCAAGCATCATTTACGGCTGAAAATGCCTCCGGAGTATTCCAGAACCCTCGATATCCATATCCAAACCAAGGTCGCTCCAATCCCCGTTCAATCACACTTGCCCATAATGGCGTTCTCCCATTAAATTGGGCATCTTTGCCTAAAACATCCGTCAGGATAGTGTCGAGATTAATCCAGATGAAAAAGATGCTAACGGCTGTGACAAAAAGAGTGATCAGAAGTACAGCCAATCGAACTCGATGATCCAACTTGAGGAGATAGTAAAAAGGAAATAGACACAAACAGAACACTAACGTGACAAGTGCGGATCTTCCCCCACTCATCAGTAGTATATAGAATGCCAACAATGCAGAGATACCCCATAAAACTCGGTATCGCCCAGACTTGGCTGTCACGGCGATCGAGATAAAGGTAATGACGGCTACTGCCATTGCACGCGCTAAAAATTGCTTATGGGCATAGATTCCCAGCCAGACTGTTTCACTTTCAATCGTTCTAATTCCCACATAAGGCGGAATCACCGAAGCAAAGAAACTTGCAATCGTCGTGAAGAACAGAGTTGCTCCCATCAAATACATCTGTCCCCGCAAACTAAATCGAGCAGCAAGATAGGCTCCAAAGACGAGCGATCTTAAAAGCGTTCGACCAAAATTCCAGGTGTCAGATGGACTGCCAGACCAGCAAAATGATAGCAAGGCAAGGGCAATCAGCAGCAGCAGCACTGGGTCACGTGTAATGGCATAAAGAAGACTCGTTCGCAACTTACCATTCAAAGCAGAAATGATAATTAGGAGCGCAACAAATATATAGCTGGAGATATTAATGGTTTGAGCAATAGCAGGATTTAGCGCAGAGCGAACTCCATCAGACACCAGCAGCATGAGAACGACGCAGATGACTTCGAGATACTTACTCTGTTCGATGGTAGAACGATTCAATCTAAAAGCCTCCTATCTTGCGAAGAACGGTTGAAAAACGTTGAGCTTTGGAGCCGTGGCTAAACGGGTATCGAATAAGGCGGAGTAGCGCGCTGCTTGAAGTTCTTGATGAAATTCCCGCTCAACTTTTTCGCGGGCGTTTTGACCTAATTTTTGAGAATTGTCTTTCTGCATCAAAATAAATTTGATCCCCCTTGCAAAGTCATCAGGTTGAAACGGGACTGCAAGATATCCATTCTGCTGATGATCAATCAGATCAGACATCCCACCCACATTGAAGCCAACACATGGCGTCCCACATGCCATTGCTTCTAGTACAGTATTGGGTAAGTTATCCTGAAGCGAAGGAGCCACAAACAGATCGGCTGCTGAGTAGGCAAGTGCCAGCATCAAATCGTCATTCAACGCACCAAGACCATGCGATTTAAATCCCATCTCAGCATTACTCATAGGCAAGTCTGCTCCAAAAAACACAATCTCAATTTGATCTCCCCATTCAGATTGACTCAGAGATCGCAATGCAGGCTGAAGCAACTGCGTTCCCTTACGCTGGTCAATACTTCCTCCAAATGCCCCAGATAAGATTAAGATTTTGTCCGGTGGAAGCTGGAGCAGCTTTCTCGCGAGAAGCTTTTCAATCGGACGATAAAGTGCAGTATCAATCCCATTGGGAATACACTCGATCTGAAAATCTCTCAAAAGCGGGCTTTCTTTAGCACATTCAGCAAGCCATCGACTGGGCGTGACAATTGTTAAATCCAGATTTTTCCAGGCTTTTGCTTTGCGCTGCCATACCCATCGCGACAAATCCCAGTCTTGTTTGCTATCGAGTTGGGGACACTGCCCACACCCTTGCTGAAATCGATCACACCCTTGCGTATAGTGACATCCTCCAGTCAAAGCCCACATATCGTGGAGCGTCCAGATTAGAGGTCGTCTCAACTTTGCTAGAGTTTCGATCGAGAGATAGCCGAAGTGTGTCCAATGTAGGTTGATAATATCTGGCTGATAGCGGTATACCTGACGCGCGATCAGATTTGGTAACCATTGCAGAGAAAAGCTAGTTTTCTTATTTGGGTAAAACTTTAGAGGAAGATTGTCGATCGGCAGTCGAATACTTGTCAATGCATGTCCAATTCCTGCATTTGAGTGGGTACTGACAACAGTTGGATCGCTGCTGTACTTAAACTGAACTAGCATTTGAGAATTAATCTCGGCTTGCTTCAGTCCTTGGTGAAGACGATAGGCTGCCCGTGCCGCTCCGCCCCATAAATCTGAGTTACTCATGAGTAAAACGTTCATACTGCGTCTCTACCTACTGGCTCGAAGATAAAAATCGTTTATTCAGAAGCCAGTTCAGCCGAAGTTTTGCTCGCTCTACATAGTCATAGTCATAGACCTTGCGCTGCAAATACGCATCAGATTGAACTTCTCGAATCAGAATCTGGGGATGTTGAAGGGGAAATTCGATCGCTTCTAATGGCAAATTCGCCAATCGATTGTGTTCGGCAGTATGGGTAGCATCGTCAGTAAATCCGACATTCGTCACCAGATTTACACGAGGATGAATACTCAAACCACTGTTGAGCCAGCAGCACAGCAACCATTGATAATCCCAAGTATCAAGCTTGCCATCTAGAATAAATTGAAACGCCTGATGCCAAAACTCTACAGCACGTGCGTTCTGTAGAATATTGTAGAGAACTTGCTTTTGAGGCAATGTCTTCCAAAGTTCTAGCTCATAGTCATAATGCTGCCATGCTCTGCGCCAAGTCGCCCAACCCCAAGAGTGAGCATAGCGTGAAAAGTAATAGCTTGTTCCGTCCGCATAACGCCCTCTTGTAAAGTCTTGAGCAGCAATGCTGAAGATTCGGGTATCTTCTCGATACCGTGCAAGGAGCTTCTGGCAGAAAGGAAAGAATGACAGATCTGGAATACAATCATCTTCCAAAATAATTGCTTCTTCGACTTGCTCAAACACCCAATCTAGCCCTGTAGAAATCCGTTTGCCACAGCCCAGATTCATCTCTGCATCGTTGATTTGAACATCACAATCCCAATCGACCTGTTCAATCACCGCACGTGCCGCAGCACATTTCTCTGCTTCACCGACTCGATCAAGTCTTGGAGCATCTGCAACGACTAAGAGTTGTTTCGGCTGAATTTGCCGAATGCGATCAAACACTGCTTGAGTCGCTTGAGGACGCTTGAAAATTAGCAAGACAATGGGTGTGTCAAACATAGTCATTTACTTCAGCGCTTCTGCATACAAAGACTCGTACTGCCGCCCCAGTTGATCGAGTTCGGGGTCAAATGGTCTTAAACGGGCTTGACTGAATCCAGCTTCTCTCAACACTGCGATCATGTTGTCTTCATCAAACATGTAGCGATGATAGCCATCCATGTAGAAGATATAGTTCACATAATCAATTTTTGATTTGTACAGTAGCCCACAAGGATGAGAGCAAAATGCTTTATGGTCAAAGTGTTCCGAACTCGCATAGGCATTCAAATAGATACGGGCATTCGGAACAACAACACTCAAAATTCCGTTGGGTTTTAATACCCGACGACAGTCTTGAAGCAATGCAATCAAATCCCTCCAGTTTAGATGCTCTAGAACATGCTCAGAGTAAATGAAATCGATCGAGTGATCGGGGAAAGGTAGCCCAATTCTCAAATCAAATGGATAATCAGCAGTTCGATTGATGTCTGTCGTCACAAACCCCGGTTTGCGAGAAGTTCCACAACCAATCTCTAGCCGGTTCATCTGTGCTCTTCTAAAGAAAAGCTTCACCTTGATCAATCCAATCAGCGAAAGCAAGTAGCAAAGCATCTCAGATTTGATCAAAATGTAAATTTCTTTCGCTCTACTGAAAAATCTGGTCTTCATGAGTCACCTCGTTTAGGGATAGGCTATGAGACTTTAAGCTGTCGAACATCTTGCACAAACCTGCGAACTGAGGGACAAATTAACGCCCGCAACTGCATTTGAAAGATAGAGTGCGTTCTCGTTGAGAAGGCATTCATCACAATTGAGGAAAAGGCATAAGAAACAACTGTTGCTAGGGCAGCCCCGACTCCTGAGAACTTTGGAATCAAGATCAAGTTCAGAATGACATTCAAACATGCTCCAATGAGAGTGCGCTGTAAGGAAAGCCGAAGCAAATTTTCGGCAGTATTCCAAAGAGATTGAACTGTTCCGAGAAACACAAATGGAGCTGCCCAAATATGAATCGCGAGAATCAACCCAGCAGGTTGAAATTCAGCCCCGAACAGCGTCAAAATTAAGGGTTCAGACACTAAAGCAATCGGCAATGCTATCGCATAAGCAGTCAGCGTCATCAGATTGAAAATACTGGTAAGTCGCTGATAATAGAGATCTTGATCTGTTTGCCGCAGTCTAACGATCGTAGGCAGCAACGACGAGTAAACTGCAACAGGCAGAAAGTACCAGGTTTCAGACAGTCGCAATGCAGCCGCATACACTCCAACTGCTTGATTTCCGATCATTTCGCCGAGCATCGTTTGATCGATCTTAAGATAAATCAAAATCGCCAAGCCCGAAAAGATTTCTGTCCATCCGTCGCGCAACAGATGTTGCGCAAGTCTGAAACTAAACCGCCAATGCAGTAAACTACTATGCTGTTGATAAAAGAGAGCTAGCCCGCCCATTGCGATCGCAATTTCTATCAGCCCAACCATCGCAAACCAGAGAAGCGGCATGTTCAGGCTCATTAAGATGATCTTTGCCAAATTCGCAGTAAGAAAAGCGATCCCTTTGGATAGGACAACGTACTTCGACTGAGTTTGAGACTGATACCACAGATCGAGCGTCTCCAAGGATTGAATGATTAGTCCTATTGCCGTAATCCCAATCAGGAGCCAAGTTTGAGGTTGATCTGGGCGCAGCAGAACAATCGAGCCAAATGCCATTGTGGCTGCGATCAGGCTTCCAAGCCCTCTCATCACAAAGGTCGTTCCCAAAATCTGATAGCTCAATTCAGGCGTGTTCGTCAGATCTCGAACCACAACTGACTGCAATCCTAATGTTGCGATCGTCGTAAACAACATGACAAAAGCAGTCGCATAGCTCAATAGCCCAAATTGTTCTGGACCCAAATACCGCGCCATCCATGCGCCAACGAAAACGCTTACCCCCAAACGTAGCGCCTTGTCTACCATCAGCCAGGACATATTAGAGAGTACCTTAGCTGAGCCGGGACGTGGTGTGAGAGCAGAAAGTTTACGCATCATAATCTGGGTCTAACCGCCTCAATAAATAAAGAATCAGGCTTCCTCATCCTCCCGTGATAGAGATCAAGCTCATAGTCATTAAAATTGGGAATTCCACTCTCATCTGCTCTGCATACTTTTACCTCCTCAAATCCGACTTCTTGCAGTAATTTTTTTAGTGAATGGCGATCATACATCCAGCGATGCACTTCTCCAGAGCGCCGGAACAGTCCCTCATCAAATGCTTCAGCCGCATTTCGTCCTGCGATGACAGACACAATACGACGAGCAATCTGATTTCTCAACCGTCGAATCATCTGACCCAACTGCACGGTTTGAACCTTTTGCCAAATCGTCTTCGGCACAAACTGCTCGTACAGTTCAAACTCTGCTCCCAACCGAGAAAGAATAAACGGATGTCGCGTCTGCTGGGTCTGGTTGATGATGGCTTTCATTCGCCCGCCAGGCTGCACTCGAGAAATTTGATCGAGCATCTCAAGTTGCATCCATTCATAGCTCGCTTCAGCAGATTGATCTCCCGCTTCGACTCGCTCTAAAACTTGTAAATACAGACGTGCGACACCCTCTAAATCGGGCACGACAATGCGGACAATGCCGCCAGGTTTGAGTACACGATACATCTGGCTGAGACTGTCGATCGCTTCACTGGGATCTAAGTGCTCAAGCACATGCGAATTGTAGCAAGCATCAAAAACCTGATCTGGAAATTCTAGACCTTTTCTGAGATCTAACCGTCTGACCTCTGAGCTACATGGATTGAGATCGACATTGTGCCAAGCTGCCTGAAACGTCTTCCCACAGCCTAGATTCAGCAATTGAAAAGGGTGATGGGAAAATGCGAGCAAGCAAGGAGCTATTGATTGAGATGAGAGCGTTGTCATCGCTGCCTTCCTAAACAAACCAAAGGTTGTTATGCTGACCCAGTTGATAGTCGAGCGATTGGGGTCGTATTCCAATCACCCGTGCAGGGACTCCTCCAACAATCGTGAACGGCTCAATAGATTTTGTAACCACTGCACCAGCCGCAACAACTGCACCTTTGCCAATTGTCACTCCTGGCAAAATCGTGCTTCGACAACTCAACCATGCATAGTCTTCCACCGTTACTGCTGCACGAACCGATGCAAACTGCTTATCTGCTGGATCATGTTCCATTGTCCAGATCATCACTTCCGATGACAAATTAACGTTGTTGCCAATTGTTAGCCCTGCACGTCCATCTAAGACACAGCGATGTCCGATCGTTGTATGATCGCCGATTATAATGCCCTTCGGATGTCTAATCTCGCTGCCCATATAAAGCAAACTTTTCGTCCCAATCTTCATTCCCATCCCCTGAAAGATGAGCTGCCGAACTTGCTGCGACGGAATTTCAGTAACATACCTCAGCCCTAAGAACACCAATCCGCGCTTGATTCCACTCAAGCTCAAGCGAATTTGTCTCAGGAACGATGTGAAACTATTGGAACTAAAACTAGACAGAGAAGAATAATCCATGGGATCGCACAACATGAAACAACAAAATATCATTGGGTGGCTATTTGACTTTTTTCAGCCACAAGCTACCTCCTGGATTCTTCAGACACATCGGCAAACTTCGCTCAACTTCTACCGTATGAAACTGGCTCATGAATGAGTTGAAGTACAAGATTTCAAACGAAGTGTTGTACTGAAGAAATGCCCTGAGAAAGTAAGCCTCATTCCAAGCGATACCATCTTCTAGCCAAGACTGAGGATAGTCAAATGACCAGAAAATATCATGAAAATGAATGATTACACCGGGTTTCAGTCGAGGCAAAACTTGAAAGACGAGATAGCCTACATCACTGCCAACCTTCACAACATGCGAAGAATCAATCAGCAAAATATCTCCAGCATTTAATGCTTCAAAGTACGCCAAATCAGTGTGCTGAACCGTTTGCTGAAGAATGAGATGCTGCTGTTGATCGTCGGAGTTGAGTAAGCCTAGCAATCGCTCAGGATAGGGATCAATAAAGGTAAACTGTGTATCTTTCGCGAGAAAGCGATCTTTTGTATCGAGCATAACGGCTGAGGAAAATCCCGATCCAACCTCTACCAATTTTTTCGGCTGAAAATGGCGCAGCATTGAATAAAGTACGATCGCATCTCCATATGAAAAGAAGCGATTTTGGTAATAATACCGATTCGATGAGGCTGCTGTTTCAGGAAATGGAATCTCCGCATAGTATGCTGAAAATGCTTTGAGTAATTCACATTGCGATTGAACATGCAAGTCAATGCCTAGAAAGCTATGCTGATCCAGTTCATGTTGAGCTTGACTTCTAATCGCTGATAAATCAGGAAGAGGAGAGTAAAAATGACCTGCTGGATAGTACCGGACAAAGGGCGAGAACCAAGATTTGCTCGCTTTATAGGCGCGATTTACTACTCGCAGTACGGAGTCCAATCCTGTTATCGATGTCCTCGCTGCTGTAACCATACTTTCTCCTCTCTAATAGAAAAACGCTAAATCAGAACCCTGTGATAAATCGAAGCAAAGCACCAAATGGGCTGAGAATTTGACCGACTGTACGAGCGATGGCAGCTCGACTTTTTTCAGGAACGACGACAACATCGCCCTCTTGAATCTGATATTGATCATTGAGCTTTCTCAGATCAATTTTTTGAGCCTCAACCTGCCCCGCATCGTTTAACCGTAGGAGTTCAATCTCACTTGCTTTTGCATCTTTTGTAAATCCGCCTGCACTTGCGATCGCACCCGATAAAGTACTATCAGGAGAGACTTGCACTTCTCCTGGTGCGCGAACTTCTCCCACAATCCGAACCCGAACAGTCATCGGTGACAATCGAGATCGAGCTAACAATCGTCGATCGAGCGTCGCATCCGCCGCTAATTTCGGAACATAAATTGAGTCTCCAGATCTTAAAATCAGATCTTCTTGATGCTGATCAGACCATATCGTGTCCCACAGGTTCACTATCATGGTTTTAACTTGACCATCTGCTAGGACTCGTCTCAGCATGACCTGCCGGATATCAGCGTTTCGGGTTACTCCACCTGCTTCCATTAGCGCCGAAGTCAAAGTAGGTAAACCTCGCTGTCCTTCCACAACTCTAGCTCCAGAGGATTCTGACGCAGCCGTCGTCAAGCTCCGAAGCTGAAAGGGTCCTGGGCGCTGAACCTCTCCTGCAATATTAATCACAACAGGGCGTAGGGTAACCATACTCACTGTAACAGTCGGCTCGACAAGAACCCGATTTAATCGGCTTTCTAGCATTTTCGCTAGGCTAGTTGGAGTATGATTCGCAACAACCACAGAGCCAATGACAGGCAGAGAAATCGTGCCATCTGCCAGAATCACTCGTGCTCCAGAATACTCAGAGTATCCATAGACATTAATCTCGATCTGATCGCCTGAACCTAAAATGTACCCTGCGTCTGTTGTTGTTGAATGAGAGCCTGTTGCTTTGACCTCAACTGTTTGAGCAGATGTATAGAGTGTAGGGAGCAAGATGCTTCCCACCACAATTCCTGTCAAACAGATCCCTAGCTTCCAATTCATTCGCAGCATCAGCATTTTTCTCCTCGACCTATGAAGCTTGTGGAGCAGAACGGCTCTTCTCAACAGCAGACATGGAGTGATCCTGCATGTAGTAAAAGTAGCTATCTGGCTCTTTCGCAGCATTAAAATGATTCACAACCATGCCTAAAACCTTCTGTCCAGACTCTTGTAGATAACGTTTTGCCGCCTGTCCAGCCATTGTGCTTACAGTGCCCGGACGCACAACTAACACACTCCCATCGACCATATTGTTGAGGACTGTAGCATCTGCCATACCTGACAGAGCAGGTGTATCTAGAATCACGAAGTCGTAGATCTGAGTAAATGAGTCAAGCAACGATCGCATGCGTTGCGAATCGAGTAAAGCTAGAGAATTAGGCGGAACCGTACCTGCTGACAGTACGTCTAAGTTTGGCAAAACAGCTTCGATCGCATCGTTCACTTCTGTCTGTCCGACAATCACATTACTCAACCCAAACTGATTGGTTAAATCCCAAATATGGTGCTGACAGGCATAACGTAAGTCAGCATCAATCAGCAACACTCGTTTTCCGACTTGTGACACCGCAAGTGCTAAATTCGCCGCAACCGCTGACTTGCCCTCTTGACGAACTGAGCTAGTTATCACAATCGATTTCAGTTCTTGATCCGAAGTTGCCAAGAACTTGAGATTGGCTTGGAGCATCCGATAAGCTTCTTGGGCTGCAAAAGTTGTAATATCTCGTCCAACAATGCTCGGTACCGTCGATCCTCGTAGAGATCGACTCGCATCAAGAGTTGGAATCACCCCCAAAAGAGTGTACTGAAATAGCTCACGAGCTTCTCGCAATGTCTTGACAGATTGATCCATATAATCCGTCAACAGAGCGGTCGCAATTCCTAGAATCAATCCTGCCAGCCCTACAATTGCTACTAAGAACGCCTTGCGAGAAGTCAGTTTTGTCGGCAGAATCTCGGCAGGTGAAATGATTCTCGCATTGCCGACGTTTTGATTCTCTGCAACTTGAGCCTCTTGTAGCTTTGTCAATAGCGTCTTGTAGGTCGTTTGAGCTGCATCTAGCTGTCGTTCTAGTTCACGCTGCCGCTTTTCGAGGGCTGGAATAGCACCAGCACGAAAGCGATAGTTAGCTTGCGCTTCTTTAAGTGCAGACAGACGACTATTGATACTTAACCTCTCTATTTCTGCCTCTGCAAGCTCAGCCACAAGGTCCCTTCGGCTACCCCCAACTTCCACCTCACGCTGTGAGACGTGCGCATTTGAACCGACAACTTCTGCCATTCGTTCTTGCAATGTTTCTCGTGCAGCATCTTGCTGACGACGAAGTTGATGTATCGAAGGATGTTCCTCTCGATACATTGCTTGTTGCTTCGCTAGAGCAGCTTCCGCTTGCTTCGCCTCCAAGAGTGCCACTTGAACAGTTCTAGAGGAATTTAAGTCTGTTGCAACGAGTGCCTGCTGCAAGTTCATCCCAACTTGATTGCTCAGTTCTGCCGCCCGAACATTTGCTTGAGACAACTCAACTTGTGATTTTGAAATATTGCGATCAAGATCAGCCAGAGTCATCACCATACTTTCGGATTCTTTGACCAAATCGACCACAGCATTTGACTCTTTGAACTGACGCAGACTTATTTCTGCCTGATTCACTTTATTTTCTACGATAGGTAACTGTTCTGAGACAAACTTTCTTGCCGCGATCGTTTCCGAGCGATTTGCCGCAACATTCGCTTCAATCGAGTACTTGATCAACTGATTGACAACCGCAATTGCCGTATCTTGTGAGCTATCTGTATAAGTGACTTGCAAAACATCTGCCCCCACGACAGGCTTGACTTTCATCTTCTTGAGAAAGTCCTTGCGCTTGAGGGGCTTGCCGTCCTTGTCTGTAAGTTCCAACTGATCGATCGTGGCTTGAATAACTGGAGAAGATCTCAGAATCTCTGCATAGGTATTGAGCGGATCAGTTTTAGAAGTAATGGCTTCAAGTCGTCCCGATTCAGTTGCGATTCCGGAAAGCGATGTTTTCCTATCTGTCTTGACAAGCAATTTTCCAGATGCATCATACTCTGGATCTCGATAGATGGCATACAACGTTGCTGCACCCATTAAGCTACTAAATACTAGAAACGCTGGTAACCATCGACGTTTCACACTCAACCAATATTTCTGAAGATTGAGCTTTTCAGGAGAGCCTATCGTATCTGCGACGATTGAAGAGTCAGGAGAAGAAAACATAAGTTAAAGGAATGAATTAGGATACACAAAATGCTTCTACTACCTACCGTAGCTCAGAAGCAAGGTAGACAATTTGAGCCGATTAAGCCTGAAGTTTAACCATCATAAAACCGCTGATTTTTGAATGAATTAGGAATTAAGTAGAAGACTGTAACTGCTCGACGTTGTGCTTATCCTGGTTGATCTCAGTAGGCTGTGGCGAGAGATTGAAGTTAGATTTCTCTCGTTCTTTTAGAGGCATTGTAGGAGCTTGCAGAACATGCGCATCTGCATTTGAAGGCAGTGAGCTAGGGGTAAGAATAGGCAAAGCGCTTTGGGGAAATGTAGTCTTATCGTCAAGAGTGGATGGAATCTGCGAATTGAGATGGGACTTGAAAGTCCTTTGTGAGTACTCTGAGAAAGACAGATCAGAAGGTGCATCCTGCTGGAAATCAAGGTCAGGATTAGCAGGACCATGTGAATTTGAGTTCAACAGAGGTAGGGGTAAAGATTTAGGCTGAGGAACAATCTGAGAAGTTGCACCCTGTTGTGATGCACCCAATGCACTCAAAAGATGAGATGAACGAGAAACAGATTCCTGCTTAATAGATTCAGCCTCCGCTCTAGAACTAGATAAATCCTGCTGAGGAAGAACACACAAAGAACCTGAATCTTGCAAAGGTAATGCAGTACGATCAGACAAAGTTGACGAGGAATGAACATCCCGAAGCACAGAGGGAGAGTAAACGGCAGATGGATTGCAAGATAGCGCTGACTCTGCTAAATCTGGTTTCTGCAATGTAAGATTAGGCTCACTTAGGGTTTGATCTGGCAAGAATATATCTGGAATTGATAAACGATCGTCATATGGCTTCTGCGGTTGCTTGACGATCTCGCGATGGGCAATTAAAAGAATATTTTGACCAGCACCGTTATACAAGCAGTATCCTACACATAATGATCCAAGTAATCCCAATCCTAGGAATCCAACCTTTGCTAAATGATTAGGATACTCACGTTGCTGCATTGCACTACGACCTGCCCAAGCATAAGAATCGTATCTTGAGCTTCCAACGTAAGAGTCATAATACGCCAAGAAACTACTTTCAGTAGAAATGTTGCTCTGATTAGATTTAGAGGAAGGCAAGACAACAGAAGCATCTGAACATTTTGATCGGACAGGGAGCGTATCAGGCTTATCAGATGCTTCATCAGCTTGATCAGAAAGCGTAGACTCAGATGTTTCTAACATGATTTTAACAAGCTCTTTAGAGTGTGCATTGAACCGCAAGCCGAACCGCACCTAGAAGTACCGAAACGTACTTTATATTCATCAAAATCCGAAACAGATTAGCTAGTAGGCTCCCGTTCTCCTGAAAATAACTTTGAGTGTTTTGAGCAAAATTTCTAGATCAAGCAAGAGAGTCCAATTTTGGATATAGGTTAAATCAAGGCGAATCACCTCTTCGAAGTTTGTGATTGTAGAGCGTCCAGACACCTGCCATAGTCCAGTAATGCCAGGCAAAACTTCGTGCCGAACAAAGTGATTTTCAGAGAACTTTTCAACATCTCTCATTGGAAGCGGACGAGGACCAACTAAACTCATCTCACCTAAGAGAACATTAATGAGTTGAGGAAGTTCGTCCAAGCTCGTTCTACGTAGGAAACTTCCTAAGCGTGTAATTCTCGGATCATCCTTGAGCTTGAAAAGAATGCCATCTTTCATCTCATTTTGAGCCTCCAACCGGGTCTGGAACTGCTCCGCATTTTCGACCATAGTACGAAACTTCCAAACCTTAAAAGTTTTTCCATGAAGTCCAATCCGAACCTGGCGATATAGAATTGCTCCGGGAGAGTCTAGCTTAATAAGCAATGCAATCAATAAGTTGAGCGGAAATAGTAGCATAAGAAGCAACCCTGCGACACAGATATCAAATGAACGCTTAATCCAAAAATCCTTCCCTGTAATGGTTGGGGGGGAAAAACTGAGCGCAGGCAGTTTTCCGATAGACCAAAATTGACACGCTTGAAAGAGTGCTTCTAGCCCAACAGGGATCACATGTAGAACAATACCCGCAGCTTGAAATTGCCAACAGAGAAACAGCCGATCTTTGATCACTGACCAAGTTATAAAAACCTCGGCAACTCCCTTATCTTGAATCGATTTGAACGTCTCATACCGTAGGTTTACATCAAGCGATCGTGCATCTAGGATGCTGACCAAATTGTAGCGATCCTCTCGGCTAATCATTTGACGAGCAGGATCTAGCTCTTGGGGTTCAGCAATCAACATCACTGAATATCGAATCAGTCCGCGCTGTCGCAGCATAATCAGACCTTGATCGATGCAGAAACGTGCTCCAACAACTAGAACAATGCTAAAGCACCAGAAAAAGAGGAAGTGCGATCGCGAAATAAATTGCGAAGGTTGATAGAAATAAGCTGTCAGGAGTAGAAGAACATTTGCGATCGATAAGGCTCGAACGAGTCCAGCATAGTTTCGTCGTGACTCACCTGATTGATAAAACCCTCCTGAAGCCAAAACACCCAGTTCAATCCCTAAGATTGGCAGGAATGAAACTGGATTGTCAGTTGTCCAAAAAATGCTCCAAGGTGTGCTCAGTGATTGAGCGAAATACCATGCTAAATAGATTGCCAGCGCATCTAAGCTAAATAGAGACAGAACGCGCAATTCCCGAATATTAGTACCTTTACGAAGCTGCATGATTGGCGCTCTTAAGTCGCGCTTGCAAGCAGTTCGTGATGTAGTCAATGAGAGTAATTTTGGAATCAGCATCTGAAGAGACGGGTTCAACACTCCCGTAGCGAAAGGAGGTCAGCATATATAGCCATTTCGCAGCCTGAAAGCTGCTTGAAGAGCAGTCTTAAAACAACTATCTGAAAAATTGGAAGATTTCAGGAAACAAGACTTTTCCCAATTGGCATAGCCAATTAGTTTGAACTAGTAAAACTCAAAATCTAGTCAAGCTTAGTTACAGAATGAGCTTTTACCTAAGATGTCAGTTTCAGATGATTACTAGTAATTTTCTGAGTGCATTGATACAAAGACGCAAAGATACAAAAGTAGAGAATCAATGCACATTGTAGAAATCTATTTTGAAGTTCAATGCCTAGTCCTTTCCCAACAACGATGAAGCGAAGCTGTAGATGGAGATAGACTAAACTGTTTCGGGCAAAGAGATAAGTCAATCATAAAAAACAAATTACTCTACGAATGTGTGCTGAGACACAGGAAGAGTGACCGACCAGTGCTAGCAAGCAAATGTAAAGCCGTAGCCTCAGTGCATGAATCAATCGATGCTGCCAAGATACTTTACGAATGTGCTGCTAGAGATGCTTCCTGATAACAGAGTTGAGAGGTCTACCAACTGAGCTAGAGCTAAGTTATTTAGCTTTTGCAAGCAGGGTTAAAACTGGCTTTCTGACAAAGTGTTCAGAGTGGACAGTTACGCTTTAGTGGCACATCTTAACTCCAAAAAAAACTTATTCGAAAAAAAAACTGAGCGCAACAAGGAAGGCTTAACTTCATGAAAACTTTAAATTTGGAAAGTAATTAATACTACTCCGTATTATTCATGTACGTCTCTCTAAAATGGATCAAGCGTCATGATCGAAGGTTCTAATCAATTTGAGATCATGATTTATAGAAAGAACTTCTGCCCTACAATCCGCTTTTAGGTAGATGACGTATGTTGATCATTTTATGTACTTCCGTATAGAAGCAAGCCTATCGCCCTATAACTGCAACAATTTCATATCCTTGAATGCGGAGAATTGAACGCTATCTTGCTTTTTGCAGTCTAACGATGATCGCACTGTCTAAACTGAAAAGGGCAACATGCTGCGACACAAGCTGCGAAGAAGAGGAAATGAAACTGTGCATCAAAGGATTAAATTTCAGTTAAAGATGCCAAAGTGGGTGGTTTGGTTCATAGCGATTGGCTTAGTGTCTGTAGGTGGATACTTTGCATACACTCTATACCTAGGCTCTCAAAAACAGGAATCCCAGAGGCGTGTGCGAACTGTCACCGTAGAGCGAACAGATACCGACATCACGATCTCTGCTAACGGAACTGTCCAACCCGCTCAATCGGTCAATGTCAGCCCGAAAAGTTCGGGTGTGCTCAAACAGTTATTAGTGAAAGAAGGAGATCAAGTCGAAGCCGGGCAAGTGCTCGCTTACATGGATGACTCCAACTTCCAAGGACAATTGATGCAAGCACAAGCACAAGTTGCTAGCGCTCAGGCGAATGTGACAAAGCTTGAATCTGGCAATCGCCCGCAGGAAATTGCTCAAGCCGAGGCACAACTCGCAGCAGCACAAGCCAATCTCGATAAATTAGTTGCTGGAAATCGTCCCCAAGAAATTGCTCAATCGCGATCGCAATTAGCCGCAGCCGAAGCAAACTTACAACAAGCCGAACTGAACTTTAATCAGAATCAAAGACTCTTTGGATCTGGAGCACTGTCTCAGCGAGAATTTGACACCTCTCGAACCGCATTAGCAACTGCTCGTGCTCAAGTTGAACAAGCTAAACAAGCGACCAACTTACAGCAAACGGGAACCCGACCTGAAGACATTGAAGCGGCACGTGCTCAGGTTGACCAGCTCAAGCAAGCATTGAGTTTGCAGAAAGAAGGGGCACGATCCGAAGACATTGAAACGGCTCGCGCTCAGTTGATGAATGCTCAAGGACAGCTCAAAACCGTTCAAACTCAGATTAACGACACAATTATTCGAGCGCCTTTTCGGGGAGTGGTAACTCGAAAGTTTGCTGATCCCGGTTCGTTTGTTACCCCAACGACTTCAAGTAGTGACGTGAGTTCTGCAACCTCTTCTTCGATTCTGGCTCTTGCTGCAACCAATCAAATTGTGGCAAAAGTTCCAGAAACGAGTATTCCTCGAATTAAAGTCGGACAGACTGTGACGATCGAAGCAGACGCTTTTCCAGGCAAGTCCTTTAAAGGAACCGTTGTGCAAGTTGCTAATCAATCGACCGTGGATCAAAATGTCACGAACTTTGAGGTCAAGTCTGCGATCGACGATCGAGACAACCAACTGCAAGCAGGCATGAATGTCAATGTGAAATTTAATGTTGGCAAGCTTGAAAATGCGCTGGTTGTGCCCACTGTTGCAATTGTTCGGCGGGCTGAAGGGACAGGCGTTTTACTAGCAGGACAAGACAGACCCCGATTTCAGAAAATTACAACCGGAGCTTTGATCGACGACAAAACAGTCGTTGAATCAGGAGTAAAAGAAGGAGATCGAGTGTTGCTCAGTTTTCCGCAAGGTGAGCGACCCACTTCAAGAACGCCATCGGTGTTCCCAGGCGCTCCTGGCGGCGGCGCTCCTGGTGGTGGCAGTAGACGGGGCGGAGGTTAGAACCATGGGAAAACTTCGAGTCAGACAAGTGCCACTGCTAGAGATCTTCAGCATGGCAGTAGAAGCCTTGTGGAGCAACCGATTAAGAACGAGTTTGACCATGCTCGGTGTGATTATTGGCATCGCTTCGGTGATCACAGTGACTTCGGTTGGGCAAGGCGTGCAGAAAGCAACTGAACAGCAGATTCAGGCATTAGGGACAAATGTCATGCTGGTTCTGTCTGGGGTCGCTCGATCGGGCGGGATCAGTCAAGGAGCAGGTTCAGCGAGTACATTGACCTTTGAAGATGCTCAAGCCGTGGGGAAACAAGCTCCAGCAGCAGCAGGAGTCACTGCCTATTTGCAGCGGGGCGGACAGGTTGTGTATGGCAATCAGAATACTTCGACTTCAATCTTGGGTGTGGATTTGAACTATCCTGATGTCAAAGAAATTCAACCCCAAGAAGGACAGTTTTTCACTCAAGACGATCTGGTCAATGCCACTTCAGTGGTCGTCTTGGGCAGTGCAGTCCGGGATACCTTATTTGCATCTGGAGAACGAGCGATCGGAGCAAATATTCGGATTCAGAATGGGCGCTATACAGTCGTCGGTGTGGCAGAGTCAAAAGGATCAGTCGGGGGGCAAGATCAAGACGATCGCGTTTACATCCCATTGACGAATATGTCGGCGCGGATTGTGGGAAATAATTCGCTCAATGGTCGGGCAATTAGCGGGTTTTGGGTGAAGGCAAACAGTCCAGAAGAACTTGAAGCAGCACAATTTCAAGTCACGAATCTGCTGAGAGTTCGACATAATATCTATCCTCCCAAACCGGATGATTTTCGGATTAGTAATCAGGTGGACATTATTAATACATTTAGTAGTGTTGTGGGATTGTTTACGGTATTGGTGAGCGCGATCGCGGGGATTTCGTTAATTGTGGGCGGAATTGGGATCGCGAATATTATGCTCGTTTCGGTTGTCGAGCGAACTCGTGAAATTGGAGTCAGAAAAGCGATCGGGGCGACAAATCAAGCAGTACTGAGTCAGTTTCTCACCGAAGCAATTTTAGTCTCCCTGATGGGAGGCGCGATCGGGGTGGCAGTCGGTTTAGGCTTAGCGTTTGCTGCTTCAACGGCGTTTAGCTTTCCATTCATTATTTCTGGAGTTGCGATCGCGGCTGGACTCACTTTAGCGTTAGGAGTGGGATTAGTCGCCGGAGTAATTCCAGCGAGAAATGCGGCTCGACTTGATCCGATTACAGCATTACGCAGTGAGTAAGGGGCATTCTTGAGATAAATCGAGCAGTCTGAGGTAACGGATTATGACTGAAAATAATTTGCCTTTTCACGTCGTTCATAGTGTGACTCGTGGTGGCACGACGTTTGAATTGTTGGAATATAAACCACTGGCGGGAAGTGAAACCCTTGCGATCGCGGAGCAACTGCACGTTCTGAACAAAGCAGGCGTGCATTTACGCCAGTTACGAGTGCGCTTAGAGAAAGATGGAATTCGCACAGAACCGGGAGCACTGCAATTTAGTAAAGGTCGGATTGAGATGGAAAGCTCAACCGGAATGGGAGAAGGGGTTGGAGGACTCGTCAAAGGCGCACTGGCAGCAGCACGTACGGGTGAAACGATGTTCAAGCCGTTGTACAGTGGCACGGGTGAAATTTACTTAGAACCCACCTTTGGACATTACTGGTTCATGCAGCTAAACAACCAAACGCTGTATGCGGATCAGGGATTGTTTTGCTGTAGTGAGAATTCCATACAAGTTGGCGCGCATCGGGTTGAAAGCTTTAGCGCACGAGTTGCAGGTGGAGAAGGACGCTATCAAACGAAGGTGATGGGCACAGGAATTGTCGTGTTTCGGATTCCTGTCCCGTTAAGCGAGATTATGGAATTAACATTAGAGAATGAAACCCTGCAAGTCGATGGGTCGTTTGCGTTGTTGCGAACCAGTGGAATTCAGTTCAGTGTGGAGAAAGCTTCGAACTCTCTGATGGGAGCTATGACCAGTGGTGAAGGATTTCTGCAAACGTTCCGAGGAACAGGGCGCGTGTGGATTGCTCCGACGCAATCGGTCTATCAGCGAATGGCAGGATTAGGAGTGACTCGTTTAACTTGATGATCTGTTATGGGAAAAGCACTCTGAGCTTTTCCATCCTCGGAGTGCTCCAGATTTTAGCTTGCGATGTGCGTGATTAATGGGTCGGGGACGGGGAACGATCGCTTTTCCATCAACATGAAACGGTGTTTCTCTGCATTAAAGGCAAATACAGTGCCCGTCTCGATCTCATACATCCAGGCATGAAGGTTTAACTTACCTGCATGGAGTTTGGAGCGAATTGCCGGATAGGTTTCAAGGTTTTCGATTTGGGTGAGGATGTTTTGTTCGATCGCGATTTTCAATAATTTCTCTGGCTCAATTCCTGCATAGTTATCTTGTACGACTCGACGGGTCGCTTCTCCATGGCGTTTGAGCCAGTCATAAACAGCAGGCATTTGTTCAGCCAGCGTGCCAATTTGCAGCAATCCTTTCATTGCCCCACAGTGCGAATGCCCGCAGACAATAATGTCTTTGATGCCCAACGCCTGGACTGCATACTCGATTCCGGCTGATTCCGCACTACTCGCTGCCCCATAAGACGGAATAATATTGCCGACATTTCTCATCACGAACAGTTCGCCGGGTTGGGCTTGGGTGATCAGACAGGGATCAATGCGTGAATCAGAACAGGTGATGAATAAAACGTCGGGAGATTGTCCTCCAGAGAGCCGCTCAAATAATTCTCGGTGATCGTTGAAGTAATTGCTGTGAAACGAGTTTACGCCTTGAATCAGTCCGGTCAGCGACATAATCTTTACCTGAATGCGGTGAGGTCAGCAAGTCTGCGAACGATAGAGCCAAGTCATACTTGACGATTGGCTTTATTCTTCCTTTTCTACAGCGCTAATGTAACACTTTCCGAATTTTTGTAAACATCTTTTCCGCATTTTCTAGTTTAAAGGCAGCAAAATTTCAAACACTGTGCCCCGTAATCTCGGTGAAATGTCGCAGTAAACTCGGAAGATGCCGCTATGTCTTGCTGTCACAATTCGATAACTTGTCGCAAGACTGGTTTCTTTCGTGAGTTCGGTAGAAAAGGCTTGCATGAGTTGACGTTGAATTTCGATCGACATTTCGCTTGAGTTGTCTGCGATTTGAATCGCAACCCAACGCTGTCCAGTTCCATCGATCGAGCAAACTTCGGTTGAAATTCTAATTTGTGGAGCGTCAGAGCTTACTAGGTCAGGATTTTGTTCTCGGTATGCAGCTTGATTCAGCAGCGTATCGATTGAACAATTCAAAATATTCATAAACACCTGGCTCAGTTGGCTAATGAAGCAAGGCACTGGCGGCAGGTGTCCATAATTTTTCGTGACTTGAATGTCGCTCGACAGGCGGCTTTTCAGCAGCAGCAGCACCGAGTCGAGACAGTCATGTAAATTGGCTGGACGCGGATACACTTCATCGATATGGCAGAAATTCTGCAAGCTATTGGCAAGACGGGAGAGACGCTCGGCTCCAGTTTTGATGCTGTCTAGCGTTTTGGGCAGATCTTCGCGAATATAATCGAACTCGATCGCTTCTTTGAGATCGATCACTTTCTGGGGAACGTCCGTAATACATTTCTCGTAAGCGCCGATAATTTCCAACAAACTGCGGCTGTACTCGGCAATATGACTCAAATTTCCCCAGATAAAACTGACGGGATCGAGAATTTCGTGAGACACTCCATCGACCAAGCGTCCCAAACTTGCCATTTTCTCGCTCTGGAGCATTTGAAGCTGGAGGCGTTCGATTCTGACTTGGGTTTCAATACCGCGCAGTTGCCAATAGGCAATATTTAATTCATGTGGATCGAGAATTCGGTATTGATCTGCACCGAGACGCACGACAATCGGATCGCGCAGTCGGTCAAACGGACGACGCAAGGCTTGTTGGGCAGCGGTGAGAATCGGAGTGTCGCCACTGAGAATCAGCGGCACTGTGCGATCGTAACTCTGTAAAATCCGCAACGGTTTCTCAAGAAACAGGTCAATTCCGTAGGGACGGAGCAAATATTCCAACAGACGATGGCGGGAAATCAGGCTCAAAAAGCGCCCATTTTCAGTCAAAATTACCCCTGGGAGTAACGGATGCTGCTCAAAGATCTCAGCCACCTCCGTTCCCAAAACGTCCAACTCTGCCGCAAAATCATACAGAGGCAAATCTTGTAGCATCGATTCGAGCTGAATTGTCTGTACGTTTCCGGGAGCCAACACGGGAACGTTTAGTTTCGATCGAAACTCAGATGTAGATGGTGTCATCACAAGGGTAATCGTCCATAAACTTGCTAAATCTACACTGCCCAAATTTGCGTCTACCTTACCAGAACCCTTTTAACTCCTGCTATGCAATTGATTTCATTTTTGTTCCGCTCATCTCGTAAATTAGTGTCGATCGCGATTTTGACGGGTTTTTTGAGCGGGGCGAGTAGTGCAGGATTAATTGCATTAATTAGCCGCGCCTTGGGCAATGGTGCCGTGTCACAGATTGCGTGGGCATTTGTCGGATTAGCGATCGTGTCGCTGATCACGAGCGTGATTTCGCAGATGGTGCTGATTCAGTTGGCGCAGGATGCAGTCTTTAAATTGAGATTGCAGTTAAGCCGACAAATTTTGTCGTCGGAGTTGCGGCATTTGGAGCAGCTTGGAAATGCGCGCATGATGGCAACTTTGACCGAAGATGTACAAGCGGTCGCCACTGCGGTTTCTTCGTTTCCGTTTTTGTGTATCGATTTGGCGACAGTTGTTGGCTGTTTTGTTTATATTGGTTCGCTGTCTTGGGTTGTGTTTGCGATGGTGATGGGGTTGTTTTTCTTTGCATTCGCAACTTGTCAATGGATGCTCAACCAAGCTCGTCGTCGGATGGTATTTGCACGCGAAGATCAAGATGTGTTGTTTCGGCATTTTCGATCGATTACCGATGGCATCAAAGAGATGAAGCTGCATTACCCGCGCCGTCAGGTGTTTCTGCGCGATGAGTTAGAGACCGCTTCCGCGTCATTTCGTCGGCATAACATTCACGCTTTAGTGCTCTTTGCGTCGGCAGGAAGTTGGGGCAAGCTGATCTTCTTTTTTGCGATCGGGTTTGTGATGTTTGCCTTGCCAGGTCTTGTATCGATTCCGCCTGAAACCTTGTCCGGCTATGTTTTGACGTTTACTTATTTGATGTTGCCATTGGATAAGATGGTGCTGAAATTGCCGATTCTGAGCCAAGCAAGTGTGTCATTGCAAAAGATCGACATGCTAGGGTTGTCCTTGAAGCAAAAAGCCGAGTCTACAACGATTCCCAGTCCAGTTCAGACGTGGAACCGCTTAGAGCTGAAAGGTGTGACGCATAGCTACTATCAGTCTGAAGATACGAAGTTTACTTTAGGCACGATCGATTTAACATTGAATGCAGGCGAGATTGTGTTTATCGTTGGTGGCAACGGTAGCGGAAAATCTACCTTCGCTAAGCTTTTAACGGGATTATATGCGCCCGAAACTGGCACGATTTTACTCGATGGCGAACCGATTACTGAGCACAATCGAGAATGGTATCGACAGCATTTTTCAACGGTGTTTGCTGACTTCTACTTATTCGATCGCTTACTCGGCTTAGATGCGTCTGACGAGGATGCTCAGCGCTATCTTCAGCAGTTACAGCTTGAACACAAAGTTCAGGTTGTAGATGGAAGATTATCAACCACTGAACTGTCGCAAGGTCAAAGAAAACGGTTGGCATTGTTGACAGCTTACTTGGAGGATCGTCCGATCTATTTGTTCGACGAATGGGCTTCGGATCAAGATCCAATCTTCCGAGAATTGTTTTACACCGAGTTTTTGCCGAAATTAAAGCATCGGGGTAAAACGGTTTGGGTGATTAGTCATGATGATCATTATTTTCAATTTAGCGATCGCGTAATCAAGCTCGATTACGGCAAGGTAGAGTACGATCGCGTGACTTCAGAACATCCTTAGAGGATGTTTAAAGACAATCGAGGATGTAAAAAAGCTCTCTGGTTATAAGCTGTAAAGACGTTTCAGGGATCAGGTTCGATCGCATTCCTAAGCTCACAAGCAGTTAACGAGCCATTTCGCGCTGAAGCAAAAGCCGTTGATAGGCGATCGTAAAATCATCTATTGTAATCCTCAAACAGGTCGGATCATTCATGCCTTGAGTACGATAGCGGCGCACTGCTTCTAATGCTGCTTGATTGCTTAACAGCGCTAGATCAGCCCCATTCCAGCCTTCTGTTTGGGCAGCGAATGAGTCTAACTCTACCTCCTCCAACGGGCGATCGCGATTATGCACGTGCAAGATAGCGAGGCGACTCATGTGGTCGGGGAGATCTACTTTGAGTTGCAAATCTAATCGTCCTGCTCTCAGCAAGGCAGGATCGAGGGTTTCCGGACGATTTGTGGCTCCGACAAAGAGCACATTCGTACAGTCATGCAAACCGTCGAGTTCTGTGAGCAGTTGACCGACCACGCGATCGCTCACTCCTGAATCACTTTGATATCTTCCGCGTGCTGGCGCAAGCGTATCAATTTCATCGACAAAAACAACGCAGGGAGATGCCTGACGCGCTTTTGTGAAAAGTTCTCGCACTGCTTGTTCTGAGGCTCCGACCCATTTACTCAGCAATTCAGGTCCATTCACTGCAATAAAGTTTGCTCGAGCTTGAGCCGCAACCGCTTTCGCCAAAAGCGTTTTACCTGTTCCAGGTTCGCCCCATAGCAAAATTCCGCGTGGTGCTTTCGCTTTAGTATGATCATACAGTTCAGGATAGAGCAATGCGCCTTCTACAGAGTCTTGTAGCGTTTGTTTAATGTGATCCAGTCCGCCGATCGCATCCCAGGTAACTTTCGGTGCTTCGATTTCAATCGATCGCAGTACCGCAGGCTTAATGTGTCGAATTGCTTCTAGAAAGTCAACCTGCGTCACACTCATCTGTGCAGGCATCGGACTATCCAAGCTCGGCAACAGTCGCCGCAGTGCTGAGTAAGCTGCTTTTTGAGAGAGTGCTTTGAGATCTGCACCAACCATACCTCCAGATAAATCAGCGATCGCATTGAGATCCACGGATTCGTGCAGGGGCATCATTGCCGTTAAAATCTCAAGAATTTCTAAGCGCCCACCGCGATCAGGCACACGGAATGCAATCTCTCGATCGAACCGACCTGGACGACGTAACGCAGGGTCAAGATGATCCGGGCGATTGGTTGCAGCTAGGACAATAATTCCTTTTGTCTTAGCAAACCCATCCATTAGACTCAAGAGTTGCGCCACGACCCGCTTTTCGACCTCGCCTTCGACTTTAGAACGGTCGGGAGCAAGACTATCAATTTCGTCGATAAAGATAATACAAGGAGCAGACCGTGCTGCTTTTTGAAAAATGCTGCGCAGTCGAGATTCGGCTTCTCCGTAGTATTTTCCGATGACTTCTGGACCCACGATCGCAATGTAGTTCACATCGAGATCTGTGGCTAAAGCACGTGCAGTGAGAGTTTTTCCGGTTCCAGGTGGTCCTGTCAGCAACACGCCTGTCGTCGGTTCTAATCCGAGCGCGGCTAATACATTAGGGCGCTTGAGCGGAAGCTCGACAAGTTCGCGTAGCTCTCGCAGTACGCTAGACAATCCACCCACACCTGCAAGGGTCGGCTGTACACTCTCCTCGCTCGATGGTGTACTCAGAACTGTATTTTCGCTAAAGAAAGATTGCCTTTCATCAGTTGGGGAGCTGCGATCGACATTTTCGGGCTGGTTCACGCGAAATTCAGGCTCTCTCGGCTCTCGTCCTTCGATCACTCGCACAATATCTAGCAATCCTTCAAAGCCTTGATCAACCAGTGCTTCAATCTCTTGGAATAAATCATCCATCTGTCTTGCCCACCTAATGTCTCCAGTATAGAGACTGAGAACAGACACTTGTGGATTGTGCGATACAACCCTTTACGTTCTCGTGAGAGGCTAGTGTGCTTCTGGTAATACGCCAAAATAAATTTGAGAAAGAGGTGGGGGATAGGGAGAACTCAGGCTCAGATTTCTCCCTATCCTTTTCAACGTCACTTACAATTGAAAGCTACCTAAGTTCTCTAAGACGAATCAACTAACCTTCGGTCGGGGCTTCATTCATCAATCCGGCGAGAGCTTCATCGGCAGTTTTGTTCAAAAATACTGCGCTTTCATCGACTGCGCGAACCCAACTGATCGGAAGCCAATGCGATCGCCCATCTGGAGAATCGAGCTTTTTGAGTTTGATGTATTTTCCAGCTTCAACTTGCTCTACTGTTCCAAAATGCACATCTGACGCGCCCTCTAGTCCGCCAGGTCCTTCGGCATAAACTGCTAAATCTGCATAGACCTTAGAAATATCCATGATTGTGTCCTCAGTCATTCTCTCTTTGAAATTTGAATTTGAAATGTCGAGATAAACTGAATGGAATCCTAATCTGCTCTCTCCACATATACTTCTTCTCAAAGAGAGATTCGATTGTGTCCTAAGTCTGAGTCCAGCCGCACGTTGATCGACTTTAGGTGGTCAATTTTTGCTTGAAAAATTGAGCCGTTCTGCCTAACGACATACGTGAGCAGGAACAGACATATTTCAACGCAGAAATAAATCTTCGTTCACTACTCCAACATCTTGGCAGCTAACTTTTCCCACCTATCATCTCTAATATATGTCCTGATCGACTGTAAGCAACCGCATGAGGTTTGTCTTCCTCGTCAAGATTAAGACAACAGGTTTATCATGCAAGTGTGGATTGCTAACCTGTGTTCCAACCGCTCTGTCGATAACCGACCCAAAATCTACTGCATAGATAGGATTACAGCCCGAATCAACCTTCTGTCCTAATTTATATTAGCGCTCCCCCTAATGGCCAAAAAAGAGCCTTGTTAGCTTAACAGACTCGCGTTGTTAGTTCTCACTAATCGCTCGGTAAGTGCTTGATCTTCTTGTTGATAGATTGCCTGCTCTTTTTGAATAAAGAGAGTTGCTAAAGCATCATAGGCTTCACCCCAAGCTGCAATCACTTCATCCGTTGCAGCATCTTGCAAAACATCCTTCATCGCCTGTAGCAACTTTTCGCCAATTAGTGGATATTGCTCAGGCAGAATCCGAGTTGCGACATGACGATGAACAATATGGTCTACTGCTGCCGCTAAATCATCTAGACGATCAATATGAGTCGCATAGGCATACACGGCGGCAGCTAATTTATGTGCTTGCCCGCCCCCATCGAGATGCTGCATCCAAGTAGTCTCAAAGCCGCGTTTATAGTCAGGGCGCTCTTCAAAAGTGATTTGATACATTCGCTGAGTAACTTCTTCACCTTTTTCTTTCAAGATGGGTGCAGTTGCTTTCACGATTTCGATCGTTTTTTGACTAATCATCATTCAAATTCTCCTCTGATTGGAGTGAATATCGTCAGATTCTGCCAATTATTGCCGCTGCGATCGCGCTATCTTGGCGCTCGGAAAGGTTCACCTTCTGGCGGGACAGTGTATGTAACGTGCAGCTTGATATTTGCAAGGGCTGAGATGCACACGGTGTTATCCTCGGCTGTTAATTGATCGAGTGATAGTCCACCCGAAAGAAGAAAACCATAAGTTGGACTAGCACCCAGAGGTGCTGCACTTCCTTTCTGCCAACGAACTGGTTCTGTAACATCCCATTCGCGAGCAGAGATGCGATTTACCGCAGGCGAGGCTCCTGCATAAGGAATTAGTCCTGACGGCGGAACTGTTTCTGCCCAATTAACGCTGGGCACTCGGACAACTGCACAACCGTCGGGTTTGTCCTCCGGTATCCCTTGACCACTTTGCCAACAGGCATTGGGTCCCCCATATACCAGTGGACAAATCGGTGCTGCAGCCTCGTCATAGGTAAGGATGGCTCGATCGATCACTTTCACTGGAATTTTATCTAGCTTCGTCGTGTCAAAATTCACAGCAAGCTGAAGAACAGCAGCCATACATGGAGAATCGCCCCATTCGCTTTGACCCCAACCAACCGTGCCAGAGAGATGACGGTAGTGTTCTAGATGTGTGGGCATAACGTTATACTGCTCGCCCGAACTCATGACGATTGATGAATAATCCAATCACAGTATCATGCATCTTCTCAGTCTTGGAAAAACAGATCGTCTTTCTGGCAA